>NZ_KE332512.1:1955958-2316570 GCF_000412995.1 Treponema vincentii F0403 | reverse complement strand
AGTAACACTATTGGGTATTACGATGTTTGTTAAACCGGTACAGCCGGAGAACGAATCTATTCCGATTTCAGTAACAGTGTCGGGAACAACAATATGGCCTTTTAAAGTACCTGCTGCAGCTATAAGCTTTTTTTTATCCTTTGTATAAATAATATTATCCTCGCCACAATATACCGCATTGGCATTATCAACGGTAAGCTGCATTAGGTTCACACAGGCGGCAAAAGCGCCGTTTCCAATATCAGTAACACTAGCGGGTATCACAACAGTTGTTAAACCGGTGCAGCCGGCAAACGCAGCCTCTTCAATCTCCGTAACACTATCAGATATCACAACAGTTGTTAAACCGGTACAACCGGCAAACGCAGCCCTTCCAATCACCGTAACACTATCAGGTATTACAATACTGGTTAAATCGGTACAGCCGGCAAAGGTAAACATACCAATCGCCGTAACACTATCAGGTATTACAACACTGGTTAAACCTGTACACCGGAAAAAAGCAAGCTTGCCAATCGCCGTAACATTATCGGGTATCACAACACTGGTTAAACCTGTACAACCGGAAAAGGCAGCGTTTCCAATCGACGTAACACTATCAGGTATTACAATACTTGTTAAATCGGTACAGCAGACAAAGGCAAACATACCAATCGCCGTAACACTATCGGGTATTACAACACTGGTTAAACCTGTACACCGGGAAAAAGCATGCTTGCCAATCGCCGTAACATTATTGGGTATCACAACACTGGTTAAACCTGTACAATCGGAAAAGGCAGCGTTTCCAATCTCCGTAACACTATCAGGTATTACAAGGTTGCCTGCTAACTTTTCTTTATCTGTTACGCCTGTTAGTAATCCTTTATCAGTTATTTTCAGCAGATCGAGATTTGCTTGTTCTTCTGCTGTTAATAGCGATTCATCGATGTGATCCATACAATTCCTCCTAAAGGCATTCATCTATGTTTGCTGTAATTTCTATATTCTACAAACTCGGCTCGACAGTAATTTGTTCATCCCGTATATTGCTGCCGCTGTTTAGTAACAGTTCTTTTACCGATTCGCTTGCAACGGTAAAATGAGCATCGGGGTTAATGCCGGAGAATGCTTCCGATTTAATTTCAGTAATGCTGTCCGATATGACAACACTTACTAAAGCGCTACAGCCGGAAAACGCATACATGTCTATCTCGGTAACAGTATCGGGAATAACAACATTGGTTAAACCGGTGCAGTCATAAAATACCGCGCCATTAATCGCTGTCAGACTATCAGGTATCACAATACGTGTTAAACCGGTACAGCTGCCAAAGGCATATATTCCAATTTCAGTGACAGTATCGGGGATAATAATACTTGTTAAGCCGGTACAGTCATAAAAGGCAAACATGCCAATCTCAGTAACACTATCGGGAATAACTATGCTTGTTAAACCGGTACAGCCTGCAAATGCAGCAGCTCCAATCTTAGTAACAGTGCCGGGTATCACAATACTTGTTAAGCCGGTACAGTCGTAAAAGGCATTATCTCCAATTTCAGTAACACTATCGGGTATTACAATACTTGTTAAGTTTGTACAGCCGTAGAATGCACCGTTTCCAAGCTCAGTAACACTGTCAGGTATCGTAACACCTGTTAAAGAACTACAGCCGAAAAATGCATACGCCTCAATCTTAGTAACAGTGCCGGGTATCACAATACTTGTTAAACCGGAGCAACCTGAAAAGGTAGACTCGCTAATTACGGTAACATTATCAGAGATAGTAACATTTGCTAAACCGGTACAGCCGGAAAAGGCATCTTTTCCAATCTCAGTAGCGCTATCAGGAATAACAATATGACCTTTTAAGGCTCCTGCTGCAGCTATCACCTTTTTTTTATCCTTTGTATACAGAATATTATTCTCACTACAATATGCCGTATTTGCATCATCAACAGTAATATTTGTTAGGTTCTCACACCAGGAAAATACACCGTCTCCAATCTCAGTAACACCGTTGGGAATAACCATGACGGTTAAATTGGTACAGCCGGAAAAGGCATACTCCCCAATCTCCGTAACAGTGCCGGGGATTGTAACACGTGTTAAAGAGCTACAACCGGAAAACGCCTTGCATCCAATTTTAGTAGTCTTTGCAGGGATAACAATACCGGTCAAAGCGGGACAGTCGGCAAATACGGCTCGTGCAATTTCAGTAATACTATCGGGGATAACAATATCAGTTAAAGCAGGACATTTGGCAAATGCGCTCGGATTAATCTCAGTAACAGTATCGGGTATCACAACACTTGTTAAATCGGTACATTTATAAAATGCTGCCGCACCAATTGCTGTAACGCTATCGGGTATAACAACACCGGTTAAGGAGCTGCAGTGAGCAAATGTATATTTGTCAATCGTAGTAATACTGTTGGGAATAACAATGCCGGTTAAACCGGTACAGCAGGCAATTGCTCCAGGACCAATTTTCGTAACACTGCTCGGTATGATAATACGTGTTAAAGCCTTGCAGCAAAAAAGCGCTTGCTGAGCAATTTCAGTTACGCTATCGGGAATGACCAGACTGCCTACTAACTTTTCTGCATCGGTTACACCGGTTAATATTCCATCCGTTATTTTCAATAAAGCGAGATTTGCTTTTTCTTCCGCCGTTAATGGCGATTCATCAATGTGACCCATAGTATTTCTCCTCAAACTATATTCTCTGCTACGATTGAAGGGTGAATTACTCACTTTACCGGATGGCGAAAAGAAGACTTCATATCAAATCCGTGATTAATAATCTTTTCGTCATTTGTTGCGATATCAACCGTTTTCTCGGTTTTGAGTGACGAAAGATACATTTCCAGATTTTTATATATTTCAAACGGCGGAATGAGCGCCGGAATACCAGTATCACACAATAGCGGTTTTTCTGCGAGCAGTTCGTCCGGCCGTTCATTCCCCTTGCTCCGCATAACAGGAACCGTTTTTAATTGATGTTGATACGATCTATCCCATGAGTCTGTGTGCGTATACCATTTATTTTTATATAGGGAGTAAGGAAGTTTCAGATCAACAAACTGTAAAGGCTGCCCTGCCCAATTAAAATTGTCGATAGAGTCTACAAGCTGAATATCTCCGATAACATGCTGTAGTATTCTTGTTCTTGGATCGTGCTCAGCCTGCAAATGAATAGCTTGTAGAATAAACAGTTTGAAGCCGGCCTGTAAGCCAAAGGTCACGCTATTATCACGAGAATAGCGATATATGTGATATAAAACCGTTTCTTTGTTGAGCGGGGTACTCCCGCGCCGGTCATAGACAAGGGCTTTGTCCTCACTGGTATGTCCGAGGAAATCATAATAGTCTTTGTATTTATCGATTATGCGCATAGTTATTCTCCTTTCCTGCCGACACATGATAGGTGTGCATGAGTTATCTATAAGTATAGGTAACTCTTTTCTGAAGATGTATGAAAAAAATAAAAAATTTTTATACAGTGGGAACATTCATGACAATCTCTCGATGTTTTACACCGAGAGATTGTAGATACTCTATCCTACAAACGCGGCTCGACAGTAATTTGTTCATCCTGTATATTGCTGCCACTATTTACTAACAGTTCTTTTACCGATTCGCTTTTCACGGTAAAGTGCGCATTGGGGTTAATCTCCTCAAAAGCGTTCCCCCCAATCGATGTAACACTGTCGGGTATTACAATGTTTGTTAATCCGGTACATTTTGAAAATGCAAAGAAATGAATCTCGCGAACACTATCAGGTATTATCACATCAGTGAGAGAAGTACACTCGGAAAATGCAAACAGACCAATCACATTGATAGTATCCGGTATCGTAACCCCAGTGAGAGAAGTACAGCGAGAAAATACACAGATACCTATCTTCGTAATACAGCTCGGTAGCTTAATGCCTGTTAAACCGGTACATTCGGAAAAGGCAGCTCCGCTAATCGTTGTAACACTATCAGGTATTACAATACTTGTTAAACCGGAACAGCCGGAAAAGGCATGATCACCAATCACCGTAACACTGTCGGGTATCACAATGCTTGTTAAACCGGTATATTCGGAAAATGCATAGTCACCGATTTCAGTAATACCATCAGGTATCATAATGCTTGTTAAACCGGAACAGCCGGAGAATGCATGCCGACGAATCTCACTAACCGTATTGGGAATAACAATACTATCTTTTAAACCGGCTGCAACAGCTACCAAACTTTTTTTATCCTTTGTATAAATAATATTATCCTCGCCACAATATACCGCATTGGCATTATCAACAGTAAGCTGCATTAGGTTCACACAGGCGGCAAAAGCGCCGTTTCCAATATCAGTAATACTGCCCGGTACTGCAATAGTTGTTAAACCCGTGCAACCGAAAAATGCGGCTTCTCCAATTACGGTAACACTATCGGGTATCACAATACTTGTTAAACCGGAACAGTCGGAAAATGCATAATCACCGATTTCAATAACGCTATCGGGCAGTACAAGGCTGCCTGCTAACCTATTTTTATCAATTACATCGGTTAGTATTCCTTTATCCGTTATTTCCAGAAGATTCAAATTTGTTTTTTCTTCCGATGTAAGATGTAATTCAGATACATGGTTCATAGATGCTCCTTGTTATGTACGCTTCTTTTTTAAAGCGCAAAGATACTGTTGAATAGTGTACTTCTGTGTACACTATTCACTTAAAAATAGTATTCTTCTACGAAGCCGGTTCTTTGCCGGAAATCTTCTTCACCGTCAAAACCGATGTAACTGACAAAGTGTTCCGCAAGTATTGCTGGATGAGTTCCATCTTGAATTGCGCAAGCTCCGGTCTTTATCAGTGTAAAGCACAAAACTTCAAATTCATTTTGGCAGGAGGATGCTATGTAGTTATCAGCTATGCCCCGTATAATCTCTTGTTCGTATCCGTGAGCAACAAGCATGAGGAGCTTCCGTGCGTATTTTCCATTTTTACCGCCGAACTCAGCGGCTATACCCTCAATAGCATCTTCCAGTGGGGGTAGTAGTCCGGTACGCCTCGTCTCCTTACTTATGGCTTCCAGTTTACGGCATATCCGAGCCAATGTGTCTTTTTCGCCCTCACTGAGCAGTGTATACTGTACCATCTTGTAATAATCGGTTGCCATATTGTTTCCTCCTATAATGTGGTTCCTTCATAGTTTTTGAATATTGTTTATTATGAAATAGGTATTGAGTATTTATGCTCTATAGTATAGGCGATTGACCGCTAAAAATGTTCAAAAAAGTATAAAAATTTTTATACGATGAGATTTTTGATGTCGAAGTACAGCAATTGGCGTTTGGGAGCGCTGTCCTTATAGAGCTTTCGCGATGGCGTACGCAATACCAATATAAATCAGTACTAATAGACCGTTTACAATGATATAGAGAGTCAGGCTGAACGCTGCAAAAGTTGCGATAAGTTGTATAATCAACGCAATGATGATAAATATGATAGAAAGTACGGTGATATTGATGTTGCCGCCCTCTGCATATTTTAGACCGAAGCCACCGCCGAATAGGACAATAAACTCCACGGCACAAACGGCAAACATCAGCCATCGCTGCCATTCTTGCATGTTCGCAGCAGAAAAACCGTATGCAATGAGCAGTGCAATACCAATAGAAACAAGAGACGGAATAAGTTTACATGTTACTTTCATGTTGTTTTTCTCCATGATTTTACTGTCCTGATGACGGAAGTGCAGGTGGAACAAGCGCAATAAGAGCGATAATATCTGAAAAGTCTGCCGCTGTTTTCCAATCCGCAGAACCTGCTTGCCAAACCGGTGTTTTCGCCGTTACCTGCTTTTCAGCAACAAACCGTGCGATTTCCGTACTGCTATACGGTCCTTCAGCCTGTCCGCCATTACGAGAAATATAGAATACTTCAGGAAGCGGCAGCTGCACCGGCGCTGTGCCCTGCGGAACCGGCGGCGGCGTAGTTATTGCTGTACTTTGCTGTACGACCTGCGAAACTGCTGTCGGATTTTGGGAAACCTGTTGAGGTGCAGGCTGCCATCGCTGCGGTGTTTCCGCATACTGCCGATACACCGGCTGAGTAGGAGTTCCTTGCTGAATCGGCTGCTGCATATAAAGCGGCTGAGCGGCAACTTGTACCTGTGGCGGTTGCTTCATCGAAGCCATCATAGCATTCATGGTCTGAGCAATCTGCTGACTCATTGCCATCCCCATACCGAACTCTACCAACCTATCCATCGAAAAGAAACTATCTTTGGTGTTTTGCATATTGCCGCATCTCCTTTTACTATAATGTAGGAGGAATCGGCGGTACTGTGGTGTTTACAAATAAACTTTGTAATTCCGCAACTTGCCCCGCTGCCATCCAGTTTGCCATACCTGCTGTCCAAACAAGACTTTGTACATTGAGCTGTCCACCCGCTACCATCTGATGCAGCTGCTGTACCGAATACGGGCCCGTTGCCGCTCCGTTGACGGCAACATTGTACATTTTTTCAACAGGAGGCGGCGGTACTGCAGGAGCTGCCATACCCGGCATAATACCTGCGCCCATACCCGTTGCAGCACCGGCAAAAGAGTTGCCAAGCATATTTGCCATGCCGGCACCGACTGCGGTTCCCATTGCCATATTCGCCATCATCGCACCGGGATTCATACCGCCTGCACCGCCTAAGTTGACATTTCCCGCTCCGCTTGCACCCTGTTTACCCATTGCGTCTGCGGCAGCGACACCGACTTGCGTCTGATTTTTGATTGCAAATGCACCGAGATTCTGCTGCTCCGATTGAAGCTTTGCCGCATACGCATTAGCTTCCGTTGCCTGCCGCTGCGCGTATTGCCCTTCTTCCCGGTTGATGCGAAGCGACTCTTGCATATTCTCCATTTGGATCGCCTGATTCTGCTTCATTGCATCCATCTGCAACCGATTTGTTTCCTGCATATTGCTCACATTGATATGCTGTTGCGTTTTAAGAGATGCCTCCGTATAATTTGCCGTCAGCTCTTTTACTTTACCGTAGCCTTCGCAGGTTTTATCAACATCCAATTCGGCAATGTTAAAATCTTTCAATGTAACCCCGTATACATCGGAAAGCTTTGGCTGTATATACTGCTGAACCAACTCATTTATCTGCAACAACCGGCGTTCCATCTGCACAATCGGGATCGGAGCGCCACCGTAACTGCCGTCCGGAATATTAGTAACAACCCCTTTCACAAATTTTACTAAATTGTCTTTTATCTGTTTTTTAAAATCTTCAAGTTCAAAATTTGAAAGCCGATGCAGTTTAATAAACTGTTTATAGTCCGTAATACCGAATGCAAAGCTGCCGCGAACCGCCATACTGATTGGAAAATCCGGCAAGCGCGGATCAAACATATCGAAATACGGCACAGCGAACGGTAGCTGAATAAGCCCCGCCATGTTGATGTAGTAAACTTCCGCCTGAAACGGAGATGCTCCACCGAAGGCAAGCCCTACGATTTTTGCAAGCACAGGAAAGTTTGCCGTTTTGATGGTATCGTTGTACGGTCCTACGATAAAGTCTTGCATCGTACCGTCTTTTTGGTGATAGACAAATGCCGCGACCTCGCCGTCTTTCACGTTTAAAGAAGAACCGTAGCGGATTGCATTCTCCTTGACCGTTGTACCGACACCCTGCCCTGCCGGACGCCATTTCCAGATAAGATAGTCTGTTTGATCGCAGCGGATTGCGTCCATAAATCCGCCTTCATTCTTTTTTAATGTGTCGTCTTTACGTCCAAAAAATCCCATGTTACTTACCCTTCTTTTTTTTGCGGCCATCTTCTATTCGTTTTTGCAATAACTCACGTTTTTCATCCCAAAGTTGAATATTTGCTTTATTTTTTAATGGGCTTTCTCTCCATCGTAAGTCAATAATCTTCAGCTCTGCAGAAGCATAGTCTGCATTTTCAATATCTTGTATAATCGTTTTTTCAAGAGTTTCGAGTCTTTGTATTTCCTGTTTCTTTGAACTTTCCCCATTGTTACCTAAAAAAAATAGCCCCCCTATTCCTAAAAATAATATAAGGAACGCTGGTATCAACACGAACGCATAACTTCTGTTTTCAGCAGCTAGCCTTTTCTTTTCTGATTGCTCTAATTTTTCCTCGGTTGCTAAGACATCTGAAATAATTTTGCGAATGTGTTCGAGTGTTTTAGGATCATTCGCAAATACTATACTAGCTTTCATATTGATCTGCTCAAATTTTCCTTTCCATGCTGCTAAAAATTCTGCGTTCGAAACTGTTTCACTTTTCTCTCCTATGGTCTTGGTTTTATCTCCCAAAAGAGTGTCTTTAAAGATTCCTACAACGCCTTTTACTGCAATTTCAGGATCTGTCACAGTCGTATCAGAATCCATGGTCTTTTTTAGATATTCTGAACTCAATAAAGATTTTACCTGCTGCGCTGTAAGTAATGCGAACTCAATAATATCTTCTCTTGTATTCGGAACCGGATAATTCTTTATCAGATTCAGTTGGCGCCTTTCGCTTTTCTCATACTGATAGGTATTAAAAAACTCCCTAACAGAACCGATTGCATCGACACCGGTAATTTCATGTCCGCATTGTGGGCATACGGCTGCTAATCCCGGTAACGTTGCACCGCAATTCGGGCATTTCCGAATTGTTCCTACAAATTCCTGTTTTCTTGTTTCCATTGGATATTTCTCCTTTTGCTTATCCGCGTGGATGCTCTAATACCCCGGCGCTTTGCTCCAGGGTATAATAATTACTCGTTATTGTGATTTATATGTGAGTATTTCCTACAACTCCTGACAATAACTATAAAACGCCATTATTATTTTTCTTTTTTCCCCTTTTCTTGCACGTGTTCTTTCCCGAGTTTCCATAGATAGTTATCAACCTGCCGGTATGTAAAATCATTCAATGCAAAGAACTGTATGAATGCATCATAAATGGTACGATATTTTGCATAGTTTTTTAGGTCTGCATTCGCAAACCGTGTAAAACGAGTCTGCTTTCGGAAATATCGTAACATCTCACCGACAAAGCGGTCATAGATCGGGAACAGCTCAGGCTGATGCATAGCGCAGTATTTTGTTGCAAACGAATAAAAGTATTTTTCTTTTCCGTTTAATTCGATGTGCGCAATGTCAGTAACAAGCGATGCATCGCCGTTTTTCAATCTTTCATCGATATGCAAGCCGATAATGTGCTTTGCAACCGCATACGTTCCCAAAATATTAGTTGAATATAAGTCGTTTAATACCAAAACTTTTACCAATACTTCTTCCAGCACGGTGTTGGTAGGATACAGCTTAAAAATCTGCGTAACGGCTTTTGCTCCTACCGTATAATGTTCAGCGTTCTCTTTTTCCAAATACTTTGAGCATTCTTCTTTTGACGGGGTAGGAATGTTCTTCATAGTGTTACTCCTTCTAGTCGTGCGGCGAGTTTATGCTCACAAGCTGCGCCGGGGTTGTTGATTGGAATATGATTCATATATATAAGTATAGGTAAATGACGGCGTAAATTTTCTAAAAAAAGTATAAAAAATACAAAGAAAAGACTTAAAACAGAGGCAGTAATGCAGTCATAGAGAATAAATGCTTTTGAAAAAATTTTTCCGTAAGCTTTTGAAAATAGACGCTGCTGTTGGCAGCCGCCGCCATCCATAGCGGTTCTGAAATAAGCTAAAAATAAAGCGGAGGCGTATCTTTGATACGTTGATGATTTTTCAGCAGCGGCACGGATGCCGCTCGTATTAAACAGTAGCGAGTTTCGGCACCGCCGAAACTCGCAGTCAAAACTATACAAGGATGTATAGTTTTGACGATGCGACGCAGTAGATGCGCCGCATATTTCTAAAAGTGTTGGGGGGGGGGGTATAATATGGAAGAAACTTTACTCATTTCGCTAGTTTGCGCTTTTACACGCACTGTATCTGCTGCGGAGACAGCGATCCTGTGATTATTGAAACGAGGCTGTGAGAAAAATGCCTGTGATGCGGCAGCAGAATTTCTTACCATCATAACGAATATGGTAACACGGGAAATAGGCGGCGTCAAGTGAATGATAGAAATCCTCATACCGTAAAAATATCAACTTTATTTATTCAATCGGCGTACCCTCTGAACTGATATTGACTATTCCACCTTCAATAAAAATCAAAAAAAGTTTTATATAATAAATACGGATAGAGCCGTTTTTTAGGAGTAAAATATGACCGATCATACTGGAAGTATATACAATGCCTACGATGGAAAAAACAATGCTTTTCATGCCTTAGCTGATAATAGTGTAGGTCAGGCAATTTTCCTCATTGATGATGAATCGTTTGAAAAAAAGATCATTACATATCAGCGGGAATTTTATGCAAGTGGACCGCAGAAAAATGCGTATGAAAGATTTCGTACCACGCAAAGTATCAGAAAGATATTTGAAAATTGTAATATCATTACGGTTTCTTATGATACCGGCAGGGGTACGGACATACTCACTGAAAAGTATTGCTGGCAATATAATATTAGTTTTGAACATGCATGGTTTTTTGCTGCATTGATGGGTACTGAAACACTACTTTATAAAGACCGCAATACCATCACAATATATGAAGGCAAAAAGCCACAGAGTAGCATAACAGTATATCCTGAGTCGCACATCTTTGAATCTACCGGAGTACGGATGGTATTTGAGTTGTTGTTCCGGCTGTTAGATACTCAAAAACGTATCATTACTATTTCTATGCCACAAGGAATTTTTTTGCGGCATGAGCAGCGTAAATATATACACGGTGCAGGAATGTATATTCCGCGAAAATCATATACCGAGTTAATGGAAAGTCCGCCTGTTATCTATGTCAGTAATAACTTCCCCAGTGATGCATATTCAGCGGAGCCGCAGAACACATCGTATGCGGTACAAAGTCCGATACTGACTGCGGATATGCTGCCGGAATCAAGGCATGATAAGTCAAGAAAGGTAAGAAAACGGTGCAGGAGGCTTGTAAAAAACAGCGGAGTTCTTATCCTGTGTCCTCAGGAAGATTGTGCAGTATGTACTGGTACAGAAGCTGCGGAAGGTATTTTTGCTCAAGCTGCTGCAAAAAAAATATCTCTTGATGAACATCTGGAAAAAATCCGTCCGGTGTATAAAACGGTCTTGTTTCAGTTTATAGCAGCGAGCGACACACCTGCACAAAAGAGCATGGTCGGTTTTTATGTTCAGTTTGATTGCGAACGCAACCTGAGCGAACAACTGTGCACCACTGTTGCCGCAGCCCGTACTGCCGGTATTGCAACAGTGCTATACGTGCCGGGGAAGAAATCGGCAGAATCCACAATGCAGGAAACGCTGACACAGATACAGGTAATAAGCACCGAAGATGCTAAGCCGGTCTTTTCTCTATCAATGCAAGATGGTTACGAGGTGCTGTCGCAACTGCTTTCTATTTTACACAATATCCCTTGCACACTGAATACTGGGCTGTGGAATATGCAATACGTTGAGTAATACCAAACCGCAAAGTGCCGCTGTAGGGTTATTCGAAAGAATCCAATAGCGGCTCCGGCAGCATTTTTACTTGGTTAATAACTGTTTCAGAAGATATAGGGGGATTCTGTATTGATATTGATTCAGCACCTTTGCTTGGCACTCTTTGTCCTCTTACGACTTCATCTTCTTAACAAATAGGCTGTATTTGAAAGTTATGATATAATGCCCATAGCAAAATTTGGGAGGGCTTTTTATGGGTAAAAGACCATCGGCAATCGTATTGACTGATGAAGAAAAAGCTTCCGTTTTTTAGAACGTACATGATTCGCAGGCGTTCCGAAACGAAGTGGAGGAATGGAGCGAAAGCGAAACAGCAGACGTAGCGACCCGAACGGAGTGAGGGAACCACCATATAAAAACAAGACCTTAGATTATCACTGCATAAAACTTTAGATTACAACCCATCAAAACTTTAGAGTATCACCATATAAAACTTTGGATTATTACCTATATTGACTTTAGGATTCTCCCATAGTATACTTTGGATTATCACCACCAATGCTGGACATCTTCAGTAACAGAAAAGGCAAACAGGTTTACTCGTAGTCGGATTAAAAAAGGGAGCCGCGATATGGTTAAAAGGACAGCGGAAGAGACGTTGCGGCGGTTGGCTTCTCAGTTTCCTGTGATTGGGATAACCGGGCCGCGCCAGAGCGGAAAGTCAACACTGGCAAAAGCGATTTTCCCTGATAAAAAATATGTGACGTTTGATGACCGGACAATGCGGGATCTTGCAGCGTCGAATCCGAATGACTTTATTATGGCGTTTCCCGATGGTGCGGTGATTGATGAGGCGCAGAAAGTGCCGGAAATCTTTGATGCGATAAAATTGCATGTGGATCGAGAACAGAGCGCTCCGGGAACGTTTATCGTAACGGGTTCCAGTCAGCTCCGGTTAAAAGCAAATATGACGGACAGTTTGGCTGGACGGGCGGCGTTTTTGAAGCTGTTGCCGTTTTCTATTCACGAGTTACAGACGGGCGATGTGCTGCCGGACAATCCGTATACGCTGATTTTTTCGGGTCAGTATCCGCCCCTCTATGATACTGCCCGGCACTTTATTCCGGAGGATTGGTATGAAAATTATATCGATACCTACTTGGACTTGGATATACGGGATCAGATTAATTCCGGCAATATTTCGCTGTTTAAAAAGTTTGTTCAAATCTGCGCGGTGCAGAGCGGGCAGCTGCTTTCTATGGATAGCATTGCGCGGGATACCGGTATTTCCGCACCGACGGTCAAGAGCTGGCTTTCTATTTTAGAGGCTTCGTTTATTATCCACTTCCTTGAACCGAACACCAATAATCTTGGAAGAAGTATTGTAAAAACGCCGAAGCTCTATTTTGTTGATTCCGGGCTGCTGTGTCATCTTTTACGGCTGGAGACAAAAGAGGATTTACTCTTGAGTAGATACAAGGGAGCAGCGGTTGAGACCTTTGCCGTTTCAGAATTACTGAAATATCGCATGAATCAGGGCAAAAAAGCGAATCTAACCTTTTTTAGGGACAGCAAGGGTTTGGAGGTAGATACGATTGCGGATTGGAACCGCACTTTTGCGATTGAGATAAAAAGCTCCAATGCCCCGGATGCAAAGCTGTCGCGCAGTACAAAAAAATATTTGCAGCTGCTGAATGATGAAACGGCAAAAAATGCAGTGTTTTATTTATCCGATATGAGTATGGACATCAACGGTACTTCCTATGTGAGCTGGCGCGATTGGGAAAAGCATTTACGGTGAGGCGGTTATGAAAATTGAACATAGGGTAGATGCAAAACCCACAGACTATCCGTGGCGGGAATCTGCGTAGCCGCTGCGGAGCAGTTTTGGATTACCGTGATGCCGCACTGCAATAAGTTCGGCGGCGATGGATATTGCAATTTCTTCCGGTGTTTCCGCTTTAATAGGCAGGCCAATCGGCTTATAGATGGAATCAAGGTAGGCTTTGCTGATGCCTTCATCGGCAAGCATTTTTACGACCGCGGCGTTTTTTTCAAATGAACCGATCATTCCGATATAGGCAAGTTTTTTACCGTAGAGATAACGCAGCACATCCGCATCGCAGCGGTGTCCGCGGGTAACGGCAACGCAGTACACATTGTCGTGAAAGAGCAGCAGCGGATGAGACTCCGGTGCGGATTCTTGCGGCGCAGCGCTGTCTTGGGATGCTGCCGTCTTCCCTTCTAAAAAGAGCTGCTCCAGCGGGCAGCACAGACGCCGCGCTTTAGGGAATAAGTCTTCAGTAACACAGTCGGTACGGTCGTCCCAAACGGTAACGCGGAAACCGATAAAAGAAGCGACTTTTGCAAGAGCCCGTCCGACATGTCCTCCGCCGAAGATAAACAGTTCGGGGTCATTCCCTATTTTTTCAAGATACACTTGTATTGCACCTCCACAGGCAAGGCCTTCCTCTGCGGTAAGATTTTTCTTTATAATACAGGTAACATCTCCGGTTTTCAACATCTCGCGGGCTTTTTTGATAACCTCATGCTCGGAGACTCCGCCTCCTACCGTACCGCGGACAACATCAGCAGTTACCCACATCGAGGTTCCCGCTTCCCGCGGAGAAGAGCCCTGCGCTTCGATAATCGTACATAATACGCCTGTAAGACCGGCAGCAGTATCTGCGTTAATATACTTCAAAATTTCCGTATTCATAGACTACTTAGCCTCTTCCTGTTCCAGCGCTCTTTCATTTTCAAGAATCATCGGTATATCGGTGTAAATTTCCGATTGGTACGAACTCTTTGCGTTCAGCATATTTTGGGTATTCAAATAAGCTAAACCGACCGATTTTGCGCGAATCATTGTCTGCGGATTTCTGGTTAAGGCATCCCACGCGCGGGTTGCTTCCGCATATAATGCCAGTGCACGCCCGTTTCTTTGCGAATCGCCGGTACGCTCGGATAACCGGCTCAACGTTGCACCTAAATTATTAGCCGTCTGCATATAACGCTCAATAAATGCTGCGTCATCAGCCCGGGCATTTGTCAATGCTTGTTCTTTCCGCGAACGCTGTGCATTCAACAACGCCAAAAGTTCTTCATACGCAGCTAAGGCGGCAAAATAATCGCCCCGCTTAAAGAAAGCATTCCCGAATCCGTACAGCAGATTCTTATCTTTTGCCTTTTCCGAATATGCAAGGCTCATTGCCTCTATCGCCTGCCGGTAATTTTCCTGCTGATAGTGTATATAGCCGATTCGGTAATTAACCGACGGCGTATTGTACAGTTCTTTTACTGCATTTTGATAGCTTTCGAGCGCCGAATCAAAATTATATGAAATAAAATAGTCGATATCTCCGTAATCCGCATAGAGTTTACCGATATCCCTATTCGGCGGCAGCGGCTTAAATGCTGTATAATCGCGGTATATGCTGAGCGCATCGGCATAGAGCGTTTGAGCGTCAAGATATTTTTTCTGCTCTACCAGCTGCTCTCCCAACAGGCGCATTGCATCGACATACCGGACAGTACGGCGTGCAGTCATTGGGGCTGCCGTTTCAAACAATTTAATTGCTTCGGTCAAATTTTCTATTGCACCGTCTTGCTTATTATTATAGATAAAGAAGCGTCCTAAATTATAATACGCCTCCGGCATCGTTTTATCCGTCTGTACAGCCTTTTCCAGCAGCATACGGACGTCATCGATTTTTGCACGGAGTTTTTCAGAATCGAGCGGTTGAGGGTTATACCGTTTTTCGAGTAAGTACCCGCTCAATTCGGTAAGATTTGCAGCCCCGATCTTTGTTATACGGGAAGAAAAATGATCTTTCAGATTTAGCACTTCCGCGAGGTTATCGGTACGGATAAAATACCTCATCATGCGTAATAGGAAGGTATCGTTTTCTCCGTACAGTTCGATCAGTCTGCTATAAATTTTTACCGCATCGCCGTATTTTTCGGGATCTTCATCCGCCCAATCCATGTACACATCGCCGAGCGCAAGCATGCCGTCTTTATCATTGACATGATGATCGAGTACACGGCGGCGCAAAACCGTTTCCGCCTTTTCATAATTGCGCAGGTCGGTACTTAGCATATCGGCGTATTCCAATCCGCCTTGCTTGTCGTTATCAAAATCGTAAATAAGACGGAGATACATTCTTTCCGCAGCGGTAAACTGTTTTTTTGCTCTAAAGGCACGCGCATACGAAAAATACCATTTTTTCTTCCGTTTATACTCACCCGCTTGATTGAATTTTTCTATTGCCGTTTCATATTGGCCGTTATCCAGATAAGCATACCCCGTCTTATAAAGGGACTCCGCCGTTACCGGTTTATAAATAAACTGCCATGATAAGACCGAAATACAGAATATGAGGATTAGCGCAATAGCGGACATAACCGCCACAGGCAAAAACCGGTGCATGAACCAATATTTAAAGGTTTGTTTTTGCCGTTCGTATTCTTCGACACTTTGCCGTTGGAAACCGCGCGGGATAGGAATAGGCCTATCGATTATTTTTTCAAGTTTGTTGACAACTTTTTTAAGTGAATCTTTTTCCAGCACAAAGCGGATAAAATTCATCTTGTTCTCGGGACGATCGTCACCGTTCGCAATATAGTCCTGAATGGCAAGCTGCACGTTAAAGGGGAATGATTCAAGCTTGTTTAAAAATCTAAAATAATCATCATCCGATATTGTTAACGTTTCATTGTCTTCTGCGGAACCGGTACTCTTTGCAATAACGGAATCGAACATCCGCGTATGCGCATCAGCCGAAAAATCCTTAAAATTATCAGGCAGGTTGAATTGATCGTCGACTACTTCCGTTATATCGCTATCGAGCGGGTTTTCTTCCAACGCAAAACCGGTTTGATCCCCGGCATCGTTTTCTTGCTGAGTAAAAAAGGTGTCGGTTATATGCTCCGGCATACCGATACCGTCAAAGCCTGCATCAATCTGAGGAGCCGGCTGAATGCCGATCGGATCGGAAGCAGGAGGTTCCATACTAAATTCAAATGAATGAGTATCAGGCTCCTCCTCCGAGGCTTCACTATCGACTGCTCCGGGCTCCTCTCTGTTTTCCGAAAAGAGCGAAAGTTCGTCCATATTTTCCAAATTGCCGGATGCATCGGCGTCCTTGCCCGCAGCAGAATCCTCAGACGCATTAGAAACAGCCGGCTCATCGGATGCGGGGAATTGAGCGGTTTCTTCATCTTCGTCCATATTCAAAGCGGCATTGGGATACGGATGATCTTCCATTTGCTCCAATTCATCCAAAGCACCGTGATCTTCGGAATTGCCTGACACATCACCATTGGAAAGAGAATCAAAAGCAGATAAATCGATATCGGGAATATTAATATCGGGGATGGTACGCTCTTCTGCAAGCATATCGTCATTTACCGGAACTTCGTCGTGTTCATCCAGTGTTTCCACATCTTCCGGCGCCACATCATCATCGGTGGGCGTAATCTGATCCGCTTTTATCGGTTCGGGATCAAAATCGAAAGAGGAAAGCATGTCGTCAAAATTAAACGAATCGTCGGCACCGGACGAATTGGCGGCAGGCTCGGCATCATCGGGCGGAGCCGTATCGAGAGAACCCGAATCGGCAGCAAAATCGTTATCGTCAAAATCGGTGTCAAAGCCGAAAGAATCGCCGGATTCGTCCGGTGTCTGTTCAGAAGGTTCGGAGCCGGCGGTATCGGAAGCGTCCGTATCGCCTCCGGAAATATCGTCAAAATTAAATGAGGAAAGGAAAGCATCCATATCCGAAGTATCCGGCATTCCTTCTTCATCGACGGGATAGGCATCGCCCGAAACAACCTCAGGTTCATCCGGCTTTGCGCTCGGCTCATCGTTTTTTGGGGGAGTTTCAGTGCGGGCTACATTTTCCGTGCCGATATTGCCGAAATCGGCGGGAAAGGGGCTATCCGCCGAGATGTCGGGGGCATCCGTAACCGGCACGGTATCAAACCTATCGGAGACAGGCTCGGCACGTTTTTCCGGTACGGGCTCGGTTTTAGGAGATTCGGCAGCAGCGCCGGCCGTATCGGCAGGTTTTTCCGCATCCGCCGGCAGCAAAGCGTCAAGATCGATGTCAGGTACCTCTGCAGGATCCGGCGGAGGTAGTTCGTCATAAACCCGTTCACCCCACCGAGCAGTTATTTCCTCTTCGTGAGCAATATTTTTCAGTTCGTCTCTAAACTTGGTAATTTCATTTAAATTCGGCATAAACGCGCACAAAAGCCCCTTTCTCTTGTAATTTCGGCATTTTTAACATACATCTTAAGGAAGCACCACCGAATCCTATTCCCCGCAGAGAAATGGGATTCAGCAGCTGCTTTGGGATGCGGGGAGCCTGATTACTCTTTATAATACTGATTAAAAACTTGCGTGATATAGGCTTGATCTGCAACGCCGCCCAATTCGCGGATGGAATGCATTGCCAAGATGGGGTTTCCGACATCGACCGTTTTAATCCGCAGATTCGTCGCGGTAATCGGCCCGATAGTGGAACCGCCTTTCATATCGGAGCGGTTGACAAAGTCCTGACAAGGAACGCCGGCTCTTGCGCAGAGATCTTTAAATATCCCCGCCGAAACTCCGTCGCTTGCATAGCTCATCGAAGCGGCAAGTTTTACCACCGGCCCGCCGTTGACGAGCGGAAAGTTGGTAATATCGTTTTTCTCGGAGTAATTCGGATGGAGCCCGTGCGCCTGATCGGCGGAAATAAGAAAAGACCTGCTCAACTGCTGCTGAAACAGCTCAAACCATTGCTCGCCGGCTTCGCACTGCGCAATCGTAATCCGCTTGAGCGTATCCGCGAAGAACGGACTTCCGGCACCCTGCATGGTTTCCGACCCGACTTCTTCGTTATCGAAAATACAGGCGGCTTTTACATAGTCCAGCGGAGCATCCTGCGTAATCAGCGCATCAAGGGAAGCATAAGCCATGCCGAGATTGTCGATTTTTCCCGTAGAAAAAAATTCATCGGAAAGCCCGCAAAAACTGCCCGGCTGCGTATCGTAAAGGTAGAGATCGAAATCGAGAATATCGCTTACCGGTACGTCCAACCGTTTCGACAAAAGCTTAACCAGATATCCGCCTTTTTCAAATTTTTTATTGATGATACCGAGCAGAGGCAGTAGATCTTTTTGACGTTCGATTTTATACCCGTCGTTTACCTCCCGGTTCATGTGGATGGCGAGATTCGGTATGATAAGGGGCGAACCTTTAAACGAAACAAGCATTTCCTTGGGGGCAAGGGGATCACCGGTACGCACAACGGCACGTCCGGCAGCAGAAAGCGGCCGGTCAAACCATGTCGATAGGATAGGCCCGCCGTACACTTCGGTATTAAGCTTGAGGTAATGCTCCTGCACCATCACTTCGGGACGCGGCTTTATCCGTAAGCAGGGGGAATCGCTGTGGCTGCCGATAAGCTTAAATCCGCACGCTTTCCGCTCACGGCTCATCTGCCATGCGATAAGCGCACTACCATTTGCAGTTACAAAATATCTTCCTGCAGGCTTTAAATGAAAGGCATCCGAAAGGTCAAGACGGGTAAAACCGGCCGCTTCGAGCTTTTTACCGGCATTTTCAATCACATGATACACCGACGGGCTTTTGTCGATAAACTGCATCAATTCACGGGCATACTGTTTCTGCATCGTCATATCTATACTCCTTGAGGATGAAATAAGTACATTATCTTCTTTAGTATACCTGTCTTTTGCGATTTTGGAAAGGTTGCGGAATGGAATTATCCTGATAGTCAAAGAAAATTGATTGACAATAGACTTGTCTCTCATATACTATAGGTAAGGGAGATAATACTATGAGTTACGCAGTATTGGAAAAAGAATTAAAAACACTTCCTGAAGAATATCTTGATTATGTGGCAGACTATATTGAACTTTTGAAATACAAAATTTCATTTTTAGACCAAAATCAATGTTCAAAAAAAATTCCTATTATCGGATTGGCTGAAAAAAAGTTTCCCATACCGGATGATATAAATGCGTATGACAATGAAATTGCTGCTTTGTTTGGAGACATTTAATTGAAAATTCTATTGGATACACATATCTTAATATGGCTTCATAGAAATGATGAACAGCTTTCACAAAAAGCAAAAGAGATTATTCTTAATCCGCAAAACGAAGTTTTTTATAGTGCAATAAGTATTTGGGAAGCACAGATTAAATATTTAAAACATCCCGAAACTTTTCACTTTTCAGGAGAAATTTTAGATCGATTAAGTATTGAGGCAAATTTATCATGCTTATATGTAAAACCGGCACATAGTATTGCGCTAAAAACCTTGTCCTATTCTAAAGATGCTCCGAAATTACACAATGATCCCTTTGATCAAATATTAATTTGTCAAGCAAAAGTTGAAAATATGCTTTTTCTTACTCATGATTCATTAATCCCATATTACGATGAACAGTGTATAGTACCGGTATGATCCGTAGAAAAAACAGCTGTGACTGAGGAATTTGCACAAAATCGACACTGAAGAGGGCAAACATTGTTTCAACTTGACACCCGCCTACAGTTATACCTGTTCAAAAGAAGCTTGCAGATAGGCAAGACGAATGCGGCGCACCTTTACGGTCAGCTCCTGATTTAACTCAGGTTCGGAGTCCAGTGTCATATCCCCTTCGTAGGCAAGGGATGGAATAAAGATACGGGCTTTTTTGCCCATTGCCTCCAGCACCACTGCCGTGCCGCGCCAGTCGGGATTTTGTAACAAGTAAACAAGCGTCCAATGCTGGCGGGATGCCCGTTCCGCAGCAACGCAGGCGCGCCCTGCGACATCCCCCGCCGCTATTTTTAGAATAAGATCCGCTGCAGGCGTCAGCGGTTTACCGTCAATATAGTTCAATAGCTGACGATGGCTGACCAAATCCCCATAGCGGCGGAGCGGGCTTGTTACTTGTCCGTACATCGCAAGCCCGAGCGCAGCGTGCATCGAAGGAATGGTACCCACGCTACGCGGGCGCATGGCGCGCCGCTTCCGGTATTCACCCGCAAGGCCGGACGGCAGCTTATTCGGCAGTTCGGGCGCTTCCTGACTGATGTACTGAAACGGAATACTGTGCTGAAACGCAAAACGGGCGGCGGCCTCTCCCGCAAGCAGCATCATCTCTTTAATCATTGCTGCGGCTTCGGTATGAGCGGCGGGCTGCAGCTGCACCCGTTTTGTGCCGTCCTGCTCCGCCAGTGTAACGGATATTTCGGGAAAATCGATGGAAACGGCGCCCGCATTTTCCCGCCTGATACGGTTTTTCTCCGCAATGGCAAAAAGCGGCGCTAAAGCGGGCGAATTCTTTTGTGCATCCGCTTCTTCGTACGTCATTCTAATAACCGAAAGTTTGGTACGGTGGATAGATATATCTTCGATTGCGCCGTCTGCATCGAGGAGCAGCTTAAACGAAAGTGCATACGATACGGGCTTTAGTCCGAGGGCAAAATAGTCAACAGCTTTCTCGCCGAGCATCCGGGCAGCTCCCTCCGGCGTGTATAAGGTTGCGCCGCGAGCGCAGGCATCGGCATCGCTTTGGGTGTCTGCCTGAATGGTATCGGCAGGGTTTGCAATGTGCATCCACAAATACGTGCCGTCAAAAGAGACCGCATCGTCGGGATCGGTACTGCCGGGGTTATCGATTGCATACGCGGGGATTGCCGTTAAATCGAGCGGTTCGGCCGGAAACACGGGCTCCGGAATATCCGCCTTTGACGAATGGAGCGAATGGCCGAAGCGCGCCGGATACGGATTTTTTTCTATAGGCCAAAAACCCGTTTTTAATAGAACATCGTGCGCCTGTTCGGGCGTTTGCTCCATTTTTGCATCTTTTAATATCTTGGAAGCGGAAGAACTCCCCAGTGCAAGCGCCTCAAGCTCTTGGAAAAACGGACGATACGTTTCTTTACTTTCCGTAAACGGCTTTCCCTGCATACAGGCGCGGAGTGCCGCAGTAAAATCCTGTCTCAGTTTTTCTGCCTGCTCTCTTTCCGCCTGCTTTTGATTAAGCCGCTCGATTTCCGCTTGAGTCCGGATACCGATCGGTTCTGCAGGCGAAGTACAGATAAAATAAGGCGAAGAGCAAAGCACCTGCCACAGCTTCCAGCTTTGTTCTGCGGTGTATGTCCCCCACAGCAGCTCCGCAAGTTCGGCAAAAGACGGCGTTTCTCCTTCAAAGAAATCCGCCGCTTCACCGAAATCCGCAACGGGAACTTCGGCATCGATTGCGGCTTTTATACTCCGGCATTCGCCGTCATGAAGCGGCACAATGTCTTTTTCGCGCACCTTTTTTGTGCCGGCTTCCATCGTAATTTCAAACTTATCTCCCTGCACATCGGTAATAAGTGCAGGCTGATTCTTATAGAGGACGAGATTACCTTTTTTCATTTATATTCCGGATTGTAATGTTTCGTATTTTGTTGTTACCGTATATCACTTGTAAGAGATTACCCTGCCGGTGATACATCAGTGCATCACAGCTGCGGTAGGCTACCTGTCCGCATATTTTTTCAAAAGCTTCGCGGGAATCCCCTGTGCGTATTTCGTTAAAGAACGTTAAAGTCGACGGGAAACCGACGCTCATCTGAAGTACGGCGCCATCCCCATCTCTCGAACGGATGATCAGCTCGGCATTCAACTGGCGATAAAGCCAGCGTTCGCTATAGTAGTTGTAAATAATTGAAGAAGGTCTATCCCACGCTTCCAACAATGCATCGACCGTATCGCCGACGGACACATTACGGAGCACAATCGGCACTACCGTTTCGGGTTCTTTGAGGATATCGGCCAGCCATGTTCTTTGTTGAGCCGCACCTGTTTTGTCATTCGTTTTTTTAAGCATGCGGAAATAATTGCAGCGGAGCAGCCGTTCATCGGCAGGAAAACCCGTCCTCAAGAATAGCACCTTACCGGGTTTTTGAACGGCTGAATGCAGACAGTCGGCAAGCAGCTGCTGCGCCTTCGTGTAATCTTTCCCGACAAGATAGAGCAAGGCTGCGTAATTAGCCCGTGCGGTTTTATCGTCAACCCCCGTATGAAAAAGATCAGCCTGCTCCGCAATACTGAGCACCGCATTCCGTTCATGCGCAAGAGGGGAAGAAGCAAGCAGGTACGCATAGCTCGAAGCTACACCTGCCTCGTAGATAAGGCTCAGGTAATCGTTATATGCCTTTTTTGCCTGCATATATACGGCGTTATTACTTCGTGTCGGCATTGTCTTTGCAAAATAGTCGGACTGTTCATCATCGTCATTGTCAAACATAAAATCCGCCGACTGAAAGAATGAGAAAACCGATACGTTATCATACACGGCAGCAGGTAAAATAGTTGCCAGTTCCGTATTCCGTTTATCAAGGCTGTTCAACCATGCCTGATGAGCAACCAGCGCATTTAAGCGGTTGACATACAAGCTTTGCGGGAATAGCTGCAGCAAATTGTCCAACACGGTGCGTGCATCGGCGGTTCCTCTGCGGTTTTGAAGCGCAACCAATACGCCGGAAATTTCTTCGTACAGATGCGTAATATCGTCACCGTTACCGTTAAACTGTTCAAGCCGCATATCAGGTTTTACGGAACCGGTTAAAAACGAAGAAAAGATTTTTGCCGTTTCGGAACCGGCCTGAACGGAATCCAATCGCTCAAGCCATGTTTCCAATATCCCTTGAGAATATCCGGCAATATTGAGCAGCACACTCGCCATGATATCGATGGTGTACACTTTCTCCGGAGAAAGCTCAACGTTTTTAGCACTACTGTAATAGTTGAGGGCAAACTGAGCCGCACACACGGCAGCAATAGGGGCAAAAAAATTCTCCCGCTCGCTGTTAAAATTCCGTATTCTGCGTGCAGAACCGGACGTATCCATAAAAAGAAGTGAATCGATATAATCCAAAAGACCGGTACTTACAAGAACCGTCCCGTCGGGATACATCATACAGCGTGCATTTTGCATATCCGTTATCATCAAGCGCGCCGTTCCGCGGAAAAGTTCGGTTCTGCGTATCAGCATAAAAAGAGACGTTTCGATAATATCATACCATTCGCCGATTTCGCTTACCGCTACTTCATTCAAAGAAGCTTCCGCTATTTCATCGCGGTATGCTTGCATCAGCCGCTCGCGGGTATAAATTCCCTCTGTCAGCGAATCCGTAAAAGCGGGAACCGCAATGAAAAAAAGGAAAGAAAAAAAAGAATCGTTCGGCGCATATCTTTCATAAGTATAAGAATATCATAGCGGCGCAAAGATGACAATAATACGTTCGCAGAGCATTCCTACGTGCGTGCCAATTTAAGCATTGCAACACTCAATAGCGTAAAAACGAAAAGCGGTAGAAAAGCGCCGGCGAGCGGAGAGATATATTCCCATTTTGCAAAAAGCATGGTCATCATCTCGGTTACATAATAGAGAATTGCAAGCGCCAAACTGAAAAGTAAACTCATCAGCAAGATATTTTTTTTAAAGCGGCCCCCGACTGAAACCGAGAAAAACAACACAATGAACGTCGTAAACGGAAATGAAAAACGGCGGTAATATTGAGAAAGATATT
This sequence comes from Treponema vincentii F0403, assembly GCF_000412995.1. Taxonomy (NCBI): domain Bacteria; kingdom Pseudomonadati; phylum Spirochaetota; class Spirochaetia; order Treponematales; family Treponemataceae; genus Treponema; species Treponema vincentii. Next base: position 2,292,495 of record NZ_KE332512.1, on the reverse strand, counting down.
CATGGTAGGGCAAGCCCATTTTTTTTAAGTTATCGATAAAAACTTTTGCCTGCGCAATACTCATCTCATCGATCGACGTAATATTCCGTTGAAACGTTTCCGGAGGTTCGGAAAAAAGGCTTTCATCTATCGCATCTTGGTAGTGTACGTCATTTTCAGCGGTAAAGGTATAGATTGATTTATCCGTTATCGCCCAATGATCGGTTTGCCACTGCGCCGAACTGCCCTTTATAACGGTAGAAACATCACCCGATTCGGTACGCATCACAATCAGCACATTGCTCAATTCTTTCCGGTTGTCATCATAATAATCGGCAAAATAAACAATCTTCCCCGACTCGGATAAAATAACCAAGTCGCTGCTGTTTAAATTCTGCTGAGGTTCCAAAAGTTCATTGACCAGTGCAATTTTTTGCCGCTGAAAATGAATTAGGATGCGGTCTTCAAAATAAAACATTCCGATTGAAAGCGCAAAGCCGCACAGTACCAGCGGAGCAACCAATACGGTGAGCGGCATCCCGGAAGCAAAAATCGAGGTAAGTTCATTTTTTGCATACATATTTCCCATTGTATATGAGCTTGCAAACAACACCGAAAGCGGCATTGCAAAGGATATACATTTAGGCAAATATAAGTACATCACCCTAAGCAGCGTAACAAAGCGTACTTGGTTTTGCAAATACTGTGCAAGGTTAAGAAAGAGATCGCCGAGCTGCAGGAGCAGGATAAAAAATAAAATCGTTATCACAAAAACGGGGAAAAAAAGCTGCAGCAGATATCGTTGGAGAATTTTCATCTAAATAATTTCTTACCGAGCAGTACAACGGAGGCAGCAAAAACCATGATATTCGGAACCCACATAGCGGAGGTTCCATTCCAGTTAAGGCGTAAACAGAGCGTTTGTCCGCCCATAAACAAGGCCCAATACGCGACTGCAATCAAAAGACCTAAGAAAAAACCTGCACCCTGATTATGTACCTTACCGGCGCTGCTGATAGCAAAGGCAAGCAGCACAAAGAAGAAAGCACCGAACGGAATGGAAAACTTTTTATGAAATTCCATCCAATACAGATTCAGTATCCGCTTATCTTCATCTTGCGTTTGTTTCTCTTTTATATCTTTATAAAGGTCAAACGAGGACATCTCGGACGGTCCGATACTATTAAAATAGGATGATCTAATACTCTTTGCAAGCACATTATAGGTTACCGCTTCGCCGTTTACCGCATCGTATTTTTTTTTATCCGAAGAATCTAAGATAAGAAGATGCGGATGCATCATCTTGAGCGACATAACGATTGAAGGATCATCGGATTTTTCGATTTCTGCAGTCTGAGTACCGAGTATTCGGAACGCTTTATCGGCATTCTTATCGACAATCAAAAGATTATGAATCCGCCCGTCTTTTATTAAACCCGTTACCACAACCGCATTACGATTGCGTTTTACCGAATAAGAAGCAAGTTCCAATGCAGGGGTCGAAGTTGCAATATTCCAATAGACGCGCCTAAAATTCACCGCGCTTGCAGGCAGCAGTACATCGTTAGTAAAAAAAGAAACGATCGAAACCAACAAACCTACCAGCAGTACGGGCACCATTAAAAACCGGGGAGAAATCCCGAGTGCATTCATCGAAAGGAATTCCAAATCGCTGACAAAGCGGCCGATACCCATTAACGTGCCGATCAAGGCGGCAAAAGGGGCTGCATTGGCGATAACCGCAGGCAGCGAATACAGCATCAGCAACGCGACATCCTTAAAAGGAGCCTGTTTTGAAAGGACGTCTTCCGCCAGTAACAGGATATTATTAACAAAAAATATAAAGAACAAAAATAAAAAGCAGACAAAAAAGTACAGCAGCATCTCTTTTACGATATACAAAAAAAGCAGCTTTTGTCTTATGCCTCTCATATTCTCATTAATCTCCGAAACGCCGCAAAAATACTCATAAGCGCTATGCGATGCCGGTAGAGCCGTAGCCATCCGTACCCCGTCCGGTTTTTGAAAGCGCATCCGTCTGTACAAAACTCACCTGTACTACCGGAGCAACCACCGCCTGCGCAATCCTGTCGCCATGCCGGACGGTAAAGGGTTCGCTGCCGAGGTTTATCAGCAGGACGCATAACTCTCCGCGGTAGTCGGAATCAACCGTACCGGGCGTATTAAGCACCGTAATGCCGTACTTGAGCGCAAGCCCCGACCGCGGGCGCACCTGTAGCTCATAGCCGGCAGGCAGTTCCACACAAAGCCCCGTCGGAATAAGCTTACGCTCCATCGGGTTCAGCGTTACCGGCTCCGCCAAATACGCATGTAAATCGGCGCCTGCGGAACCGGATGTTTGATATTTGGGCAGTAAAGCTCCGTCCTTGAGTACGGAAAATACTTTTACCGCCCCGTCGGCAATACCCACCGTTCTCCTCAACTTTATTCGGCGAACGGCTTAACGGTTCTTTTCCTGCTCTTCGCAGGCATCGATATACGAAAGGTTCAAGCGGCCGAGCTTGTCGATTTCCAACAGCTTTACGGGCACTTTTTGTCCTTCCTGCAGCACATCGGTAACTTTTTCGATGCGGTTACGCGACAGTTTGGAAATATGGCAGAGTCCTTCTTTACCGGGAAGAATTTCGATAAAGGCGCCGAAATCTTTAATGCACTTTACGGTACCTTCATAAATTCTGCCAACCTCGGGATCTTCCACAATGCCGATAACCGCAGCCTTGGCGCCGATCGCAGACGAAGAATCCCGCCCGTAGATGGTAACCGTACCGTCGTTTTCGGTATTGATTGTTACATGGTATTGCTCTGACAGCGCTTTGATAATCTTTCCGCCGGGCCCGATAAGCGCCCCGATCTTATCGACCGGAATCTTGAGCGTTTCGATACGCGGCGCATACTTGGACACCTGCTCGGAAGGTTTGGAAATTGTCTGATTCATAATACCGAGAATGTGGAGCCGGCCTTTTTTTGCCTGCTCAAGCGCTTTCTTCATAATCTCAGCGGAAACGCCGGCGATTTTAATGTCCATCTGGAATCCGGTAATACCTTCTGCAGTACCGGCAACTTTAAAGTCCATATCGCCGAGGTGATCTTCTTCTCCCAAAATATCGGAGAGCACCGCAAAGCGGCTTCCGTCGGTGATAAGTCCCATTGCGATACCTGCTACCGGCTTTTTCATCGGAACGCCGGCCTGCAGCAGCGAAAGCGTACCGCCGCACACGGTCGCCATCGATGAAGAACCGTTGGATTCCAAAATTTCGGAAACCACGCGGATGGTATACGGGAACGCCTCTCTCGACGGAATCATCGGCATCAGCGAGCGGTGCGCAAGGTGTCCGTGCCCGATTTCGCGCCGTCCGGTACCGAGCCGTCCAACCTCGCCAACCGAATAGGGCGGGAAATTATAATGCAGGATGAAGTTCTCGCGGCGGTCGCCTTCGATATCGTCATAGACTTGTTCATCGAACACGGTACCGAGCGTAACAACGGCAAGAGACTGGGTTTCTCCGCGGGTAAACACGGCGGAACCGTGCGGCCGCGGCAGCACACCGATCTCGCATGTAATGGGACGAATATCTTCCAAACCGCGCCCGTCAACACGCAAGCCTTTTTCCAGTATATTTTCGCGCAAAATATGGTATTCCATATCGTCAAACAGCGCGGCAAAGAGCTTGGCCTGTGTTTCATCGGCGAGCTGCTCCGCGTACTCTTCGGCTAAAGCCTTTCTGATAGCATCGCAGGCTTCGCGGCGCTCCACCTTGCCCTTTGTATATAAGGCCTTGGAAAGTTCGGGATAGGCCTTTGCGTAAATCGCGTCTTTATTCGCAAGCGTTGCATTCACAGGAGCAAGCGGCAGTTTTTCCTTCCCGCATGCCGCACGGAGCTCATTTTGCAGTGCGCACATTGCTTTGATAAACTCATGCGCTTTTTCCAAGGCCTTGAGCATTATCTCTTCCGAAACTTCGTGAGCGCCGCCTTCGACCATCGTAATTCCCTCGGCGGTTCCCGCGACGACGATTTCCATATCGGCTTTTTCAATCTGGCTGAACGTCGGATTTATCACAAACTCTCCGTCGAGGTACGCCACGCGGGCGCCCGCTACCGGCCCGTTAAACGGAATATCGGAAATAACAACTGCTGCCGAGCTCGCGATAACCGCTAAAATATCCGGCGGATTGATCATATCCGACGAAATACAGGTCGGTACAATCTGAATTTCCCGCCCGAATGCTTTTTCAAATAGCGGCCGCATCGGACGATCGATCAGCCGCGACACTAAAATCTCTTTATCTTTCGGGCGGCCTTCCCGTTTAATAAAACCGCCCGGTATCTTTCCCGCTGCATAGTATTTTTCATTATAATCGACGGTTACCGGCACATAATCGAGCCCTTCCACCGCCGTGCTCGACGCACACACCGTCGCAAGCACAGCCGTTCCGCCGTATTGCGCATAAATAGCGCCGTTTGCCTGTTTTGCAAGATGACCTGTCTCTAAAATTAACTCTTCGTTTCCGATTTTATACGTTACTCTTTGTCTCATAATCTTTCCTTCCATAATTACTCAAATTACTTTACTTACGGGCATCCGGAAAACCTCAAGATCGATTTTGGGATGCCCTTATAAAAAACGGCTACCCATCTTTTTTGATAGGTAACCGTCTTATGCCGCTTAAATCGATATACCGGCGCTTCTAAAACTCGGCTGAATTTTTAAAGCCCTTACATGCGTTAAGCAGCGTGATCTTACTTACGTAAGCCTAATTCCTTAATGAGGGCACGGTAGCCTTCGAGGTTCGTACGCTTGTAGTATTTCAGCAAGCGCCGGCGCTGACCTACCAATACCAAAAGCCCCCGCTGACTGCTCTTATCCTTTTTATTGATTTTGCAGTGCTCGGTGAGCTGGCGGATTCTATCGGTCAGCAATGCAATCTGAACTCTCGTATTGCCCGTATCCTTTTCATTTGCACCGAATTTCATAACAACCGATGCGGTGTGCTCTTTTGTAAGTGCCATTTTTTACTCCTTCCGTATAAATTCCAATTGGTGTATTAACGTTTCTGCGGTGAACGGAACCGGCGCGGCGGTATCTTTGGAAACTTCAAGCAAAGTGTCCGAGATTTTTACCTGCACGGGGATAATTGCTCCCGTCTGTAAATATGCGCGAGCTGAATACGTTCCGTTCTGTGGGAGAATCTGCGTTACGGCCGGTTTTTCGATAGACCATACGGCAGTCTCTCTCCGCGGAACTATTTTTGCGACATCTAAGAAAAAAGGATACCCAAGGAGGTCTTTTGCAAGGGTGAAATCAGCCTGTTCGACGGCCTGCCGTATTGCGCTTGAGCTGATACGCTCATGCTGCGCCGAATAAAGCTGTTCGATGGAATCAAAACAAAAGCCTCTTTCACGAGCAAGGCGCTGTAAATCCCCTACTCCCGTATCATGGCGATACCCGCAGGTAAAATCACTGCCAACGGCAAGATATTTTATGCAGATAGTTTTTATTAGTATGTCAAAAAATACAGCGCCCTTCATTTTAGCGAAATCAGCGGAAAAGTCAATCAGCACGGTAAAGCTAAATCCTTGCTCGGCAAATTTTTGCAGCCTCATTTCCAGCGTAGAAACATCACCCGCATACGTGCTGCCCGCCTTAACCGAACGGGGCGAGCGGAAAAAAGTAATAATTCCCGCAGGGATTGCCTTCCGTTGAGCAGCCTTCAATACCGCCGATAAGATGAGCTCGTGCCCGCGGTGAGGCCCGTCAAAGCCGCCTATCGAAACGGCAGTCCCCTGAGGGTATATATTTTCTTCCTTTATTAAATCATCCCAATATATGATCTTCATATACTCCAACTTATCAAGGCAAACGCATCAGTCCTGATTAAATACAGCCTCATAATGAAAGCGGTTACCGTTTTTTGTCATAAGTCCTACGCAGCATCCTTCGTAAAATACCGTGGCGGTTCCGATATCCGAAAGCGGCTGCTCGCTTGTAAACCAATGCCCGCTGATGGGCTTTCCGTTCATAAATGCAGCGTAATATTGTTCTTTCAGTGCCGCCATCTGAAAATGCATCGCGCGGGCAAGCGTTTTGCTTAAAGGCAGCGCAGCCTGTTTGATAGCGTCATCCGTAACCGGATGCGGGACAGCTGCCGAATCCGCACAACCGGCAGGCGTATCGGTTGAATCCGCATCTACCGCATGCGCCGCAGCATTCCCGAAAGGCTGCAGTGCCGAAAAGCCCGCCGCCTGTTCAAGCGTAAACGGCCCGACCGCCGTTCTACGGAGCGCGTATACATACGCGGCGGAACCGCATCGATGGGCAATATCCCGCACCAATGAGCGGATATACGTTCCTTTGGAGCAGCGCACGCACAGGACGGCGCCTGTTACCGTTTTACCGTTAGCGGCGTCAAGAGAATCTATACCAACGGTATCTCTATCCGTACCATCTGCATGAATAGCAGCTTTATCTCCGCCTGCAGCATGAGCCGGCACAGCGGAGGATTCTTCGTAAAAAATTTCTTCGATGTCGATACTGTAAATTGTAACGGTTCGAGGCGGTACGCTTACCGTTTCTCCGCGCCGTATCCTATCCGAAAGCCGCTCTCCCGCCTGCTTTACCGCCGAATAAACCGGAGGTACCTGCTCTATAGTCCCGGTCAGCTGCCGGATTGCCGAAACAACATCGGCATACACCGGGAGCGGCTTTTCATCGATGACGGTACCTTCGGGGTCGAGCGTATCGGTTTCCTTTCCGAAATAGAACAGCACACGGTAGGTTTTATCAAAATCCGTGATATACGGCACCAGTTTGGTTAATTTTCCCGAAAGCAATACGAGCAATCCGTCCGCAAAGCTGTCGAGCGTACCGGTATGCCCTACTTTTTTAGTACCGAGTGCATGCTTCACCTGCCAGAGAGAGGTAAAGCTGGTTATACCGGACGGTTTTGCAAAGGGGATAATAAATTGAGGCTCAGGTTTGGGCATTGTTCCCGGAATCCGACTCCGCTTCTAGCGCTTCAAGTTTTTTTACCATATTAAAACCCTCTTCAATACTTTCATCGTAGATAAAGGTAAACTGAGGGCATTGATGGATATGAAGTTTTTTTGCCAAGCTTGTGCGGATAAATCCCGCCGCGTTTTCCAAGCCCCGGACGCCCTGCTTTGTCTTGTGCGCATCCATAAAGCTGGAAACATACACCTTTGCATACGCAAGGTCGCCCGATACTTCCACTCTATTTATAGAAAGAAAGTTGGAAACGCGCGGGTCTTTTATTTTTCCTGAAAAAATCAACTGAGAAATTTCCTCGCGGATTTGCTCCGCGAGTTTATCCAATCGGAATTCACTCATTCGGCTGTTTCTCCGGTTTCGGTATGGGCTTCGGGCGCTTCATAATGCTGAGTATCCGTCAGCTTGCGTGCAACCTCGACGGTTTCGATAATCTCAAGCTGATCGCCTACCTTTATGTCGTTAAAGTTTTCAAGCGCGATACCGCATTCATAGCCGGCGGCAACCTCTTTAACGTCATCTTTAAATCTCCGTAAGGACGCAAGCTTGCCGGAGAACACCACAATACCGTCGCGGATCAGGTGAACCGTGCTGTTGCGCTTTACCGTACCTTCGAGCACGTACGAACCGGCGATGTTACCGATCTTAGGCACCTTAATCACGCTGCGGATTTCAGCCATACCGATAACATTCTCTTTAATATCGGGACTGAGCATTCCTTCCATAGCCTGCTGAATTTCTTCGACGGCTTTATAGATAACATTGTATTTGCGGATATCGACTTTTTCCTGCTCGGCAAGCGCCTTTGCCTGCGACGTAGGCCGGACATTAAAGCCGATAATAATCGCATTGGAATCCGCCGCAGCAAGCATAACATCGGAGTCGTTGATTGCGCCGGCAGAGGCATGGATAACATTCAAGCGTATTTCCCGCGTGGAAAGTTTTTCAAGCGACTGCTTTAAGGCTTCTACCGAGCCCTGTACGTCGCCCTTGATAATTACTTTCAGCTCAAGGACTTCACCCTCGGTAATCGTTTCATACAGGTTATCGAGCGTTACCTTCTTGACGTTGCGTGAGTCTTCAAATCGCTTGAGTTCCTGCCGTTTTAACGAAATCTGACGGGCCATACGCTCGGATTCGGTTACTTGGAAGGGATCTCCGGCATTGGGCATTCCTTCAAGTCCCAAAATCTCCACCGGCATACTCGGCGTCGCTTCGTCTATCTTTTCGCCCTTATCGTTAAAGATAGCACGGACACGTCCCGAATAAACACCCGCGACATAAGGATCTCCGGTATGGAGAGTCCCGCGCTGTACGATAATCGTTGCGACGACGCCTCGTCCGTGATCGATCTTGGATTCAACAACCTTTCCTTCCGCGCGGCAGCTGTAGTTTGCTTTCAACTCCAGCACTTCCGCCTGCAATAGGATTGCATCCAGCAAGTCGTCGATACCCTTCTTCTGCAAGGCTGAAATGGGAACATATATCGTGTCTCCACCCCATTCTTCGGCAACCAAGCCGAGTTCGCCGAGGCGAGTCTTTATTTTATCGGGATTCGCTTCCGGTTTATCGATTTTATTGATGGCAACGATAATCGGAACCTTTGCATCCTTCGCGTGATTGAGCGCTTCGATAGTCTGGGGCATAACGCCGTCATCGGCTGCAACAACCAATACAACGATATCGGTAACCTCGGCGCCGCGCGCACGCATCATGGTAAACGCTTCATGTCCGGGCGTATCGAGGAAGGTGATATTCCCCTTGGGCGTAGACACCATGTATGCACCGATATGCTGAGTAATACCGCCGAACTCATGGGCGGTAACGTTAGTGCTGCGGATAGCGTCCAGCGTCTTTGTTTTACCGTGGTCGACATGTCCCATAATGGTAACCACGGGCGGCCGTGTAAGCAGCTCGGCATTTTCATCACTGACGGTTTCGATAACGGTTTCATCATAGAGGCTGACGATTTTAACATCGCATTCGTATTCCGAAGCCAGAATGGTTGCCGTATCCGCATCGATAGATTGATTCATCGTTACCATCATGCCCATTTCCATCAGCTTGCCGATAAGTTCGGATGCTTTAAGATTCATCTTTCGGGCTAATTCCGCAACGGAGATGGTTTCCATTATCTCGATGCTCTTGGGAACGGCGCTAACTTTTTCTTTCGCTTTCTTTTTTTGCTGCAGAAGCTTCTCTTCAAAGAACTCGCTTTCCTGATCCTTTCGCGAATAGGTCTTTTTGCCTTTAAATGTCTTTTTGGTATTTTGCTTATTGGTTTCGAGCGGCATCGGGCTCGCCATCGGCCGTCCGCCGGAACCGCCCCTATTCTGCCCGCCTTGGAAACCGGGTTTATTAAAGCCGCCTGTCCGCTGTCTATCCGGTGCATAACCGCCCGGACGGCCTCCGCGGCTGTTTTGCTCGCCGCGCCCGTCCTGCTGCGTCCGTCCTTGGGCGCCTGCAAAACCCGGCTTATGCCGGTTGCCTTGATTGCCGCCGAAGCGGTTTGTAGGTTTGGAACCGCCCGCGAGATTCCCCGCACGACGGTCAGGCCGCTTACTGCTTAAATCCAATGAACGGATTTGATTCTTATTATCCGCCTGTACCTGTTGAGCTGAAGCTTCGGCAGTCTCTTTCCGCACCGTTTTTTCGGTTCGGCTTCTATCAAACCGTTCGGTGCGTTCACTGCCGTGCTTTTGTACACGCCGATTTTCTTCGCCCTGCACATGAGCGGCAGGTTTTCGTTCCGGAGACTGTGCAGGACGCTCCGGTGCCTTTTTCAGCTGAGCGGAGAAATCCGCAGGAGTTGAAGATACAACAGGACGCCGCTTTTGTTCACCGCTCGGGTGCTCCCCGGCAGTACCGGACTGAGCGGGATTTGACGCAGGATGCGCTACCGGCTTAAGCTTACGCTTTATTGTCCGAACCGGTTTCTGTTCTGCAGGTTGCTGTACCTGAGGCTGAGCCGTCGACGCCGAAGCCGATTCAGGCTTTGCCTTTTTGAGAATAACTTTTTGTTCCTGGGTATTTTCGATGCCTTCTGCCATACAACTCCTATTCTTCGTCCTCGTATTCAAAACTTAAACCGACACCACAGTTAGGACAAACCGTCATATCGATCGTAATCGGCGCCCCGCATTCGGGACACTCGTATACTTCTTCCGCATCTTCGCTCGATGCAGGCATTGTTTGATTTTCAGGTTGCGGTTCTTGCGCGGGCTCTTGATTTTCATCGATGATTTCAAAGGTCTCATTGATGAGAGCCTCAAGCGCAGCGGCTTTTTCTTCAGACATACCCGGAAGCGCACGAAGCTCCTCATGCGGGATATCCAGCAACTGCTCAACCGTTTCAATATGATTTTCATGTAACGCAGCTAAAACGCCGGGGTCAATACCTTCAACATCCTTCAACAAAACAGCATCATCATTGAACAGTTCTTCCGCCGCCTTGCGGGTCTCGGCATGGATATCCATTTCTTGGAACTGCTTTTCGGTCTTTACGTCAATACTCCAATCCGCCAAACGGTTTGCCAACCGGACATTCAACCCCTGTTTCCCGATTGCAATCGAAAGCTGACTTTCCGCAACAACGGCAAGCGCCATACGCTTTTCTGCATCGAGGATAACGACATTCAACACCTCAGCCGGAGAAAGCGCATTCGCGATAAACACGGCAGGGTCGCTTGAATACTCAAGTACGTCGATTTTTTCCCCTTCCAGCTCGGTGATAATGGTCTGAATACGGGATCCCTTAGGTCCTACGCAGGCGCCTACGGGGTCGACATCCTCTCTATGCGAAATAACGGCAACCTTTGTCCGGTAACCGGGCTCACGGACGATTTTATACAGTTCAACAATATTATCGTAAATTTCGGGAACTTCGAGTTCCATCAATCGGCGCACAAAATCGGGGTCGGTACGGGAAAGAATGAGCTGCACAACATTCGACTGCCGGTGTTTTTTAACTTCTTTTATAAGCGCTTTTATTCTGTCGTTCGGATGGTATATTTCCTGCGGAAGTTGAAACTTTCTCGGCAAAAGACCTTCGACTTTTCCAAGATCGACATAGATATTATCATTTTTCTTCCGCTGATAGTAGCCGATGATAATTTCACCCTCTTTTGCCTTGTATTCGGAATAAATACTGTCCTTTTGGATTTCCCTCGTCGATTGGTGCACGCGCTGTACGCCCGCTTGAATAGAACCGCGTTTAAAATCCTTAGGATCAAGTTCAAAAAGCAGTTCGTCGCCGATTTCGCAGTCCGGCGCGAGCTTTGTTGCTTCTTCTATATCAACCTCAAGTTCCGGCTTCACAACATCATCAACAATTTTTTTACGTGCATAGATGTTTATTGCATCATCACCGGTAATAACGACCGCATTAGCATCGGTTTTAAAGGCCGTTTTATATGCAGCTTTTAACGTTTGTTCAACAATTTTAATTGCAAGGTCTTCATCCAGTTCTTTTTCCAATGCGAATTTACGGACGTCTTCAATTTTTACCCCAGCCATTAACCCGACTCCTTAGATCTTATTCAATTTCGCTTTTTTTATATCCGCATACCGGATATCCCTTTGCTCGCCGGAAATGTTTAAACGGATACCTGTCGAATCCGCAGCCAGCAATTCCCCTTCAAGCCAATCGGGGCAGGAAACTTCCAACACCTTTATATTTTCACCGATAAAGGCCTGAAATTCCGCTGCGTTTTTTATTACTCTATTAAGCCCCGGAGAGCTTACTTCCATTTGAATATCTTGAGAGTTGAGCAGCACCTCGGCACGCGATAACAAAGCGCGGTGTACCTTTGAGCAATCGTCAATTCCAACCCCGTTTTTACTGTAAATAACGGCCTTTACCAGCCATGCGGATTTTTGGTGAACAATCTGCAAATCCACCAGCTTATATCCGAGACCGGTAACCAGTTGTTCATAATCGGTAAAATACGGAACGGTTTCTTTTTGCACATATTCCATTGCATCAACTCCCGTAAACAAAAAAAGAGCCGTTTGAACGACTCCTGCCTAAATTTATAAGGATAATAAAGTTCTTTAAGGATAATAACATAAAGGGAAAGATTATGCAAGGCCGGGGATTCACAGACGCTTCCTACCAATTCGCATTCATAATAATTCTTATTTATTTTGTGGAAAAAAATAAAAACCTCGTTTATACTGATAATAATAACGCGACACAGCAATTTTAATGCGTTCAATAGATACTTCTATCGGTTTTTGCGGAATACGCCCCTGCAAATATCACAAAAAAGGAGGATATATGCCGAAAGTATTATCGATTATCTTGGGAGGCGGAAAAGGTACTCGTTTGTACCCGCTCACCCAATCCCGTTCAAAACCTGCCGTACCGTTCGGAGGAAAGCACCGTATTGTCGATATACCTATTTCCAACTGTATTAACTCAGGTCTTAGGCAAATTTATGTATTGACTCAATTTAACTCTGCATCCCTGCACCTGCATATTGCACGCGCATACCGTTTTGACAGCTTTTCAAACGGATTTGTTGAAATTCTGGCTGCGGAGCAAACCTTTGAGCATTCAGGATGGTATGAGGGAACTGCCGATGCCGTAAGAAAGAATTTTACCCATTTTAAGACTCAAAGTCCGAAATACTACATTATCCTCTCAGGCGATCAATTATACCGTATGAATTTAAAGGAGTTTCTAGCTCAACATGAGGCTTCCGGTGCTGATATTACCATTGCCTGTACGGCGGTAAACCGGCGAGATGCTTCGGGATTCGGTATTATGCAGATTGATAAGCAATCGAATATCACCGCTTTTATGGAAAAACCCGGACCCGACAAAAATATCGACGAATGGAAGATTCCTGCGCAGTCGGGTATTTCGGTTGCAAGTCCCGATAAAGAATACCTTGCTTCTATGGGTATTTACATTTTTAATGCAAATGCGATGGAAGAATGCCTAAACAACAGCATGACCGACTTCGGTAAAGAGATTATTCCCGCTTCGATTAAAAGCCATAAGGTTTCGGCATTTGTACACAACGGCTATTGGGAAGATATCGGTACCATCCGCAGTTTTTACGAAGCAAACCTTGATTTAACGGAAATTACGCCGCAGTTTAACTTTTATGATGCTGAAGCGCCTATTTATACTCACTACAGAAATCTGCCGGCATCAAAAATCAACGGGGCGCAGCTGGATCGCGTTACCTGCAGCGAAGGCTGTGTTATTACTTATGCAACCATTACCCGATCCGTCATCGGTATCAGAACCATTATCGAAGCGGGCAGCGTGCTGGAAGGGGTTGTCTGTATGGGGGCTGACTACTACGAATCGGATAGCAGCAAAGCGGGAGATGAAAGAGATGATATTCCATGCGTCGGTATCGGAAAAAACTGCCATATCAAAAAAGCGATTATCGACAAAAACGCGCGTATAGGGCATAACGTATCAATCGGCATGGGCGAAATACCGCCCGACGGCGACTACGGTTATTATCACATTGTCGATCGGATTTACGTTATCACCAAGAACGCAATTATTCCCGATAACACCGTCATTTAACAAGCAAGAAGGAAAAGGTAAGAAAAAAGACGATTACGGCTTCAACACAGGGCAACCTCTAAAAACCTCCGTTTTTAGAGGTTGCGACCGTTTTGTTTTGAATTGTATCTTTTACTTGCTCTTCAAAAAATATGAATTGAGCGATATTTTCTACGCCGAACACGGTTGTAAGCAAATCTATCCAGAATTTCTGAGTTTCACCCTTTTCGTATCCGTGCCCTATCCAGTTTTCTATAAATTTTTTGGCAGCTTTTGCCTGTTGCCTCTGATTCATGCAAGGATTATATCACATTTTGTATGATTTTTCTATTGACAAGCGCCTCAGTGTGGGCGTTCGTCCTAATATTCATTTACCTGCAACGATGGCTGTCTTAGGGGTCAGGTTGAAGCGGGTGTTAGAAAGACTCTTCCTTAAATGGATTGATTACCATTACTCCACGATATGTCTGCCCCGGGTTTAAATCTTCAGAAATAATGCATTCACATTTTGCTTTCTCAGCAGCAGCTACTATCAATGAATCCCAAAATGATAATTGTAAAATTACACTAATATCTATTGCTTGTTCTATCAACTCTAAGTCATTTTGAACAATTTCCATATTGCAAAAATTGTGTATAATATTTTTAACAATTATTCGATCTGCCTTTAATTTTGTTGTTGCAACTACATAGAATTCTTTAAGTACTTGTGTTGATATTACCGGCTGATGTAAATTTACAACTTTCTCTATTATTTTTCGAGCTTTTGCTTGCTTATATGAATCTTTTGAGTCAAGGGTATAAACAAGTATGTTTGTATCAATAAATATTTTAGACACGATATAATTCTTCCCTTGTCCATTTTTCATCGCTTGACATCGCATTTAATGTATCCATAAGTGAAAAAGTATCATGAAGCCAGTAATCTTTATTGGTAACAACCGTTTGCTCAATAAGTTTCCTTACAAGAAAATTAAAGGAGATATTATGTCTCTTTGCATATTCTCGCCCTGCCTGTAAAACAGTTTCATCAATTGATAGCGTTATATTTTTCATAAATGCTCCTTATCAACACAGTATAAGTGCACACATTAATAAAGTCAAGATAAAAAGAGATTCTGTAAATTATAGATTAATGCTTATTCATTTATCTTCTAAAAAACTATATATTTTTTTAGTCTTTCTAACATTGTTTTAACCTGCAAACAGGCATAGCCACATTTGTCGGCTTTGAAAACTGTGTTAGGTTTTGTTTTTATTGTAGTTGTAATACTAATTTTTTCCCCAGAACATTCGCAGCTTTTGTAAGCGTTGCAAGTGTCACGGAATCATTGTATGGATTTAGAAGCCTATCCAATGCAGCGCGAGACGTAGACATTTTCTTAGCCATTTCAGTTTTATTGATATTTTGTTTCTGCATTTCTTCTAGTAAATTATATGAAATCAACCGCTTAATTGCCTCGTTCTGTACATCTGTGGCAATACCCTCTTCTTCGAGAAAATCATTAAAGGAACTTCCTACATAAGCATTATTCATTTTTGACCTCCTAAAACCAAGTTTCTTCTTTTCTTTCCCAACTCCATATCTTCTTTTGGAGTTTTCTGTGTCTTTTTTACAAATGCATGGAGCAATATCATCGTATTTCCGCTTACAGTGAACATGATTCTGCAAATCCTTTTGTCGGAAATACCAGTTCTTACTTCCCATAAATCAGTGTCGAGTTTTCTAACCATTGGATAACCAATCGGCCACAACATTTCTACTGCCATAATATCCGCACCGACAGATTTTTTATCTTCTGGAGATAAAGCCTTCAGGAAATCTCGTACAGGTTCATTATTTTGCTCTGTTTTGAAAAAATCTGCTTGTATTTTCTTTTCGACTTCCATACCTAAAACGTACCATAATTGATACATTTTGTCAAATAAGAAACACAACGGAGAAAAATTTATTTATTCTGATTGGCAAAGAGAATATACGATATAATTTAAGCTGCTTTATGGCAACAGACTTGAAATCTGGTGAACAATTCCGGAAGCGAGTAAATTTCCTGCCACATTGAAGCACAAGTCTCTTATGTGTTTTAATGCTGTTTGTATTATATTTGAATCCTGACGAATTATAGCAGAACGGATATCCTCAATACTATCAGATACAGACTTTTTTTCGCTTTCTGTAAGCCCTATGTTCTGTAAGTTTTCGGAAATCGATTTTACAAGCGATGCTGCTTTTTCAAAATCGATCTGGTTGTTTGCCATATTTACAGTAGTATTTTGAAATGCCCCAATGGCATTATTACCGCTCACATTTCCGTTGATTGTGATATTGACTTTTTGACTGCTGTCACGAGTTTCTTTTTCTTGTAAACTATTCAAAGTTTTCTGTCCTGATTTTAACATATTTTCGCATTTGACTAGAAGCCATATACCAAAAGACCCGTCTGTATAACCTTCGTACTTCGAAATAAGATTGTTTTCCAGAAATTCATTCAAGCCATACTCAAATGCGTCAATATTAATAGTATGCTTGTATTCTTCCGATTCTATCAATACAGCAGGGTCGTCGATTTCTTCATTATCGTAATGCTCTAATAGCAAACTGTAGATAAATTCAGCTTCATCAGAAAAGATATGTTCTGCCATATATTACTCTCCTTTCGATAATGTTTCATATAATTTGAACAGCTCTGCCACGCACTCACTCTCCGTCATCTTGATATTAAAGCCGTATGCCTGCATGACCGCTGTATCATTTTCTCGATGGGCTTTGCGAAGATCGGCGGGCATAAAACTTTCGTCATACAGGCCGGCAAGTGAGGAATCGGAGAACTTTTTCCGTGCGTCCAAAATAGATTGTGCACTCTGTTCAATTTTTGCTTTCTGCTCGACAGTCGGATCGCACCATGGAAAATTGTTGTAGACGACGGTGTTTGAGTATTGATATCGTGTTTCCAATCTTCCCGCAACAACTCGCATCCATGCATTATGAACATTGCTCATCAGAATTCCGAATTCATACAGCACACAATTTCCGGCACGGGGCATAAGGGCTTCGCGCGATTCTCAATGAACACATCCGCTGCGTCTATCATATAGCCGTTAATCTGTTTGGCTTCTTTTCGGTTCCCGCCTTCGTCAAAGATGTATTTTTGTTTCTGTATGGAATTTTTATGCGAGAACCCGATTATCACGCAGTGCACATGAGCCTTTTCCGTACTCTCCGAATCCCAAGGTATAACTTCGGCAGCCAAATAAGGCTGCCTTGTTAACCGATGAGTTTGCCTTACGGCAAACATCACTGATTGTATGTGCGCTATCGCGCACGAATGCAGCAGTCTTCGAGAATTGATATCCTCTCAACTGCTGCATTTTAAGGAACGGAAAGTACGCCACGCAAAATCTATCGAAAGTCCCTGCTCTGAAAGGTATTTCCATAAAGTCGGAACTTGCTCACCTTGCGTGATTGAATTCGTAGAAACAAACGCACATTTTGTCTGTGTGTCCTTTATAAGCGCAATCGCCTTTGCATACCAACACGAAACATAGTCAAGATTACCTACTCCCTTGAGTGTTTTGGGAAACAGAGAAACAAGTTCCTCTTTCTGCATTTTAGACTGCTCCTTTTTCCCTACGAACGGCGGATTTCCCATGATATAGTCGTAGCGGTGCACTGTTCCATCCGTTTCCGTCGTGAATCCGCTAAACAATCCGTCAGTCGGCTGGCTATTTTCACGAGACAGTTTTAAAGTGCTCCAGTCCATAAGCAGGGCGTTACCTTCCACAATAAAAGCATTTGTAGTGAGCGGCAGAAAGTCGATATCCTTGTTTACAATCTTTTCAGTTTCCTTCATCATCTGACATTCGGCAATCCAAAGTGCAGTCTTTGCGACGGTAACGGCAAAATCGTTTATCTCGATACCATGGAACTGTTTTATCGTCACTTGTATCGGGTCATACAGGTCGCCCATAAGGGTCTGTCCGCCGCTCAAAAGACGGATGCAGCAGTTTTCAAGGCGACGGAGAGAAAGATAGCTTTCGGTCAAAAAATTTCCGCTTCCGCAGGCAGGATCAAGGAATGTAAGGGTACTGAGTTTTTCTTGAAAGGCTTGGATTTCTTTTTTCTGCTTTTGGCTCATAGCGGCATAAGCCTTGTCAAAGTTTATTTCATCAGGGCCTATCCCCATGATGTTCGTAAACTCAAGCTTTAAGCCGTCCATAAAAAGCGGGTCAATTACCTTGTGAATGTTCGCGATGCTCGTGTAATGCATTCCGCCCTTACGCCTTGTTTCGGGGTTCAACGTGCTTTCAAAAACCGCACCGAAAATCGTAGGACTGATTTCCGACCAGTTGAACGGTGCACAGTGGTTTACAATTACATCGACAATCTCCTCTGTAAAGTTTGGAATCTCAATCTGCTCGTCTTTAAACAAACCGCCATTCACATAAGGGAACGGTTTCAGACTCTCATCGTATTTATCTCTGTCTTCAATGTTGGTGTCTAAACCCTTGAACAACTCAATCATCGCCTTGCGAAGATGCGGAAGATTGAAACTTTTTATATAATCTTCAAAGCTGGTTTTCGTAGCAAAAATGCCTGCGTCCTCTGCGTATAAACAGAACACGATTCTGACACAAAGAATATTGAGCGAACGGAGACTTTTTTCGTCGGGGGCAATATACTCTTTGTAGAGAGCATTGTATAATTTGCCGACCAGTATCCCTGCCTTTAAGCTGATTTCTTCTTCTCGCTTGATATTTTCAGTTTTTGTATCCACAAGGAACTGTAGACGGTAAAAGTCTTTTTGCAAATCTTTTAAGAAAACCTGTTGAGGCTCGCTGTTGGGGTTTTCCATATCGTAGATTAAAAACTCATCAAAATTACAAGTGACAATCCACTTGGGGTGCAGGCTTAATGGTAAATCGGCAACATATTTCTTTGCCTGTTGAAACGGGGTTAAAAGAGAGCCGTCACTCTGTTTGATTGGCTCGCGTAAGTTCTTGTAACTCGATTTCTGTTCAATCATTACACGAGTAGAAGGAATATACGCGTCTATAAAGTTTGTGACCGTTTTGTTTTGAATTGTATCTTTTACTTGCTCTTCAAAAAATATGAATTGAGCGATATTTTCCACGCCGAACACGGTTGTGAGCAAATCTATCCAGAATTTCTGAGTTTCACCCTTTTCGTATCCGTGCCCTATCCAGTTTTCTATAAATTTTTTGGCAGCTTTTGCCTGTTGCCTCTGATTCATGCAAGGATTATATCACATTTTGTATGATTTTTCTATTACACATGTCCCAGTGTGGTGAGCAACATAGCAGGCGGCGTATAAGCTGCAAGCAACGAAAAAGACGTAAGGCTTTTTCGTTGCGCCGTCGGTTTAATTGTCTGTCGGGTTTGAAAACAAATGTTATGCTTTTTTCATTTTATCTTTGTCATCAGCAATTGTTTTAATTTTTGCTAATCTTTCCTCTTTCTCATGTCTTGCTATATACCAATTATCAACTAATATTTCAAGAAGATTTATTAACAAAAAAGATTCATTTTTATCAACATCAATAATTAAATTGATATCTTTTTCCATATGAGCACCAATATTACCTATTTTTCTAACAGAATCTATTGCATTATAAGTTAATCTATCAATTTTGTCTTTTATTTGGTCTATTTCTTTATTTAAGTTATCAGGTTTTACTTTCCAAAAGTCTCTTATTATTCCCTGCAAACATCTTCTTGAGATTGTTGCAGAAGCTTTAGGGCTTAAATCAGCTATTAAACAAGCTTCTTTATAATCATTTGAAATTACTTCTGGAATGTAATCCGGAAATTTTCTAATTTTTTTGTCAGGATAATACATTTTTCCGTCTATACATTCAATATTTTTTATATAAGCGTGAGGAGGAACAAGGATTTTTTGAGCTTTATACACTGAAACATAAATTGTATATTTTTTACATTCAGGATTAGGGCAAAATACAAATTTTGTTTGTAGATTATATCCACAATGTTCTTTTAGCTCATGAAAATTATTTGATATCTCGATATCATTGCTATTCAATGTTGAAAAAGAATTACAATGTGGGCATTTCCAAGCAATAGCATTTGTATTAATATTTAAACATTTTTCTAATTCTATTTTTTCCATTTTTCCCTGACCAGGTCTCCTCTGTCATGTGCGTATAATAGGCGACAGAACTCCGTCTGTCGTCCGACGCGTAGCGTCCGTATAACATTGTTTTAAACCGCAAACGATTTATCCATTTGGCGGTTTTTGAAATGGTGTTAGATGCTCATGTAGGCTTTATAAAAGAAACATTTTTATCTTTATATTTTATAATTTCTTCATCAGGAAGCATACCTAATATTAGACTGGCATTGTAAAAAATACAAT
Source organism: Treponema vincentii F0403 (assembly GCF_000412995.1). NCBI lineage: Bacteria > Pseudomonadati > Spirochaetota > Spirochaetia > Treponematales > Treponemataceae > Treponema > Treponema vincentii. The sequence goes on along the minus strand of NZ_KE332512.1, from coordinate 2,272,568 downwards.
TTCCATTTTTAAATGGTTTTATATTAAATGGCTTTCTATTACATATTTTTACATCAGCTAAATCATCTTGGAAAAATTTACAAACTGGAATCTTTTCGATAAAAATACATTTTTCATTCATTGGAGTAAAATCTTTTTTTATATATGCGTCTAATAATACAGCTACACCGAAAATTAGTGCTAATGCATATGAGTTTGTTTGATCGTCCAAAGTGGAAACTTTTGTATTATCTTGACAAGTTTGAATGATTACTGGAGATAATATTACATTTGCCAATAGTTTTAATTTATCAATATCTTGAAAATAATAAAAAAAAGTTCTTTTGTTTATATATTCATTCAATCCTGTTATACACCGTTGCAAATAACTTTTAACAAAAACGAAATATTCATTATTTTTTCCTAAAGAATTAAGACTTTGAATATCTTTCTTTAGTTTCTCTACAAGCGGAGACAGTGTTGATAAGACATAAGGATTTTCTCTATGAAATATTTGAAAAAATGTTTCCGTACATAATATTGATGTTTTCGAACAGTATTTTAGTCTTTTAAATAATAAATTTAAAATTTCTCCTGGATAATCTGATTGTAAAGCTGTTTCGGTAAAAAAATACGTAAATCTAATTAAATCATCAATGTAAGGAAAGTTTTTGTTAAAATATAGAAATAATACTTTATAAACTGGGAGAACATTTGAAGTTTGTAGATATTTAAGAGCATCTTCCTTTTTATAGTTTCTTGCTATAAAAAATGTCATCATCGCCATTGTTTCTCTTAAGCATTTATATGAAACATGATATTGTTTTTCTTTGATGACTATGAAATATTCTGTTACTTCTTTTTTATAAATTTTATGTTGAATTTTTTCGCACAATAAGAAATAGTCTGATCTATGCTCTAGGTTTTCTCTGTCCAAATTGTAATTGTATAGGTACATTAAATCATTATATTTTTCGATATAAGAAGACAAATAACCTGTATCATATTCATTGTTATTACAGATTTTTACATTTAAGTCTGCATAGATATTTTTCACAAAGGAAAAATACTTAAACAGTAAAGAAATTCCACTTACTGTACATATACTTTGTAAATAATGTGTATATTCATGCACAAACAATGAATATTTATTAACATCCATTGAATCAATATTGAAATTTAGATTTAATATAAATCTAAAAATATTAAAATTATTACCCTCTTCTTTTGAAAAATAATCTATTTCTTCCATTTTTCAACCTTTCATCTCATCATGCGTGAGCATACACATCTAACGCTTTTTTCTATCTTTCTTCATGATATCACAAAAAGCCTCCATTTGCAATCTAAACTGATGCAAAGATCCCATCCTGTCTATAGGGCTTTGAACGCCTAGATCGCCGCGGTTTAAGACGTGAGGATAGACCAGAGCGATTGAAACATCGCTGTGACCGAGAAGCTCTTGGATGGTACGAATATCGTAACCGGATTCCTGTAGATGCGTTGCAAATAAATAGCGAAAAGTATGGCAGCCGATTGGTTTCGGGATACCTGACTAAAACGGATTCGTGGAGGAGGCGCTGAATAACCGAAAGATCAATGTGGTGCCGCCCCTACTCGCCTGTTCCTTTATTTTGCCATTGGCGTGGAGAGGAAATACCAAAGAACATATCAAAAACAGCTAGTCTCTTAATTCTGGGTTCGATTCAAAAGAGAACCCAAAAATCAAGCATATAAACAGTATTATAGATGATCGCACAAGCAATTTCCGTGACAAAACAAATGTCAGCCTTGAAACGGGTGTTAGGTTATATTTACAATTTATGAAAGTTAAATTCACTAAGACTTATTGTTTTTTTCCATTCAATCCATTTGTTTACCGAATTTACAACTGCTTCACAATATTTATCTGATGGTAGCGTTATAGGGCGGTAAGTTGGATAGCATGGATGATAAGCATTTATGAATACAACATTACTAAAACAATACATATTGTTCTTTTTGGTATATGGTATTGGTTCTATTTTTATCGCTTCGCTGAAATTTAGTTGTTTACTTAAAAGATTTAGTGTATTCCCACATATAATAATATCAGGTCTAATATTTTTTATTTGGTCCTGCACAATTAATCGAGTTGCTTCATTCTCAGGACATAGATAATTCTTTCTAAAAATCTTCATTTTTGTAGAAGATTTGCCAAAAGTTTTATTTAAATTAATAATTGCGGTCTGTCTTAGATAATCTGTTTGTTCTAATTTAGAACTCTGTTTTCCATCTAAAATGAGTGAATTAATCTTAGCAATATTTTTCCATGTTTTCCATTTCCCTTTATCTAATTCAGCAGCATTTTTAAAATGCTCTATGGAGAATTTACCATTCGTTTCTTTTAATATCCAAAGTATTTTATACTTTGCCTTTTGGAATAACTCAAAATCAATAATTCCATCTTCATATTTAGAATTAATTTGATGAATTTCATCGGTACAGTTAATTCGTTTTCTTTCTTCTTCATAATCCATTTTATTTCTCCTTGAATATAAATATATATAATATTTTAGTAAATTAAACTTAAGAATTGTTTTTTATCTGATAAATTAACGCAACTCCTGTCGTATAATTTCCTATTGTATTATCTACGAGAAGCAAGTAAAAGTCGCAGTCATCAGCCATATGATCTCCTATTTGAACCATAAGGTCGCCTATTTCTGAAGAAATTGATTTTTCTGCAAAAGACGGTGTATTTATGGAAGATATAAAAGCAACGATAATATTGCTAATATTTTTTTCCATGCTAATTTGTTTGAGTACATCAGACATAGACTGAGAATAAGTATTACTAAATGCTGAAACCAAAGCAAAACTATTGCCTATTCTTTTATCGCAGTCAGAAAACCACTCTTCTGGATACATGCTTACAATTCCAATTCCTGTTGCAAGACAGATATCTATTAATAATTCGTATTGTTGATCAGAAAAACTACTAAAACTGAGATCGAATAAATTTGAACAGTTCTTGTGAACAACATTTGTTTTTGATGAACACTTACATTCTATATCTTCTTTTTCGCAACCAATAAGGCAAAGCGTTTTTTCCGATTGCTTGTATTTCAAGGCAAGTAGTTGAACTTGTTCACATACATTTTTCTTGTTTACATACTTAATTAAAACAAAATCGTAACCATTATAACCATTATCATTTATCTCTGCAATTTCTATCTCTGGTGAAATCAACTTACGAACAGTATAGCGGTCTACCTCTATGTTTAGATGCTCAAATTCTATATATCCCCCCTCTCTCAGATTTCCAATGAGTGAAGTTTTCAAAATCAATAACCCCGACGCAGAGCCTCGGGGTATGTTGTTCTCATAAGGTGGTTGCAGTCGGTTTTCATACCCCTTATTACGACGCAGAGTGCCAGGGTATGAAACCCTCCGTACGAATAAAGCTCCACTCATTATTGAGTTAAATTTCAACACATTTAAGCATTGATAGGTTGATTTTGTTTGTAGGAACTCCTGTTTCTTCTGCAAGACCTTCTTTTATACAAGCATCAATATGCTTTGAAGAATCTTTAGTTACTTTAAATCTTGTCCCTTTGAGAATTCCATCGTAAGAATTTGTAACCTCATAATAAACAATTTCTTTTGCCATACTTGGCCTCCTATAAATTTATTTTTGGTCGAAATAAATGTTATAGGCTGGTTCCGCACAAGTCCTTCCACAAGTAGTCAGCTTGTCAATCTAACACCCTTTCGACCCGTTTTATAAACTATAGCATATATCTCGATTTATAAGCAATAGCTTGTAATTTTTTTGCTTATAAAAACTTATACTGATTATGTGAATAAAGAAGTAGGAGATACCATACGGGAACTGCGAAAAGAAAAACATTTGTCTCAAGAAAAATTGGCAGATGCTATCGATTCGCATCAAGTATATATTTCTGAAATTGAAAAAGGCATCAAACTGCCGTCCCTCATCATTATTAACAATATTGCAAAAGCATTCGATGTGTCGCTGACTTATTTTATAAGCCGTGTTGAAAAAAAATTAGAAAAGAGTGATACACAAGAACCGCCTAAAAATGTATAACACCAAAAAAAGAGACCGCCGATATCATTTCAACAGTCTCTTTTTGCTTTTTTCCTAATCAACATACCCGATGCAGAGAGCAGGGACACAGTGTTCAACGTTTTCAATATATGGGTGATCCGACAATAATACCAGAGATTTAAAACAGGATAGCTTGCAGCCGGTATCATAGAACATATTTTTTCCTCTTCTAGTGTAGTTAAGAATATCTTCTTTTTCCTATATTTGTATATCAATTTTAGTTGTTTGATAATCTATCTCCATTCCAACACGATTATTTAATGTTTTTAAATTTTCAGTTATTCTATCATTAGCAAAACTTAACTGTTGTTTCAAATAGGGAGTCGTTATTCTAGAAATATGTGTATAATTTGGATTCTGTTCAAAATGCGCAATTTGTTCCATGAGTTCAATTTGTGCTGTTAGTAACTTAATGTGTGAAATTTCTGCATCTGTTTTTGCTTTTTTTATTTCTGCTTTTTTTAATTCCAATTCAATAGCATGTAATTCTTTTTTCCGTTCCTCATCCTTAATAGCAGTAAGTATAGATATACCACTTTGAACTAACATTTGTATGGGAGAATTTTGTATAACTGAACGTAATGTAAATGTAGTCCTATCTTTTGCTTTTTTGTTTAACTGAGTACGACATAAAACACGAGCTTTACTTGACTGCTGATCAATTACCAATACTACTGGTCGTTGAAGTTTATTGATCGTCGAAAAGAAAATAGAATAATTTTTAGAAGCATCTTTCTTTTCCCTTAAATTTTTGATATCTATTACAAGATCTCTTTCTAGTTGAGTGAATTCTTTTTTATACTGTTTTTGGAAATTTTTAGTGAGTTTTGTAAATAAATTTAATAGTTCAACATGTTTTTTAGTATTTATAATCTTTTTTTCACTTAGCTGAGTAATATTTTGTATTGCTTTGTCTAATCCGCTTAACAATGATTCAATATAAAATGAACAGATCCATTTTGTTTCATTTCTTTGGAGTTTATTTTGAAATAAAAATTCGTTGATTATCCTATAATATTTGAATATAATTCTCATATTGAATATAGAAAGGGAGGGAAACATTGAATAGGGTAAACCTAAAAAATACAATAAATTGAGTTCCGGTCTTGCTAAATCAATAACATCTAACTTTGCATATTGATGATTTAACATAAATGATTCGTTAATTACAATGATATCTTCCGGCTTAACTCCATTGGATAATGCTAACGCGATAGAATTAACAACCTCATATTTATAATAGTAAGTATTTAAATCAAAAATATACCTAGATATTTCCCATGTACTAAGTTCTTGATTTTTACTACTTTTCAATCCCAGAAAAACCGTAGTTTTTATATCTTTCAATTGAGCATCATCAAATAGATTCATATTATTCCCCAATACTTAAGCCAACAGGCGCATCCGACTATACCGGATGCGCCCTTAACCTTTTGAAAATATACGGCGCACCTACTATGTCATACGCTGAAAATAAATGCTCAACGTATCATAGATACGCCTTCGCTTTATTTTCTTCTATTTCCTTATTCTGCACCGTCTATGTTTCAAAAATGCTTATTTTATTACATGACAGCTTTCCTACACTCCTGCCGCCTTCTCCAGCGCAACACGCCAGCACAGCCCGTCGCCCATATCCAAGTCGGCGGACGCTTTTCCTGCAGGCAGCTGCGCGCTGTAGGCAGCTCCAACGGCAAGGGTTTCATTCATCAGATAATCCTTGTTTGCCTCGAACGCTTTCTGCAGCAGCTGCTTCCCGTCGGGATCGGTGCCGGAAACGGTCAGCGTAATCCGGTCGGTTACTTCAAGCCCGGACTCCTTCCGGAGGTTCTGCACCGCGCGGACAAGGTCGCGGATATAGCCTTCCAGCAGCAGCTCCTCGGTTACCTGTGTATTGAGCGCAACCGTAAGCGTTCCTTCGTTCAGCACCTTGAGGTTTGCCTTTTCAATGCGGTTCAAAATCACCTTATCGGCAGTCAGCTCAACGGTTTGCCCGTCGATGTCAAGGCTCAAGGTTGCGCCGTCAAAGAGGCTTTCGATCTCTGTGGAAGAAAGCTTCTCAATCTGCGCTGCGGCGGTTTTCATCTTTGCGCCGAGCTCTTTCCCCAGCACCTTAAAATTCGCCTTTGCGGAATATTCAACCAGCTCATCCTCTTTATCGTGGAAGATAACCTCTTTGACATTCAGCTCTTCCATAATACTGCTTTCCATCTCGCGCAGCACCGACTTCTCCTGCTGGTTCTTCGTAACAATCTCCACGGCTTTCAGCGGCTGGCGGATTTTCAGGTTGAACTGATACCGGAGCGCTCGTCCCATAGAAACGGCTTTTTGCACGGTCTCCATCTTAAACTCAAGCTCGGTATCCCGCGCCGCTTCCGCATAGATGGGATAATCAGCCAAATGTACAGACACCGGATCATCCGCAGTTCTCAAATTCTGCCAGATCGACTCGGTGATAAACGGCACAACGGGAGCCGCTACCAGCGCAAATTTCTTGAGCGCGCGGTACAGGGTTTCGTAAGCCTGCGCCTTGTCTCCGTCGTTTTCGCTCTTCCAGAAGCGGCGACGAGAGCGGCGGATGTACCAGTTGTTCAGCTGCTCGATATACGCAACAATCGGATCAATCGCCTTGGAAAGGTCGTAATCGTCCAGCGCCGCCGTTACGTCAAGCACGAGCTTTTCGGTTACGGATAAAATCCAGCGGTCAAGCGGATTGTTCAGCTCTTTTACAAAGGCGCCGATGTGCGCATCCGTGCCGTCAAGTTTCGCATGGGCAGGAGGTGTAACACCGTCGATATTGGCATAAGTTACGTAGAAGCTGTAGCTGTTCCACAGCGGAATCAAAATGCCTTTCAGCACATCGCGCACGCCCTCATCGGAGTACTTTAGATCCTCCGCCTTCACCACGTTTGAGTGCATCAGGAACAGACGCAGCGCATCCGCCCCGAACTGCCCGACAACCTCATTGGGGTCGGTATAGTTTCGCAACGACTTGGACATCTTCTTTCCGTCGCTGGCAAGCACCAGTCCGTTGACGATACAGTTTTTAAATGCGGGGCGGTCGAACAATGCGGCGGCCAACACGGTCAGCGTATAAAACCAGCCGCGGGTTTGATCGAGCCCTTCGGAGATAAAATGAGCCGGAAAGTGGTCTTCAAAGTATTTTTTATTTTCAAAGGGATAGTGCTGCTGCGCATACGGCATAGAACCGGATTCAAACCAGCAGTCCAGCACTTCGGGCACCCGATGCATCGTTCCGCCGCAGTTTTTACACGGTATTGTGATGCTGTCAATAAAATGCTTGTGTAAGTCATCGGGATAAACACCGCTCAATGCTTTCAGCTCATCGCGGCTGCCCACACAGATAGCTTCTTCACAGTCGGGGTTGGTACACTTCCAAATCGGCAGCGGGTTTCCCCAGTAGCGGTTTCGGCTGATTGCCCAGTCGCGGGCGCCTTCAAGCCATTTACCGAAACGTCCCTCTTTTATATGAGAAGGTTGCCAGTTGATCTTGCTGTTTGCCCGCAGCATTGCGCCCTTTACTTTTTCCACCGACACAAACCAGCTGCTCACCGCACGGTAAATCAGCGGGCTTGAACAGCGCCAGCAGTGCGGGTATGCGTGCAGGATTTGATCCCGCTTCACCAATTTCCGCTCCGCCTTCAGCCGATCCATAATATCCTTGTCGGTATCTTTTACAAAGCGTCCCTGATAGTCCGGCACCTCAGCCGTAAACTTACATTCGGCATCGACGGGACAGATCATTGGAACACCGCTGCCTTTAAACAGCGTACTATCCTCTTCACCGAAGCCCGGCGCGGTATGAACAATACCGGTACCGTCTTCCGTCGAAACAAAGTCGCCGATCAATGTTTGGAACGCCCCGCGCCCTGCGTCGTCGGAACTACCGTCTTCCCGCACCGTGAGGTTTGCAAAATACGGGAACAGCGGCTCATAACAGATGCCTTCAAGCTCGGCGCCTTTTTTCTTCCATACAATGGTGCATTTCTCCGGTTCGCGGTAGTACGCAGCAAGACGGGATTCGGCAAGGAGGTAGTGCTCTCCCTCATCGGCAACCAGCACATAGTCTATATCAGCGCCGAGTGCAAGCCCGAGGTTACTCGGCAGCGTCCACGGAGTAGTCGTCCACGCCAAAAGATAGGTATTAGGCGGCAGCGGCTCGCCGGACTTGGAACCACCAGCCGCAAAGGTTTTCGCCGCAGGAGTTCCCGCAACGGTGTACCGCGCCTTAAAGCGGATAGTAATTGCCGGATCATGCACATCCTTATACCCGCCGAGGTTCAACTCATGATTCGACAGCACCGTGGAACAGCGCGGGCAGTACGGCAGGATATAGTGCCCCTCATACAACAGCCCCTTATCCCACAACTGCTTCATTACCCACCAAATCGACTCCATATAGGCGGGTTCCATCGTCTTATAATCGTTATCAAAATCAACCCAACGCCCCAGCCGGTTAATCGTATGCCGCCACTCCTTCACATAGCGCAGCACACTCGCCCGGCACGCCTCGTTAAACTTGGCAATCCCGTACTTTTCAATGTCGGTCTTCGAATTCAGTCCCAATTCCTTTTCGATCAGGTTCTCAACCGGCAGCCCGTGACAGTCCCATCCGAAGCGCCGCTCAACCTTCTTGCCTTTCATCGTCTGATAGCGCGGAATAATGTCCTTAATCGTGCTCGGCACAAAATGCCCAAAGTGCGGCAGTCCCGTCGCAAAGGGCGGTCCGTCAAAAAAAACGTATTCCTCAGCCCCGTCACGCTGCGCAACCGACTTCTTAAAAATATCCTGTTCTTCCCAAAAATGTAAAACAGCCTCTTCCTGTTTCGGGAAATCAACCTTAGGATCAACCGGTGTGTACATACCTCATACTCCTTCTCTATTAGCAGGCGTTATCAATACAACGCATATCTACTATTTCTTTGTTTTAGCCTTTATTTTTATCTTCCTGTTAATCTTAAAATCAGAACAACAATCAGATCCATGATTATTCTATTGCGCCGGGACAACGTCCCTATAAGGGGGGAATATACACTATTTTTTGATTTATGTTAATTATTCTTTCTCTATTTGTTCCGCCGTTGCTTTAATATTATTTTTTTCGCACGTTAATATCACTCTATACCCGGAAAGTTTTAAAAGCTCGTTTTTATAAATTTCCTATACCACCTGTAAACAATCGTAACGGCAAGTATGAACGATAAAAAATCTGCGGCGGGCTGTAGTAGGTAGATACCGGTTTTTCCGTACAAGGCCGGGAGAATGTATAAAAGCGGGATATAAAACAGTCCCTGCCGTGAAATCGATATGATCAGTGCGGAAAAATAATTGCCGATGTTTTGCATGAACATACTGCTCACGGCAAAAGGCGCCATCAGCGGCAGGGTAAAGCATTGCATCCGCAATAGTGTGCTTCCGGTGGAAACGACCTCGGCATCGTTAGAGATAATTCCGATACATTGCTCTGCAAAGATGTACAGGGCGATTGCCGCGAGCAGTAAAAAAAACGTTCCTGCAATAACCGTAATACTAAATGCTTTTTTTACTCGGCCGTATTGTTTCGCGCCGTAATTCATAGCGCAAATCGGCTGAAAGCCTTGCCCCCATCCGATCATAATCATAAAAGCCAATGCAATAATCTTGGAACTTACCGTTAAGGCCGCTATCATGCTTTCGCCATAATGCGCAGCGGCGACATTCAGCAACACCAATGCACCTCCGGTAATTGCCTGCCGCGAAAAATTAGGAAGACCGCCTGCAAGAATATGATACATACGTGTTTTGCTGTACTGCGCCTTCTTTATGCTGATAGGAATATTCCCATGGCGTTTCGCTAAGAGCGTAAGGACGATGCACCCGATAATCTGTCCTGCGAGCGTCGCATATCCTGCACCGATAAAGCCCATCTTAAAGACAAACATCAACAGCGGATCCAGCGCCATATTGCTGAGCATTCCGGACAGCAATCCGGTCATTCCGTCCCGTACATTTCCACAAAGGCGCAGCTGATTATACACCGTTACTGCATACAGGCTGAACGGAATACTGATGATAATGATGCGCAAATACTGCACGGTAAAGGTCAGCACATCTTGCGAAGCGTTGCCGCCGATCAGGCGTGAAAGCGGTACGATAAAAATACTTGCGGTTATTGCAATGATGATGCCGGTTGTGATTGCAATGATGATGCCTATTGAAGAAATGATCTCCGCTTCGGCATAATCTTTTTCTCCGATTTTTTTTGACATGACATTTCCGCTGCCGTAACCGTACCAAAAACCGATTGCCTGAATAATGCTGACAAAACTGAATACAACGCCGATTGCAGCAATCATCGATCGATTATGCAAGCGCCCGACAAAAAACGTATCCGTTACATTATATATAACGCTTACCAACATACCGATGATTGTCGGGATTGACATTTTAATCAAGAGCGGAAAAATCGGTTTTGTTAAAATAGCGCGGCGTCGTAATTCTTTTGCATCATCCATCTCAGCAGCTCCGTACTTCGCCTTTGTTTCCGTCGACTGTAATCATGTCGCCGTCTTTGAATTTTGCAGTAGCAAAGCCGACACCCAGTACCGCCGGTATATTAAATTCCCGTGCGACAATGGCTGCATGACTTAACGCAGAACCGGTATCGGCTACCACGGCACTTGCAAGCGTAAAAAGAGGAGTCCACTCAGGATCGGTCAGGCGGCATACCAGCACATCGCCTTTTTGCATTTTATAAAATTCTGCCGGAGTTGAAATAAGACATGCTTTTCCTACGGCAACTCCCGGACTGCCGCTTACCCCTTTCAACACATTACCCTTTGAATCAAACACAAGCAGCTTTGACGCTTCCCACACTTTTTCTGCAAGCGGGAATGCCGCATTCCGTCTTTGTATCTTTTCTTTGTAGGTATCGATAATAGCGCCTGTTTCAAGCACTTCGATTAATTCACGGTGAAAAAGATTTGCAATGCCGTGCTTGTAATCGTCGTTCTGCAACAGCAGTATATTTATCCGCTTAACGCACTGTCTGACATAATAAAAGAGCGTTTCCCACAAATACTGCGATTCTTCGCGGACAACATGAAAATACCGGAAATTTTGTATGTCTTTTTCTATACGCGGATATGTGCGGCCGTAAATACGCTGCAATTTCTTCAATAATTCCGCATAATTTTTATCCTTTCCGTTATGAGTGTCTTTTCCATCTTTACTTAAAAGCGGACGGATAATATTCACAAGCCGATCCGGATCTTCGATAAACGTTTTTGCTTCAATACAATAGCAGTTATAATCCGACTTAAAGCCGTTGTTTTTTATAAACTCGTCTGCAAGGTTTTTAAATGCAGGGAAATCTTTACACAGCGATTCAAATGATGTACCGGCCATAACAGCTTCCGTTAAAGCCGTATTTGTTTTTATGCTATCGGCTATGCATGAAATATCGTTTGTAACTACAGCCGTCTTATTATCCAGTTCCCAATAAAAATCGAATGCGGAATAATGTTTGTTTACACGCTGAATCATTTTTGTGAATTTCTTACTCATCAGCATGGATGGAAATAACGAATATTTAAACCTATCATAAGCAAGATGCTGAATAAGCTCGTAACTATGCTCCATGAATTTTTTACATTCAGCTAAACTCATATTCTCAAAGTCGAAAGATTTAATGAGCTCTATTTCTTTTTCATAATGAAGCATAAACTTTTTACACACACCGGCACAATACTCAAAATTTTTAAACATCTTTATCATCGTAAAGATATGAAAGATATGTCGAGTAAACCCTTTTTTATTTTCCGGAAGCGTTTGAATCCCATCGTCATCAATTTTAGGATTTGAATTAAAAATAATGCCGCCTTCCGCAAATATCCGTGCTTTTTGATCGTTAATTGCAATCATGTAATCAAAATCAAGCGCGCGATATGCAAACGGCATTTTCTCAAACTGAAAAGCCATATTCCCTTTCATCATTTTTGTTAATTTATTGTCTTTGATATATGCTTGAATGCGCTCTTCATCATCGTTATTTTTTAATGCGGTTATTGCGCGTGCCTGCACAATATAGATTTCATTGTTTTGTATTGCCCATTCAATATCCATCGGCATACCATAGTGCTTTTCTATTTTTAATCCGGCTTGCACGAGCCCTGCAATCTCCGTATCATTTAAAGCACGGGCTGCTCTTTTTTCGGGGCTTACCGGTTCTTCCTTTGTATGTTTATCGGCATAGACGATTTGCGTTTCTTTGCTGCCGATGCTTACTTCGCGTATAGCTCCGTTCTTATTTACAATATAGCTATCCGCCGTTACCCGTCCCGAAACAACGCTTTCGCCTAACCCGTAGCTTGCATTGATCTGCATTTCATCTTTATTGTACGTTACCGGATTGACCGTAAACAGCACACCCGCTTTTTCGCTTTCCACCATTTTCTGAATGACAACTGCAATCGCAACGGCACTTTGATCGTATCCTTGGTTAAGACGATAGCTTACCGCTCTCTCTCCCCAGAGGGACGCATAGCAATTCCGGATTTGAAGCAGCACATCATTTATGCCTTGTACGTTCAAATACGTTTCCTGTTGACCTGCGAAACTCGCATCGGGTAAATCTTCCGCCGTTGCCGATGAACGAACTGCAACTCTTTTAGATTCACCAAGTTCTGCATATTTTGCTCTTATTTCTTTTTCCAATTCAGCAGGGAAATGTCCCGCTGTGATTTTTTCCCGGAACTCTGCGGCAACGGCAGATAATGTATGTTCATCCGTGTGCGCTTGTTTAAGACCGTGTGCAATAAACTCGTCAATGTGATTTTCTTTTAAAAATTCCCGATACGCATCGGCGGTAATGACAAACCCTTTCGGTACATTTATTCCTGCGGCAGTCATTTCACCCAAATTAGCTCCTTTACCGCCGGCAATTAATACGTCGTCTTTATGTATTTGTGTAAAATCAAGTATTAGCATGATATTCCTCCCGATTGTTATACTTCTATGTACTTATTCACCATTGCGGCGATATATGTCCGCAATATTTCATTAAAATATGCTTCATCAAACTGATAATACCGGGCGCATAATATGGAACTTCCCACAAATGCGTTCATTAACCCTTTTTTATCTACTCTTTTTATTGCACCGTTTTTTAGCCAATACTGTATAAGTCTCTCAAAAAAATCTTGATACAATACTTCCATTTTATGTGCTTCCTGCGGACCCTTTGCTTCAAATATCTTAAACGCATCTTTATAGACCGGCTGTGTTTTAATTTTAATCACAAGATCGACCGAATACCTGTATACAATATCCGTTAGAAACGCTGCCGGATCCTTGAGCGAATGCGGGAACTCCTCTTCAATGTTGTGCAGTTTTTGTATTGAGCGATATGTGATAACTTCGATAATCAGCGCTTCTTTATCCTTCCAAAAATTATAGAAAGTCCCTTGCGCAATACCGGCACGTTTTGTCAGCTCCGCTATGCTCAAAGCCTTTGTCCCCTTATCGTGGAATAAATCGAGAGCAGCTTCCATTATCTTTTCTTTTATTTTTATCCGTTCTTCTTCCGTAAATGCTCTTGCCATGCCTTCTCCATCGTTATTTTGCAACCCTGTGAATATTTTGTATTTTATTCATTGCTAATATAGCAAGATATCGGATTTCTGTCAATGAATATTTCACGGTTTATTCATAGGATGGATATAGCACAGGTTTTCAGCATTCATTTAATCAGATGTTCTATCTCCGATTTTGCAAAAAGAACGGATACGCCGAACTGACTGAATAGCGAGATTCGATACTGCATCAGGAGAATACTCTGGAATTTTTGCCGGTACCGTAATCAATGCACCTCTAAAAACCCGAATTTTAGGCTCTTTTTCTTAGGTAGGCCGCTCTTTTAATAACGTTCGATCATCTTTTTAGTTAGTTTATTTTTCATTGTACCCAACGCAACTATGTGGAATAACTTCCAAAAAGGCATTGAGTGGAAGGTGTAAACAATTCATAATTAAGAATTATCCCTCTCCCCTTTACAGAATGTTCTATTAGTCATACAGTACAAAGGATGAAACTGCTCCATACCGCCGATTTGCATTTAGGAAAGACATTGCACGAAACGCCGCTGTTGGGTGTGCAGGAAAAAATGCTGAACGACATTCATGATATCCTTACCCGGAACGGCTATACCGCGCTGATTATTGCAGGCGATGTGTACGACCGAGCCATCCCTTCGGCCGAGGCAGTTTCGCTTTTCAGCAAGTTCCTCGCACGGATACGGGAGGACTGTCCCGACACGGCGGTGTTTATCATCCCCGGCAATCACGACTCCGCACAGCGGCTCGCCTTTGCCCGCGAGATACTGCAAAATCAGCGCATCTACATTGCGCAGGATACGAGCCGCCTTGCAGACCCTGTAATCCTTACCAAGGGAACGGAAAAACTCGCGGTATATCTACTCCCGTTTTTAAACTTCGGCGCTTTTTCGGAAGAGACAAAAGAAACATACCGCACGGCAGGCGATTCGCAGGCGGAAATGGCGGCGGTTGCGTCGCACATTCTAAAACAAGCGGTACCGCCGGGCATACCCGCGCTGTTAGCGGCGCACCTCTTTACGATCGGCGGACAAAGCTCCGCCAGCGAACGTACCTTTATCGGTACCGCCGAATACGTCAATCCCGATTTTTTCTCATTCTTCGACTATGTTGCGCTCGGACACCTGCACCGCTGCCAACGGATAACGGACAGAATGTATTATTCCGGTTCGCCTCTCCCCTACTCCTTTGACGAATCCGACGATGCCAAGTGCGTCCTTTCGATAGATATCGACTGTACGCCGAAACAGCCCGACATAAACGGCGCAAAAGCTCCGGTCACTATCGAGCGGATACCCATCATTTCCGAACGCCCGCTTAAGCGGCTTGAAGGCTCTTTTGCGAACTTCTTTACCGAACATCTCTATGATGAATGGAGCGGCTACTATCTGGAAATTACGCTGAACGATGCGGAGGTCATTGCGCACCCGATGCAGCTGCTGCGGCAAAAATTTCCGTTCCTGTTGAGCATCCGGCAAAAGAGCTTTATGAATCAGGAAGAACAGGAGGAAGAGCAGCTGACGCTCCGCGAGCGAACGGCGGAGGATCCGCTCACCTTAGCCGAAAATTTTAACCGGTTTGAAAGCCTCATCAACGGCGAGCAGAACCGAATGAAGCAGGAGCTTTTTGAACAGCTCTGCAAGGAAGCACTGCTTAATCCGAATGCGGATTAAGCAGTGGTAACTCTGAACCTTCTTGTTTCGTAATAAGGTCGTATGCAATTTGCAATCACGAACTTATGAGAAACAAGTTGGAACGCCGATTAAATGCGCTCCTCGCTTTAATCGGCGTTCCGAAGAAACCGCGTATGAGACCTAAAGAACTGATACTACACAACATCGGCCCTTTTACCGGCGAACACAGGGTCGACTTCGACACCCTCGGCTCCCTCTTTTTAATTTACGGACAAACCGGCGCCGGAAAGACTACGCTCTTCGATGCAATCTCGTACGCTTTCTACGGTAAACCGCTCGGCGGAAGATCGGGCGTTATGAGGAATCTGCGGAGCCACTTTGCAGACGACTACGCAATCTCCGATGTGACGCTGACCTTCTTCATCGGAGCGCAGCTGTACCGAATCAAACGGCAGCTGCCCTACACAAAAGAAGGCCGAAAGCTGGAAACGCCGGAAGAAGTATCCCTTGAATACTACGGAAACGGCAGCTGGGAGAACCGCTCATCGACCAACAAACGGGAAACCGACGCTGCGATCCAAAGCTTGATCAAACTTTCCGACAAGGAATTCAGCCGCATTGTCCTATTGCCGCAGGGAGAATTTGCTCAGTTTTTACGGGCGCAGTCGAGCGATAAAAAAGAAACGCTGATGCACCTGTTCCCGATCAAGCGGTACTCGGATCTGATGCAGGAGGCAAAACTGCGCGCAGACAAGCTGCAGCAGGAAGCGCAAACAATAGAAGCAAACCTCGAAACCCTGCACTCCCGCTTTGTGTACCACCGCTACGAAAGCGACCGCGCGGAGCTGTTGAACGAGATAGACCGGATCAGGGACGAGCACGGCGGCGTTCTTACCGCTTTGCAGACAAAGAACACCGAACTTGAACAGGAAAAAATACTTGCGGAAAAGCGGAAAGAGTTGGAGCGGATTAACGAAGAACTTGAAGCGTGCCGTGTCCGCGAAGAAGATATCCTCAATTTAAAAGCGAAGATAGAAAAAGCGCAGCGGGCGACTCCGCTGGCCGTTCACGTAAATCAGCTCCTTGAGCTGGAAGCAGCCTGCGCTACGGATGAGCGGCAAATACGGGAAAAGCGGAAACGCATGGAAGAGCTGACCGCCCGCATGAATGCCCTGCAGGATCGGCAGAGCGACATAGCCGCTAAGGAGCAGCAGCGGGACAGCCTCTATGCCGTCATCGATTCGCTGCGGAAGGCCGCCGTGCTGGAACAGGAAATCGGCACGGCACAAGCGGAAGAGGATAAACTGAAACGTGCCGCCGCTGCCGCTCAAGCGCAACTGCAGCGCATCGAAGCGCAGCTTGCCGCCGTTACGGAAAAAACCGCCACCCTTACCCCTGCCGTCGATGCGCTCGACGAGCGGGAACACGCCTACCGCGGCCTGCAAAGCCGGCTCGATATGGAAAAACAGATGCACGACATATTGTGCAAGCATGAGCAGCTTAACACCTTTTTACACAGCTATGAACAGGCTGCCGCTCATGCGCGGGTGCAGCTTGCGGAGATTGCCCGTGACTATGACATCCAAACGGAACAGATCAGTAGAATAGAAGAAGAAAAAAAAGCTGCGGAACGGCAGCGGGCGGCGGCGGCTCTCGCAGAACAGCTTGAAGAAGGAACGCCCTGCCCCGTCTGCGGTTCGGTACACCATCCCGCACCGGCGCAGGACATCGCACAAAGCGCGTTCAGCTTTGACGAGCGGATAGAAGCGGCAAAACGGAGCGCAACCAAGCTGCAGCACGAAAAAGAAAAAGCGCAGGCAGCGCTCGCCGGTGCGGAAGCTTCCTATACAAACTATCAAAAGCAAATAGACGAACGGGCGGCAGCTGCGGAAGAATTACGGCTGCAGTATAAAGAATGCAGCGCTGACGCCTTTCCGGACGGAAAGGATGCGGCGGAAAGCCGCATTAAGGAAACCGCGCAGCGGATAAACGAGGCGCTGCAGGCGTATAACGCATCACGCAAGGCCTTTGCGGAACACAAAACATTGGAATCGGAATCCCGCAATCTGCAGCGGGAACGGCAAGACTATGCGCAGCGGCAGCACAGCGCGGAGCAGCAGTTAAGCGGGGTTTCCGCCGCGCTGCAGGAAAAACGCCGCCAATTTGACCAAGCCTTTTCGCAGCTGCCGGAAGATATATGCACCGTCCGGTTGAGCGCAGATACGGAAGCGGATACGGCAGCTCCGGATACGAAAGCTGCCGGTAAAGCCGACAAACAAGGAACCGGTGGCAGGCTCAAAATCCTCGATGCCGAAGCCTCCGGTGCTGAAATCCCCGATGCGGAAACCGCGCTGGAGCAATGCGAAGCGCTGCTGCAGGAACTCAAACTGACCATCAATGCCTATCAAACCGATGTTTCAGAAGCGGCGCAAAACCTTGAACGAATCCGCGGCGAACTTTCCACAGCGGAAACGCACGGCCGGGAACGCGCACAGCAGCGCAGCGAAAAAACAGCGCAGCTCGAAGCCGCGTATATTAAGGAAGGTTTTGCCGATTTGGAGGATTTACAGCAAGCCGTGTGCAGCGAACCGGAAATCGCGCAGTGGAAAACGGAAATCGATACTTTTTATGAGCAGTATGCGGCGTATAAGCAGGCGGCAGCCGGACTTGAAAAAGACGTTTCCGCAACGGAGCCGCGCGACCTTGACGAGCTGGAAGCCGCCGTCGAAACCCTGCGCAAACGGTATGACGAAATACAGGCGCGGCTCGAAGTCCTCAATACGGAAAAGGCAAAGCTGGAGGAGCTGCACGCCCAGCACACGGAATTAACCAAAGCCCTCGCAGTCAAAACGGCGGAGGCGCAAAACTGGGTAGCCCTTGCAAAAGACCTGTGCGGCAGCAATCCGCGGAAACTCCAGTTCGACACGTGGATTCTTTCCGCCTTTTTGCATGAAGTAACCATGTTTGCAAATAAGCGGCTTGAGCGGATGAGCGAGGGACGGTACCGGCTTGCCGTCAGCGAAGACCACGGCACGGGAAACGCATACCGTGGCCTCGACTTGGAAATTGCCGACGCCTACACCGGTAAGTGCCGCCCCTCTGCGACCCTCTCCGGCGGAGAAACCTTTATGGCTTCCATCAGCCTTGCGCTCGGTCTTGCCGATTCCATTCAAGCACGGGCAGGCGGCATCCGAATAGATTCGATGTTTATCGACGAAGGCTTCGGCTCGCTCGACGAAAAAGCCCTGGAAAACGCCGTCGGCATATTAGACGAAATACGCGGGAACCGGATGGTCGGCATCATCTCGCATGTCGGCGAACTGCAAAGCCGCATCCCGCAAAAGATTGAAGTGATAAAAACCGGAACGGGCTCTTCCATCCGGCAGAATCATTGAAGATTATAAACAAGAGGGAATCTCTAAAAACTTCCGTTTTTAAGAGATGCCCAAAGGAGTAACGATGATTACCAGTGCACTTTTTTCGGATCTTTATGAGCTGACAATGGCTCAAGGTTATTTTAAACGCCAAAACAATCGGCCGTGCGTCTTTGATATGTTCTTTAGACGTAATCCGTTTAGAGGAGGCTACGCGGTTCTTGCAGGACTTGAGCCACTGCTCGAAGCGATTCAAGCTTTTCACTTTGATGAATCCGATATAGCCTACCTTGCGACCTTACATCTTTTTGACGATGACTTTCTCAGCTATCTCAAGGATTTTCGCTTTTCAGGTTCGGTATGGGCGATGGATGAAGGAAGCCTTATATTTCCCAGCGAGCCGGTACTGCGCATTGAAGCGCCGATTATCGAAGCCTTGCTTCTCGAAGGGCTTATCCTCAACACTATCAACTTTCAGAGTTTGATTGCAACAAAGACCGCCCGTATTTGGCTTGCGTCGGGGAAATCTTCCATTATGGAATTCGGCTTGCGGCGTGCCCAAGGCCCGGACGGCGCGATGAGCGCTACCCGTGCCGCTATTATCGGCGGAGCTGCCGGTACCAGCAATACGCTCGGCGGAAAGCTCTACGGCATACCGGTGATGGGGACTATGGCTCACGCATGGGTGATGTCCTTCCCCAGCGAAGAAGAAGCGTTTGAACAATATGCCGCCATCTATCCCGATAAATCGGTGTTCCTCATCGACACTTACAATACGCTCGGCTCCGGCATCGAGGCGGCGATAAAAGTAGGGAAAAAGCTGCAAGCGCAAGGAAAAAATTTCGGCGTCAGGCTCGATTCGGGCGACATGCAGTATCTCAGTACCGAAGTACGGAAGCGGCTCGATGCCGCCGGTTTACCCGATGCGAAAATATCCATTTCCAATGAACTAACCGAAGAAATCATCGAATCGCTTATTTTGAACAAAGCCCCGATTGACTCATGGGGAGTCGGCACGCACATGGTAACCGGCGGACAGGAATCGTCATTTACCGGCGTCTATAAACTCGCCGCACGTCAATCCGAGACGGGAGCATGGCTGCCGGTGATGAAGCTTTCGGATAACCCCGCCAAGATTACCAACCCCGGCATTAAACAAGTGTGGCGGCTCTACGACAGTGACGGATTTTTTAAGGCCGACGTTATCGGCTTGCATGACGAAACGCTCAACGCCGAAGCAATGACTACTTACTATCATCCGTTGAATGATTATCAAAGCTTCTCGTTTAAGGCGGCAAAGGCGGAAGAACTGCTCCATCTCAAGATTTCAGGCGGCGTATACACCGGTCAAAAGGAAACGCTGCAAGAGATGCATCAACGGGCAAGCAGACAGCTGGAATGTTTACATCCCACATCCCGCCGCCTGCTTAACCCGCACATCTACAAGGTTTCGCTTACAAAGACGCTCTTTACGATGAAGCAGAAATTGCTGCATTCCCTGCGCCGCGGATAAAAACGTATCGTCTGCAGCAGCTGTATAATCCGGCTGCTGTCAGGGCGCATTCCGTCAATAATTGATACTCAACGCTAAGCCGAATTGGTTGGGGGCGATAATCGGTATAGCCTGAACGGATACATTCGTTCTTACCGGATTCAGCGCTTCTTTAAGCGTTTTATTGTATTTTGCCGTATGCACGCTTACACTGATGATTGAAGCAACTCTGTTTGCCAGTAATACGCCGAATCCCGTTTGAACGATTATTTTGCATATTTTCATTGAGTTATCAATTGAAGATAATGTATCTGATAATCCTATACTATCATTTTGATCGAACAATAAAAACGGTAACGCCACAAGGTAGATGGCAGCCCCTCTTAAATAGATGTATCCGGCAACAAGTATGGTGCCGACCGTAAGACTATCTATTACTACATGGGTTATTCCGCCGGCTCTATCTTTATTGATAAAGTTGCCGATGCCGAATCCGAGTAAAGAGTTAAACAGAAGCGGTTTTACATAACCAAGTCTGTGTTGTTCTTGTATATTAATCCGCTGCTCTTCGGTCAACAGCAAGGCCTGTCGGTTTATAAGGTCTTTATTTTTAAAGAGCCCTTGTTGAATAAGCTTATTGATCTTTATTTCTGCCATGGAGTCTTGTACTTTGTCTTCTTGAGCGGCTGTTATTTCCGATGCGGCATCCGGCTCTATCGTTATTTCAGGTCTAACGGTATTGTTTTGAATCGCTTCAATTCCATCTGCCTGTGTCCGTTCTTGCGGATAGGCTGCTAGAGCAAAGCAGAATACGGTACAGAAAAATAGAGATTTCTTCATAATCGCCTCCTTTTGAATCCTGCGGCAGCAAAGGTTGCCGTAATCCGTCTTATACCCGCATAGAAGAAATAGTTGCGTATTTGTCATCAAGGTTCCTATTAAAGAAGATATAGTGATTTTTATACAAGACATGTATACCGTTAGAAAAACCTGAAATCGTTTTATCGACGCCGAGAAGTTTTCCCGTTTTTGCATCGAATACCAATAGGCCGGCGCCGTATGTTATTATATATATTTTTCCGTTCACAACGGTTAAAGGGGTGTGATATGAACCGTATTCTAACGGCACACTCCATAAAAATTTTAATGTTACGGCGTCGATGCACATCAGTGAATAATCACTGTGCCATCCTCTATGTCCCCGCGTAAACCGCACGGTAATGTAATACAGACGTTCATTATCATATCGAACTTTATGCAGCGAAACAGTTGATTCAGCAAGATTCCCTATTGAAGGAGGCGCTATTTCTCCGTCATACCGATTAAGTATTGAGCCGTCCCTTTTATCTATACGTATAAAGGAATTGGTTAGTACATATAGTACATCGTCCCTGATGCACAATTTGCTATCTCGGTATCCTTCTATATTATCCAGCTGTTTTTCCCATTTAATCGTTTCGGTTTGCAAATCGATGGCAACGACAACCCCGTAACCGTTTGGATACTCTCGATTGCATGTCAGCAGGTACAGAATATTATCTTCGATAAGCTGGTCGGATACTAATTCGCCCCCATTCCAATGAGCATTAAGATGCATCGGAGAGGGCGGGCGGATTTGTATAGTTTGCCCTTGCGTATAATCAATTGTCGTTACATCAAGTTTTAACAGATCGTCTGTGCCCCAGTAGAGCGTCCTACCATCCGCCATAATCGTACCGGATAGGCTGCGGTTACGGGATATTTCTTCTTTTGTCGATCCTATTTGTACGAGCGCCGACAATTTTCCGTCCGTATCCGAGTAGCAATACAACAGCCCGCTTTCAAAACGCATAACATAAAGAGTATTTCCGATTTTTACAATGTTTGAAAAGTTTTTGTCGTTATCGATATATATCTTATTCCCTGTCCATTCATCGATTCCCGTTTCCATATCGCGTTTTACCAGATACATTGTTTCCATATCTTCACGTTCTAGCAGATACAGGTACCGCCCTTCAGTGTATGGATTGCTTGTGTCCCATACCTTTTCCAAACAGAGCTTCCAAGCATAACTGGGGGTATAGCGAGGATATTTCTTTTCTACACCCATAAATAGAAGATCGCAAGAACTGCTCAGAATCAATAATGCTATAGTCGTTGCAGAGAACATACTTATTCCGGTACTGCGCTTACCAAAAAGAAAAGTTTTGCGTTTCATGTCAGTTTTCTCCGTATTCCGTCTCCTTATGCTTAATTACAGGGCGCGTATTCCGCTTCTCTACACTCAAGCGTAATGGAGTATGTTTGTGTCGTCAAGTTGAGATTCCACAAAAAACCGAAGTTCTCAAAAAAAGAACTTTCGGTTCTTGCCGCATTCTGCGAGGAAACACCGCTTTTCAGAGCGATTCTGTATACTGATGTGTTTGTCTTAAACTGCTTACAGGATCAATTCATGCTGCTGTATGAAGATGAGAAAGGCGTGGTAATTCGCAACGTTCAGCGCTTTGTAAATTTCGGTCATTTCTTTTTTTATAACCGATTCCGAAATACAAAGTTTTTCGCCGATTTGTTTAAAGGTAAGACCTTCCGCCGCTAAGCGGAGACATTGGCGCTGTCGTTCGGTTAACCGGAGTGAAGATACGCGGATGGGAGTTTTTCGTGTATAATAGTGTTTTAAATCATCTGCGAACAAAACAAATAAGCCGGCAGCCACACAGAGGCCAAGCCCGATATGCAGCAAAGAAAGCATAAAAACGGTACTGCCATACCGAAACCGCTGGGCAATTAAAACGGCTGCAAAGCCGACGCTCAACGCACTGACTTTATACCAAATATATGTTTTAAAGAAATTCGTTTTTAATAGAATGAGTAAGCCCGCCAGATATAAAAAAAGCCCGAGCAAATTACCTGCATGATAAATATTGACCAATCCTGCAATCAAGCACGGAAACGTATACAGTATGATGAAGCCGGGTTTGATTACGATAATACCGAGAATAACCGCACATAAAACATTGGATAATCGGATAAGTCTGTCTGACGGAAGGACGGAAATATACTGCAATACAATGATAACAGCCGTAACGATTAACATGATAAGAGCCACAAACCGAGACTTTTTTATGAGGTTCGGAGTATAAATAAAATGCCGTATTCCTTCTATAGGTTGTTTAGTGCGCATAGAGGCATTCCTTTAGCCGTTCAGTATAAGCATACCAATTAAACCCTGAACCGTAAAGCCCTTGCCGATAGCCTGCATCTGCACAAATGCCGTAGGATAAACTGCTTGCGGAAAACCGGGAAACGGCCGATACCCGGACAATCCGCAAGCTTATTTTCCTAATCGCGTATCTCAAACCGGAAGCCGAGCGGTAGATGGTCGGAATACCCTTCGCCGTTCAGAACGTTGTACCGAACCGGTTTACCATCCTCTATCAGCGGCGGTTCATACAACACAAAAAACAGCAGCGGTTCGATATAAGCCGCTCCGGCATTGCCTGTATAGAAAGCATCGGAATCGCCGGATCCGTCCGCACCGCTCTCATAGAAAATATGATCGATTTTTTCCCATGATCCCTTAAAATAATAACTGCCGTCCGGCTGTATACCTTCTTCGCTTTCAGTCCTATAGTCCGCTCCATCCCAGCACACGGCAAGGTCGTCCAGCTGATTAAATTCTTCCAGTGTCTGATTAAAATCCCCGCATACCACAAAAGGAATCTGCGGATTTTTTTCTCGATGTTCTCTGATTTTCTGCATCAGCTGCGCTTCCTGCAGAGCACGGACTGCCGCACTGTCGGAACTACCGGTCTTGGACTTCCAATGAACGGCAAAGACGGTTAACAACTGCGGTTTATCTTTGCTCCCCGTATTCAGCACAGCCTCCGTCAGCGGCCGCAGCGAAATTTTTTGATCGGTGTATAGGCGGTGCACAAAAAATTGTTCGACGGGATACTTACTCAAAATCACCGTAGTAAAGGCGCTTTTTGAAGCCGGCGGACACACCGCATAGGGATAGTTTTCTTTGCTCGGCAGCTGCTTGCAAAAATCCTCGACAACACGGTCATTTTCAATCTCCTGCAAGACTACGATATCGGGTAACCGGTCTTTTTTACCGGTCAATTTCTCCCCCGCCGCAAACACGGTATGCTTGAGCCGCTCCAGCCGCGTCCGGTACTTTTGCTCCGTCCATTGGGATTTACTCCCCTTGTATTCTTTAAACTCGGTACCGTCCTCCACCGCGTCAAAAAACGTCTGCGTATTATAGGTAACAAGCGTAACGGGCCCCTTGAACTGCGTATCCGTAAGAGGAGTACACCGCGTACATTGCAGAAAGATAACGCCCGCAGCAATACAGGCAAAGAGCGGAACCAATAATCGTTTGAGTTTCATAGTCTAACCTCCACCCCATATATATAGCACGCAACGCAAAATGGCCATAAATTAGACCTTGAAAAAACATATTTCATGTATTAGAATACAAGAATCAGTTCCAATAGAAAATACTTGGAACATACTATGAACGCAATGGTTATAAATTGCAAAAAATCTTCTATTTTTATAAAAGAGAAAAAAGAGTATTAAGAGGAGTAATAGTATGATGACAAATCTTGTGTATTCCGTATTGGCGCTTGTTCTTGCAGGAAGCATTGCAGCACTGCTGTATGCTTTTGTAAAAACGCGCTGGATTAACCGGCAGCCGGTAGAGAATGAAGATCTACGGCATATCAGCGGTTATATCTCGGAAGGAGCGATGGCTTTTTTGAACCGCGAATATAAGGCGTTAGTTCCTTTTATTGCAGCGGTTGCGTTATTTTTAGCTGCCGGAAATAAAGGCGAGCTCAAAATGGAAGCGCTTACCTTTGTGTTGGGAGCAGCCGTCTCTCTGTTGGCGGGATATATCGGTATGAAGGTTGCAACAGCCGCAAATGCCCGTACCGCACAGGCGGCGAAAAACGGCGGACTTACCTCGGCGTTAAAGGTTGCTTTCTCCGGCGGAAGCGTCATGGGTATGAGCGTTGTCGGCCTCGCATTACTCGGATTTTTTATTGTAATGCTTATAGCATCCGTTACTTACGGAACCACAATCGATGTTTTTTATAATATCAGCTTACCGCTCGGAACAGCTTTTTCGCTCGGCGCATCCTCGGTTGCGCTTTTCTCCCGCGTCGGCGGCGGTATTTTTACCAAAGCGGCGGACGTCGGCGCAGACTTGGTCGGTAAGGTAGAAAAAAACATTCCCGAAGATGACCCCCGTAACCCTGCTACCATTGCGGATAACGTCGGCGATAACGTCGGTGATGTTGCAGGTATGGGCGCCGACCTCTTTGAATCCTTTGTCGGTTCGTTGATTGGAGCGATGATCCTCGGTTTAACCGTCGCCGCCTCCGATTCCCTAAAATTGAAGCTCATGGTATTGCCGCTTTTGATTGCGGTTTTAGGTATTGCCGCCTCCTTGATCGGAACGGTGTTTGTACGTGCAAAACCGGGAAGCGATCCTCAAAAAGCATTGAACGCAGGTACCTTCGGCGCGGCAATCTTAGCGACTGTGTTCTTATTTATCGTATTGAAATTTTTTATCGGCGAGGAAACCTTTAACGGAAACGCCGGTATGTATCATATCTTCGGCGCAACGATTACCGGTCTTGCATCGGGTGTTCTTATCGGTCTTTTAACCGAATACTACACCGGCACAGGTAAAAAACCGGTTGTTTCGATTATGAACTCGTGTGAGACGGGCGCTGCAACGACGATTATCACCGGTTTGAGCGTCGGTATGCGGAGTGCATTCCCGACAATCATATTGATCGGAGCGGCAATCTGGGGCAGCTTCAGCTTGGCGGGTCTCTACGGAGTCGGTATCGCGGCGGTCGGTATGCTGGTTACGCTCGGTATTCAGTTGGCTGTCGACGCTTACGGACCTATCGCGGATAACGCAGGCGGTCTTGCTCAAATGGCGGAATTCCCCGGCGAAGTACGCGAAATTACCGACAGTCTCGACGCAGTCGGTAACACTACCGCTGCAATCGGAAAGGGTTTTGCTATCGGATCCGCAGCGTTAACCGCTATTATCCTGTTTACATCGTTTAAAGAACACACCGGCGTCGAAATCGTCGATATTACGAATATCCCCGTTTTAACCGGTATCTTGCTGGGTGTTGCGGTACCCTTCCTGTTCTCCGCTATGGCGATGTCCGCAGTCGGCAAAGCCGCTTACAAGATGATAGAAGAAGTGCGCAGCCAGTTTAAAAATAAACCCGGCATTTTGAACAATACCGAAAAACCCGACTACAAACGCTGCGTTGACATCAGCACACAGGCTGCCATCCGCGAAATGATTATCCCCGGTCTTGTCGCCATTATCACCCCGATTTTAGTCGGCTTCCTCGGCGGCCCGGCGATGCTCATCGGCTTATTAACCGGCGTTACCGGCTCCGGTGTTGTGCTTGCCATCTTTATGGCAAACTCCGGCGGCGCATGGGATAACGCAAAGAAAATGATTGAATCGGGCAGCGGCGCAGGCAAGGGGTCCGAAGCGCACAAGGCCGCCGTTGTCGGCGATACGGTCGGTGATCCCTTTAAAGATACCGCCGGCCCCTCCATCAATATTCTTATCAAGCTGATGTCGATGGTCTCCTTGGTTATCGCGCCGATGCTTAAAACCTTCTGGGGCTTATAAAAGAAACATTCTGTTAAGGCGTGCGGGGGATGTTCTAATCAGAGCAATAGCCGCACGGCAAAAAGCCGGTTTATGTTTGTACATAGACCGGCTTTTTTTTAAGTCATTATGATATAACGACTTAAATTAGAACTCGGCGGGGATGGCGGAAAAGTAATCAGCTTTTAAGACATCCCCGAAGCTGAAATTTTGCTTGTAAAAAGCACCCTTATATATTATAATAAATCAATGGAAAATCATAATAAATCCGTGAGCGGTCGGAGCGATGAGCTTTTTGTATGCGGCGGATGCAATGCAAAAATCGGTGCAGGCGTTTTAAGCGCTTTGCTAAAAACGCTCCCTAAAACTTCGCACGAAGGTTTATTGGTCGGCTTTGACAGCTCCGACGATGCGGCGGTTATTCAGCTGACGGAAGATATTGCCGTTATCCAAACCTTGGATTTTTTCCCGCCGATGGTAACCGACCCTACCCTTTTCGGGCAAGTTGCAGCGGCAAACGCCCTGAGCGATATCTATGCAATGGGCGGAGAACCGGTATGCGCATTGAACATTGTCTGCTATCCCGAAGAAGCGACTCACGAAAATGCCTACGCAGCGCTGCAAAGCATTCTCACCGGCGGGGCGGAAAAGGTAAAAGAAGCGGGAGCCGCGCTCGCCGGCGGGCATTCCATCCACGACCCTAAAATAAAATACGGTCTTTCCGTGATGGGCACGGTACACCCGCAGCGGATTTGGCGGAATAACACCCCGCGAGCTGGAGACGTTCTGTTTTTAACCAAAAAACTCGGTATCGGTATTATCACCACCGCCTACAGCGCAGGAGAAGTCCCCCGCCCCGCCTTTGACGAAGCAGCCGCCTCGATGACCTGCCTCAATAAATACGCAGCAGAGATTTTGCGCAACTTTGACGTCCACGCCTGTACGGACGTAACCGGCTTCGGCTTGAGCGGACATCTTTTGGAAATGACCGGCACAGACTTTAGCGCCCGACTTAACACAAAAAATATTCCGTATATCGAGGCGGCATATCAAGCAGCAGGGGAATTTTTGCTTACCGCAGGCGGACAAAGGAACCGGAACTTTGCGCAAGGAAAAATCACCTTCGGCATAAAGGATTTTGCACTGGAAGAAATTATCTTTGATCCGCAGACATCGGGCGGATTGCTCTTTGCCGTCAGCCCTGCCGAAGCGGAAAAAATCCGGCACGCCTTTGCGGAAGCCGGCATCAACCTATTCCAAATCGGCACCATCGAACCGCGCTCGGACTATCCGATTACGGTAAGTTAATGATTATGCAGTATATAAATGGAGGAAAATGATGATTGAAGTAAATGCGATGGGCAAAGTATGCCCCATCCCTGTCATTATGACGAAAAAAGTGCTGCGCGAAAACACATCGGGAGAAAATATCCTGATACGGGTGGATAACGAAATCGCTACCCAGAACCTGACAAAGATGGCGGCGCAGCTGAATATTAAGGCAAGCGTTACCAAGCTGAACGATGCGGAATACACCGTGCTCTACGACTTTGAAGGCTGCGAAGCGTGCGCGGTGCTGAATGATTCGGGCGTACTGGAACAGGGTGCGGATGAGTATGTTGTGGTGATTAACTCCGATAAGATGGGTACCGGTGATGAAGGTTTCGGCAAAAAGCTGTTGGAAAACTTTGTCTATGCGCTGACTGAGCAGGATCGAATCCCCAAAATGGTGGTGATGTATAACACCGGTGTCCGCCTTACAACCGAAAACGAAAAGACTATCACCGATTTAAAGACGCTCCAAGACAAGGGGACGGAGGTGCTTGCCTGCGGTCTGTGTTTGGATTTTTACGGCTTGAAAGAGAAGCTGCAGGTCGGTTCGGCGACAAATATGTACCGGATTACGGAAATCATGCGCACCAATAAGGTCGTAAAGCCCTAAGCTATGCAGAACGAAGTATTTTGCGTTATTTCGTTTGACAGCACTCATCAAGCAATCGCAGCGGAAATGGCGGTTACCGGCTTACCCGATGCCCGCCTCATCCCGCTTCCTCCGGAAATTTCGGAAGGCTGCGGGATGGCGCTGCGGGTCAACCGTGAAGATGCGGAAAAGGCGGTTGAATTATTACACACAAGCGGCGCTGCGTATCAGGATGTGTATACTCTCACCGTGCAAGGCGCAGTCAGAACCGCAGTAAAGATGGCGGCGAACGGTAACTAATATGATTTATTTTGATAACAGCGCTACGACGCTCCATAAGCCCGACTCTGTTGCGGACGCAGTATATGAAGCGATTGCCTCGCAGCAATTTGCAAATCCGGGAAGGTCGGCGCACAAAACGGCGCATGCGGCGCTTGCCTCTTTATATAAGACCCGCGCTGCCGTCGCCCGTATCTTCCATATAAAAGACCCGCTGCAGGTTGCGCTCTGCCAAAACGCGACGGCAGCGCTGAACCTTGTGCTGAAAAGCCTGTTCGGCGCGGGTGATCACCTCATCACTACTGCGCTTGAACATAACTCGGTGCTGCGCCCGCTCTATCAGCTGGAAAGTCAGGGAGCCGAACTCTCCATTATCGGTTTTGACCTTGAAACGGGCGAACTTGACTATGCCGCGATGGAAGCAGCGATACGGGGCAATACTAAAGCGGTTATCGTTACCGCCTGCTCCAACGTCATCGGCGCGGTTCCCGACATGCAGAAAATCTACGGGCTTTGCAGAAAGAACGGACTGACGCTGATTATCGACGCTTCCCAAAGCGCCGGTACCATGCCGATGGATCTTTCGCAGTATGAGCAAACCATTGTCTGCTTTACCGGGCACAAGGGACTGTACGGTCCGCAGGGTACCGGCGGCATTGCGGTCAACGGCGATTTTGCCTTTAAGCCGGTATTTTCAGGCGGCAGCGGTATTCACTCCTTTGATAAAACCCACCCTGCGACGATGCCGGATGTCTTTGAAGCAGGAACGATGAACGTACCGTCTTTTGCAGGGCTGGCTGCAGGCTGTGCCTATATCGAGCAGCTCGGCCAAGAGAATGCAGCCGCGTATTTAGCCAACCTGCGTTCCTACTTTTTTAAACTTGCCGCCGACCTTCCGTTTATCACACTCTATGCGCCGAAAACGCAAAACCCCGGTCCCGTTATCAGCTTGAACCTCAAGACAGCGCCTTCATCGGAAGTAAGCCGCCTCCTCGATGAACGCTACGGAATTGCCACCCGCCCGGGCGCCCACTGTGCTCCGCTGGTACACCACGCATACAAAACGGAAGCCCAAGGCATGGTTCGTTTCAGCTTTTCCACGTTTAACACCACGGAAGAGATAGAGGCTACTATAGATGCGCTTGGTGCCATCAGCGAGTCCTTTTGAAATAGACGGTGCATCTACTGCGTCATAAGGCAAAAAAGTGTCCTCAACGTATCAAAGATACGCCTGCGGTACTTTTTTGCCTTATTCCTTGTATCTACACCGTCTATTTCAAAAGGCTTCGGAAGGGCTTTTTTCAGAACGGACAGGGATGTCCGTGGTTCCACGCAGAAGCGACGTTTTTGCTTCGCAAAAACTCGCGTCCAGAAGTGTACACGGATGTACACCTTCATTATATTAACGATTTGACACGGCATTTTTATTGGGGTATACTTAATAAACTTATTTGAGGAGGCGCAAATATGCGAAAAATAAGCTTAAAAACGGTACTGGGAACAGCCGTGCTGGTATTCAGTGCCTTTGTCATTTGCTCATGTACCAAGAGCGAAGAACCGGCAAAGAAAGCTATGAAAGTCGGTATGGTTACCGATGCGGGAACGATTGATGATAAATCATTCAATCAGGGAACATGGGAAGGCATTGTCCGTGCAGAAAAAGAACTCGGCGTTGAGATTAAATACTTAAAGCCGGTCGGAACAACCGAAGCGGACTATGTAAAAGAAATTTCCAACCTCTATGATTCAGGGTATAAATTCATCGTTTGCCCCGGCTTCAAGTTTGAAACCGCAATTTTCAAGGCTCAGACAAAATATCCTGATGCAAAGCTCGTTATCATCGACGGTAACGCTCACCCCGCCGATTCTTATGACGCTCAGAACGGACCGAACACCATCGGTATTCTCTTTGCAGAACAAGAAGCGGGATTCACTGCAGGCCTTGCAGCAGCTCTCCAATTAAAAGAAGGACGCTTCGGATTTATCGGCGGTATGGAGATTCCGGCTGTTCAGAAATTTAACTGGGGATGGCAGCAGGGTATTAAATATGCCAATGAAAACCTCGGCACAAATATTGAAATGCATCCGGAAGACTTTGTGTATCAGGGAACATTCAGCGACATCGCAGCGGGCCAGCAGATTGCAGCTTCTATGTTTGACCGCGGCGTTACCTGTATTCACGCAGCAGCAGGCGGTGTAGGTGTCGGCGTTATCAACGAAGCTAAAGCACGCCGTCAGGTTGGAAAAGAAATATGGGTTGTCGGCGTTGACGTTAATCAATATAACGAAGGCTTACTCCCCGACGGAAAATCGGTTATCCTGACTTCCGCAATGAAATATGTTGACCGCGCATCCTATGACATGGTCAAAGATGAGCTCGACGGTAAATTCCAAGGCGGCTCCACTCTTGTTTTAACCGCAAAAGAAGATGCAGTCGGTATTCCTCCGGAAAACCCCAATCTTTCAAGCGATGTCCAAAAACAAGTTATGGATATATATGCGCAAATCAAATCCGGCGCTATTGTAATTTCCGATAAACAGGGAGATTTGTTCCGCTAATCGGTAAACATTTTTTGCAAATCCGAGGATGTATGTATGCATACACCTCGGATTTTTCTTTAATATTAATTAGATAAAAGTTTACAGTGTAAATAAAGGAAGGCCTGATCTGTCTGAACAATATGCTATCGAAATGCGCCATATCCGCAAAGAATTCCCCGGTATTGTTGCAAATGATGATATAACATTGCAGGTAAAAAAAGGGGAAATCCATGCGATTCTTGGAGAAAACGGCGCAGGTAAATCCACTCTTATGAGCATCTTATTCGGTTTATACCACCCCGATGCGGGTGAAATTCTCGTAAACGGTAAACCGGCGGTTATCAATAATCCGAATGATGCTAATGAACTCGGCATCGGTATGGTGCACCAGCATTTTCAGCTTGTACATAATTTTACCGTTACCGAAAATATTATCCTCGGAAAAGAAGGCGGCTTTTTTCTTGATCTGCATAAGGCGGAAAAAAAGATAAAAGATTTAAGTTCCCGATACGGATTACAAATCGATCCGAATGCGCGTATTATGGATATTACGGTCGGGATGCAGCAGCGGGTTGAGATACTAAAAATGTTGTACCGCGATGCGGAAGTGCTTATTTTTGACGAACCGACTGCCGTTTTAACACCGCAGGAAATCGAAGAACTTATTCAAATAATGAGGAACCTCGTAAGCGAGGGAAAATCCATAATCCTCATTACCCATAAACTACAGGAAATTAAGGACGTTGCCGACCGTTGTACCATTATACGGCGAGGAAAGCTGATCGATGTCATAGATGTTGCAACAACTTCCAAAAACGAGATGGCGGCAAAGATGGTTGGACGGCCGGTTGAGTTTAAGGTACAAAAAGATCCTGCAAAGCCCGGTGAGGTCGTACTCGATATACAACATCTCAAAGTTATCGGTTCTAAAAAAGTACCGGCTGTCAATGACTTTTCGCTGCAAGTACATAAGGGCGAAATTGTCGGTATAGCGGGTGTAGACGGTAACGGACAAAGCGAACTTGTTCATGCGCTTTCCGGTTTAATGCCGATTGCGGAAGGAACCGTTCTGCTAAGCGGTAAGGATATCACGAAAACTTCTATCCGCGAGCGCAATGAATCGGGTATGGGCTTAGTTCCCGAAGACCGCCAAAAACACGGCTTGGTTATGCAGTACACGATTGCCGAAAATATGATTATCAAATCATATTACAAGGTTCCCTTTCAAAAACACGGATTTCTCCATAAAAACAAGATGTTTGCATTTGCCGGCGACATTACCGAACAATTCGATGTCCGTTCAGGCGAAGGCGTTCACTCCGCCGCACGGAATTTGAGCGGAGGTAATCAGCAAAAGGCTATTCTCGGCCGTGAAATTGCCCTTGATCCCGAACTGCTTATCGCCGTGCAGCCGACACGCGGTTTGGATGTCGGTGCTATCGAAGCAATTCATAAAGAATTGGTAAAGCACCGCGATAGAGGACGGGCTGTTTTGCTCATCTCTTTTGAGCTGGACGAAATCTTCAATCTGTCGGATCGAATTGCCGTTATGCACCGCGGCGCCTTAACCGGTATTGTCCGCCCGGAAGAAACTACAGTCGAAGAAGTAGGTTTGATGATGGCTGGGGACACACATAAACATGGAGGCCAACAGTGATTATAAAAAAAACACACGACTCTTGCAGATAATACCCTTGTAATCAGCCTTTCCGCCGTACTGCTCGGTTTAATCGCAGGTGCGATCCTTATTCTTTTTATAGGCGAGAATCCTTTTACCGCCTTTATCTACCTTTTCCGCGGCGGTCTGATGAATATCGAACGTATCGGAAATACGCTAGCAACAGCCACAACACTTTTATTAGTCGGCCTTTCCGTTTCGTTTGCATTTAAAACCGGACTCTTTAATATCGGAGGTTCGGGACAGATGCTGATCGGCGGATTGCTCGGCAGTATGTTTGCGTTGTCGGCAACTTCCATGCCTCGCCCGCTCTTTTTCATTTTGCTGATTCTTATCGGTGTTGCAGGCGGCGCTCTTTGGGGTGTTGTTCCCGGTTTATTAAAAGCACTGTTCAACGTACACGAAGTTGTTTCCACCATTATGATGAACTGGATTGCCTATTGGCTCGTCTTTTACATCGTACCGGGCTACTTAAAGGCGGAATATCTGGAAACGGAAAGTAAATCGATTGCGATATCCCGTTCGCTCCGTACCCCGTGGCTCACAAACTTGTTCAGCAGCGAATACGTGAACTACGGAATCTTCCTCGGAATACTCGCAATGGTTCTCCTTAAAATCATCTTGGATAAGACAACACTCGGCTTTGAATTAAAAGCAGTCGGTTATAACCGCAACTGTGCGGAATATGCAGGGATTAAAGTAAACCGGAATATCGTTATTTCGATGATGATAGCGGGAGCGCTGTCGGGCTTGGCAGGTCTCACCTACTACACCGGCTATGCGCTGAATATGCAGATCGGTGTAATGCCCTCGCAGGGGTTTGACGGCATCGCAGTTTCTTTGCTCGGCGCAGGGACACCGATCGGAGTTGCACTCAGTTCAATTTTCTTCGGCGTGTTGCACGTCGGCAAAGGCTTTATGAGCGCGAACACTATTGTTCCGCCGGAAATTGCAGACACTATCATTGCGGTTATTATCTATTTTACTGCAACCAGTCTGCTCTTTAAACGCTTCTGGGGAACTATTTCCAAAAAGATACGTACACGCCAAACAGCTGGGCTTTCTGCAGAGGAGGTATAACGTATGTGGCATATTTTAACCTTAATTTTTCCCTATGTAATTGCATACACAATTCCTCTTTTGATTACTTCCCTCGGCGGATTATACAGCGAACGAAGCGGGGTTACCAACCTCGGCCTTGAAGGTTTGATGCTGATCGGAAGTTTTTCCGCAGCGGTAGTTATCAATTTACTGCAGCACTCCATCCCGGCAGGACTGGTTATTCCGATCGGCTTGCTGGTTGCGGCTATAGCCGGCATTCTTTTTTCGCTGCTGCATGCGTTTGCATCGATTACGCTGAAAGCGGATCAGGTTATCAGCGGTACGGCCATCAACATGCTCGCCGCTGCATTAACTATCTATATGGCTCGTACCATAACCGGTTCGGGAAATGTGCGCGTTGCAAGCATTATCCGCCAGGATATTCCCGGTCTTTCAAAAATTCCCGTATTAGGCCCGCTTTTCTTTTCGCAAGTATATTGGAGTACGTGGCTGGTTTTGGTAATCCTTATTCTGTCATGGATACTGTTGTATAAGACCTCTTTCGGCTTGCGGCTGCGTGCCTGCGGCGAGCATCCGTCCGCCGTTGCGAGTGCCGGTATCAATGTACACCGAATGCGGTACTTCGCGGTATGTGCGAGCGGTGCGCTTTCCGCACTCGGCGGCGCTATTATCCTCGTAACCTATTCGGGAGAATTTAACGGCAGCGTAGACGGCCTCGGCTTTTTGGCCATCGCAGCATTAATCTTCGGTCAATGGAAGCCGTTCGGAATCCTCGGTGCAACCTTCTTCTTCGGATTTGCCCGTACTGTCGCGAACGTCTCGCAGGTTATCCCCGCTTTAAGCGGTATACCGCCGGTATGGCTCAAGATATTCCCCTACCTTGTTACGCTGATAGCCCTCGTGCTGTTCAGTAAGAACTCTGCCGCGCCCAAGGCAAACGGCGAACCGTATTAAAAAATCCTATAGGGAGTTCCTAAAAATCTCAATTGAATGCGTGAAATTTCAAAAGAATTTCACGCATTTTTTTTAACAAAAAGAGAAATGTATTCTTCAAAAAGCATCTGATGCCTCCGTCCCAACCAACGTGAGTTTTTGACATTTCCCCGATTTCGCTATATACTGAAACCTCAAGGATGCTGGCGATCGCCTAAAAGCGAAGCTCCGCCGGTATTCTATAGTAAAGCGGCTCTAAAAGCTAACCGAGTTCTTAGAACCGCCGAGTATTAATAAATAGGAGTTTTTCATGGTTATTTTGACATTGAACTGCGGCAGTTCTTCGGTAAAGTATCAGGTGTATGATTGGGACAATCACAGCGTCCTTGCATCAGGTGTTGTAGAGCGGGTAACGCAGCCCGGCAGTGTTATTACCCACGAGGCAAAAGGGAAGGACAAGTATGTACTGGAAAGTCCCTGTCCATCTCACACTCATGCGGTTGAGCTTATCATTAAAACATTGACCGATCCGTCCGTAGGCGTTATCACCGACATGAACGTTATCAAGGCAGTCGGACACCGCGTAACTCACGGCGGGGATAAGTTTATCAAATCGGTTATCGTAACCCCCGAAATTCTTAACACGTTCCGCGAAGTGCAGGACTTAGGGCCGCTGCATAACCCTGCCAACATTATGGGTATTGAGGCTGCCCAAAAGGTGCTGCCGAACGTTCCGCATTGTGCGATTATCGACACGGCATGGCACCAGACAATGCCCGAAACCAGCTTTATGTACGCTATTCCTCACGAATGGTACGAAAAATACTCTGCCCGCCGCTACGGCTTCCACGGAACCAGCTTCTTGTACACTGCAAAACGAGCCGCCGTCATCCTCGGAAAAAAACCGGAAGACACCAATATCATCATTGCTCATATCGGAAACGGCGCTTCGATGTGCTGTGTTAAACAGGGCAAGTGCTTCGATACCTCGATGGGGCTTACCCCCTTGGAAGGTTTGGTTATGGGTACCCGCTCCGGCGACTGCGATCCGGCGCTTCCTTTCTATATTATGCGGAAAACCGGCATGACGCCGGCGGAAATGGACACCGCTTTGAACAAGAAATCGGGCTTACTCGGCGTTACGGGACAATACGTTGACCGCCGCGATGTTTCAAAGGCAATGGGCGAAGGCGATAAACGGGCTCGGCTTGCCTTTAATATGGAAGTGTACCGCTTGCAAAAATACTTCGGCGCTTATATCGCTGCGCTCGGCCAAAAACCGGATGCAATCGTCTTTACCGCCGGTGTCGGTGAATTCGGCTTTGACACCCGGCTCGCTGTCTGCGAAGGTTTAACGCACCTCGGCATTAAAATCGATCCTAAAAAGAATGCACTTGCCCGCACCCGCAACGCGGAAACCTGCATCAGCGCTGATGACTCGCCGGTAAAGATATTCGTTATCCCCACCGACGAAGAACTCGTTATGACGGAAGACGCATACGCGCTGATGAAGGGCACCTATGACGTGCACACCAAGTTCACCTATTCGTTCCAGTCCCCCAACTATGTCAACAAAGCACGGGCAGAGGGCTTAAAGAAAGACTTGGAAAAGAAACCCGAACTTGCAAGCATCGTCGTAAAGATCCCCGGCACACGGTAAAAAAACGGACATCCTCGCCCAAAAATGTACATCCGTGCACATTTTTGGGCTACAAGTTTGCAAGCAATCTTGCTACTGAATGGAACCACCGCCGTCCTTGGCGGTACTGAAACGAGTTAGTATGAAAATCATTGCTTTTTAGCTTTTATTTTTGGAACTATGCTTTGGAACCAAGGCGGGTTCTTAGGGTAGAACCCTAAGTCGCCGTTTTTCTTTAGATGGGGTCGCAGGGGAAGACTTTTCTTTTTATCGAAAAAAAAGAAAAGTCTTCCCCTGATTTCTTTAGCCATTTTGCCTTCGGTGATATATATAAGGTATATATTTACGGAGGTAAATTACTATGAAAAGACATAATCGCCGTTACAAGGATTCTGTCTTTGCCGATCTTTTTGGTGAAGACAGAAATGCAAAAAAGAACTTTTTAGCATTATATAATGCTCTTTATGCTACAAACTATCACTCTACATCTATATTGAAAAATATAAGACTGAAACAAACAATGTATATGTCATTCGCTAATGATGTATCATATCTCGTTGATAATAAAATTATCGTACTTGCAGAACATCAGTCAACCGTAAATCCGAATATGCCATTACGATGTCTTGAATATGTTACACGGTTGTATGAGCATATCCAAAATCCCCGTAACCGCTACTCACGAACTCTTAAAAAAATCCCGATACCGGCATTTTATGTTTTTTATAATGGAGTAGAAAAACTTCCTGCCAAACAAATACTAAAGCTTTCGGATTCTTTTATTATGCAATCTGAAACGGTAAATCTTGAACTTGTTGTAAAACTGATAAATATCTATTATGATAAGGATAGTCACATATTAAAGAGTTGTGAACCGCTTGAACAATACAGCCTGTTTGTGGATGCAGTGCGTCGGCATATTGCAGTTGATAAAGAGCATGGTTTCGAGAATGCTATTAAAGAATGCATCAAAAACAATATACTGAGAGAATACCTACAAAGAAAATCACGGGAGGTTATAAACATGTTAATAGCTGAATATGATTACGCTACCGATATTGCCGTACAAAGAGAAGAAGCAGGAAAAATAGCCTTTGTAAACGGCATTGAACAAGGAAAATCCCTTGGGTTTGCCGAAGGTTCCCACCAAAAAGCGCTCGAAACGGCACGGTTGATGAAGCAGGCAAATTGTGAAATTACGTTTATTGAAAAAATGACCGGTCTTACTACAGAAGAAATAACACGGTTGTAAAACGGTGGCACTTTCTTAAACATGGTCGCCAAAACATCGCTTTTGTTTTATTTCACCGCCATCCTCGCCCAAAAATGTACATCCGCGCACATTTTTGGGCTACAAGTTTGCAAGCAATCTTGTTTCTGCTTGGAACGAGCGGCATCCGTGCCGCTTCTGATACGTTGAGAATTTCAGTAGCGGCATGGATGCCGCTCGTATTACACAGAAGCGATGTTTCGGCTCCGTCCGAAACTCGCAGCCAAAAGTGTACAAGGATGTACACTTTTGGCGTTGCGACAACGCAGTAGATGCGCCGTATATTTGCAAAAGTATGAGGAGATACTAATATATGTACATAAAGAAACTAATAGGAACAAAATGCTACCTTTCGCCGCTCAATCTTGAAGATGCCGAACAGTATGCCGTTTGGCTGAACGATATGGAAGTTCTCGAAAATCTAACATTGATGACATCGGTTGTTACCGTCGACAGCGAAAGAGAATTCCTAAAAACACTTGCGCAAGCTCACAATTATGGCATCATCGACATTAAAACCGATCAATTAATCGGCAATATAGGCTTTAAAGATATCGATCATCTCCATCGGACAACAGAAATCGGCATCTTTATCGGTGATAAGAGCTATTGGGATAAGGGATACGGGCAAGAAGCCCTATCGCTGCTGCTGGATTATGCTTTCAAAAAGCTCAACCTGCATACTATTCTGTTACGAGTCTATGACTTTAATCAGCGGGCTATTGCCTGCTACGAAAAAGTCGGCTTCAAAAAAATCGGCGAAATCCGCGACGGGTTAATCAGAAACATGGAGTATCACAACATCATTATGATGGACATCCTGCCAGCAGACTTTTACGAAAAAAATCCGCAGTATAAATGATCGGAAACGCTGCTCTATCCCGTCGTACGGGCTGTTTATCCCGAGCTGCCTGACGTAAGCGGTAAGCCGCGGTCAAGGAATATCTGCTTTGCAACGGCATATTCTTCAGGCGAAAGCGGCGGTACTCCTTCGAGGGGATAAATTTTGCCGAGCTCTTTCCACTTAAACACACCGAGGGTATGATAGGCAAGAAGGTCAACTTTCTCTACATTCGGCAGCGGCTTAATAAAGTCTGCAAGTTTTGCCAGTAATTCCGTATTATAGGTAATACCCGGCACAATGACATGGCGCAGCCAAACCGGCTTGTTGATCGAAACCAGATAGTCTAAAAATGCTAACACACGGGAAAGCGGCGCACCGGTCAACTCTAGGTGCTGCTGTTCGTCAATCGATTTTATATCGAGTAAAACAAGATCGGTGTAGTTCAGTGCCGCCTTTACCTTATCGTTTAGAAAATAGCCGGATGTATCAACGGCAGTATGCAGGGATTCCTGTTTACACAGTTCAAAAAGATTTTTAACATATTCGGGCTGCCCCAGCGGTTCCCCGCCGGTTACCGTAACCCCTCCGGCAAACAGGTAGTAGTGCTTATACCGCCGTATCCGCTCAAAAGTCTGTGCAGCAGTATCTATAATACGCGCATCCTTCCGTTCCCATGTGTCGCAGTTATGACAATACTGACACCGCAGCGGACACCCTTGCAGAAATACAACAAACCGCAACCCCGGCCCATCCACCGTTCCAAATGTTTCATACGAATGAATATATGCCATTTTCGTCAACCTTTTGAAAATACCATTTCCGTCAGCCTTTTGAAAATGCCCTCGCCGTAAGCCTTTTGAAATAGACTGTTGAACAGTGTACGTCCCTGTACACTGTTCAACGACGAGTTCGCAGTGCGAACTCGCTTCTGTCGAGAACCACCGACATCCGTGGCGCTGTTGAACAGTGTACGTCCGTGTACACTGTTCAACGACGAGATTTGTGCATAGCCCAAATCTCGCTGCTGCAGGGAACCAGCGGCATCCGTGCCGCTTCTGATACGCTAAACATTTTCAGAAGCAACGCAGATACCCCCAGCCGTAAGCCTTTTGGAAATAGGGGGAGTAGATCCCCCTTTCCGTAAGCCTGTTGAAATAGACGATGCAGATACAAGGAATACGGTAAAAAAGTACCGCAGGCGTATCTTTGATACGTTGAGGACACTTTTTTACCGTATGACGCCGTAGATGCGTCGTATATTTCAAAAGGACTGGTTAATGGTACGCGACAGCACATCCAGCTGCTGCTCTCTGGTAAGCTTTACAAAGTTTACCGCATAACCGGATACGCGGATGGTCAGCTGTGGATACTTTTCGGGATTTTCCATCGCATCTTCCAATAAGGCACGGTCAAATACGTTGACGTTCAAGTGCTGACCGCCGTCCGGGGTAAAATATCCTTTCAACAAATAGGTCAGATTGTCTACACGGTTATTCGTTTCTTTGCCCAGTGCATTCGGCGCTATTGCAAAGGTGTATGAAATACCGTCGCCGATATCTTCAAACGGCAGCTTGGCAACCGAGGAAAGGGATGCAATTGCGCCGTTTGTGTCGCGTCCGTTCATGGGGTTTGCACCCGGAGAGAACGGCTCATACGCGCAGCGGCCGCACGGAGTTGCGCCGGTTTTCTTTCCATATACAACATTCGAGGTGATGGTCAGTACCGATTGGGTTGCCTTTGCATGGCGGTAGGTTTCGTGGCGGCGCAGGTAGTTCATAAACTTGCGTGCAACCATAACGGCAAGCTGATCGGTTGCGTCGTTATCGTTACCGTAGGGAATATATTCGCCTTTGCGTTCAAAATCAACCGCAAGCCCTTCAGCATTACGGATTACCTTTACCTTTGTGTCGCGGATTGCCGCCAGCGAATCTGCAACGATGGCAAGACCGGCAATACCGGTTGCTTGGATGCGTTCTACATCGGCATCGTGCAAGGCAAGCTCAAATGCCTCATACGAATACTTGTCGTGCATATAGTGAATAATTTTCAGCGCATTCATATACACACCGGCCAGCCACTTCATCATCTGCTCAAACCGTGCCATTACCTCGTCATAGTCCAGATACTCCGAGGTAATCGGGCTGAACATCGGGGCAACCTGAGCGCCGGACTTTTCGTCGCGCCCGCCGTTGATGGCATATAGCAAACACTTAGGTAAGTTGGCACGGGCGCCGAACAGCTGCATCTGCTTACCGATCTTCATCGGAGAAACACAGCAAGCAATACCGTAGTCATCCCCAAATTCGGGACGCATCAGATCATCATTTTCATACTGAATGGAAGAAGTTTGAATAGAAACCTTTGCACAGAATTTATTCCAGTTTTCCGGCGCATGATTAGACCACAATACGGTCATATTCGGTTCCGGAGCCGGTCCGAGGTTATACAGGGTATGCAGGTAGCGGAAAGAGGTCTTGGTAACGAGCGGACGGCCGTCAACGCCCATACCTCCGAGTGCTTCGGTAACCCATGTAGGATCGCCGGAGAACAGTTCATTATATTCGGGAGTGCGGAGAAAGCGGATAATGCGTAGTTTGATAATAAACTGATCGATCAGCTCTTGCGCCTCGGCTTCGGTCAGCTTGCCTTCCGCAATGTCCCGCTCAATAAATATATCCAAGAACGTAGACGTCCGTCCGATGGACATGGCTGCTCCGTCTTGGTCTTTTGTAGCGGCAAGGAAGGCAAAATAGACCCACTGTACAGCCTCGCGTGCATTTTCGGCGGGACGTTTTACATCGAACCCGTAGCTTTCGCACATACGGATAAAAGCTTCGAGGGCTTTAATCTGCTCGCTGATTTCTTCACGGTAGCGGATATCGGATTCGGTCAGCTCACTCACATCAAGCTGCTCGAACGCTTCTCTCCGTTCCTGAATCAGATTATCGACACCATACAGGGCAACCCGGCGGTAGTCGCCGATAATCCGCCCGCGTCCATAAGCATCGGGCAGCCCGGTAATAATACCCGATTTCCGTGCGGCACGCATTTCCTTTGTATACACCGAGAAAACCCCGTCGTTATGAGTTTTGCGGTACTTGGTAAAAATTTCCCTGGTGAGCGGGTCAAGTTCATAGCCGTAAGCTTTCAGTGCGTTTTCTACTACGTGCAAACCGCCTTTGACATAGATACCGCGCTTTAAGGGCGCATCCGTTTGAAGCCCCACAATAACCTCATCATCCTTAGAGATATATCCCGCTCCATAGGCATCGATACCCTGAGGCTTTTTTGTTTCCGCTTCGTATACTCCTCTTTTGGTCTCCTCTTTAAACAGTTCGGTAAGTTTATTCCAAATACGGACGGTTCTTTCCGTAGCAGAGGCCAAAAAGCTGTCGTCTCCCGTATAGGGTGTATAGTTATTTTGGATGAAATCGCGTACGTCAATGCCGGTGCGCCAATATTCACCCTTAAACGTAGAAAAATAGTCAGACCATTTATTCATGGTGTAACTCCTTATATTGTAATTTCCCTTGTTGCAGGGAGCTGACATAATAGAGAAAAAAATATATTAACGCAAGCACTTTGCATTGAAAAGTAACAAAACGCTTGCATAAAGCTCAATAACTTCATACAATACGGAATAACTTCGGCAGCCATCATCAAGCAATATACCTCCTTGTATATTGCTTGATGGCGAATTTTGCCACGGCAAAATATCGCTTCTGCTATAGTAACCGCCATCCATGGCGGTCTTGTTATCCGTCGAGTTTCGGCGGAGCCGAAACATCGCTTATTAGACATGTGCGCTTTTCGCGCACTAATTCAACAGTTTCCAAAATTCATATTTTGTTCAACTGTTGAATTTTGAGGAATATTATGCTTGACTATCGATTTATCAAAAATAATTTGGAAGCGGTTAAACGAAATATTATTAACCGTGCTATGCATGCCGATGCAGAGGCTGCCGTCCGCCTCTTTGATGAACGGACGGAGATGGTAACTGCCCTGCAGGGACTTCAGGCAAAGCGGAACGAAAACTCCCTTGCAATGAAAAAAGCGAAAGATGCGGCAGAACGCACCGCGCTTATCGAAACGGGCAAGGCAATTAAAGCCGAAATCGCGGCTGCCGAAACAGCTTTAAAAGAAAAAGAAGCGGCACTCGATGCGGCGATGATGCAGATCCCGAATATGGCGCATCCCGATGCACCGATCGGCAAGGAAGATAAGGACAACTGCGAAGTAAAGCGGGTCGGTACGGTTCCGCAGTTCGATTTTGAGCCGAAAGATCACGTACAGCTCGGAGAAGAACTCGACTTAATCGACTTTGATGCTGCAACAAAGGTTGCCGGTGTAAAATTTTACTATCTTAAAAAC
Source organism: Treponema vincentii F0403 (assembly GCF_000412995.1). NCBI lineage: Bacteria > Pseudomonadati > Spirochaetota > Spirochaetia > Treponematales > Treponemataceae > Treponema > Treponema vincentii. Next base: position 2,229,186 of record NZ_KE332512.1, on the reverse strand, counting down.
GAAGCAGTGTTTTTGGAGCAGGCTTTGGTGCTCTACGGGCTGAATATCTTACGCAAGCACGGCTTTACCCCGTTTATTACCCCTGATGTTGCAAAAGAAGAAATTCTCCGCGGTATCGGTTTTAATCCGCGCGGAAGCGAATCAAACGTCTATACAATCGAGGATGAAGGCACCTGCCTTGTCGCAACGGCAGAAATTACGCTCGGCGGCTATCATTCGGATGAAATACTCGAAAAAGCAAAGCTTCCGCTGATGTACTGCGGGCTTTCGCACTGTTTCCGGCGTGAGGCTGGAGCGGCGGGGCAATTCTCCAAGGGATTGTACCGTGTGCACCAATTTACCAAGTTGGAGATGTTCGTATACTGCACACCGGAAGAATCCGATGCAATCCACGAGAAACTCCGCCTTATCGAAGAAGAAATCTTTAGCGGCTTAGGAATTGCTTTCCGTGTCGTCGATACCTGTACAGGAGACCTCGGCGCTCCCGCCTACCGTAAGTGGGACTTGGAAGCATGGATGCCCGGACGCAACGGCGGAGAATGGGGAGAAGTTACCTCTACCTCCAACTGCACCGACTATCAGGCACGCCGCCTTAATGTACGGTTTAAAGACGACGACGGTAAGAATAAGTACGTACACATGCTGAACGGCACCGCCATCGCCGTGTCCCGTGCCCTTGTCGCTATTATCGAAAATTATCAGCAAAAAGACGGCAGCATTAAAATCCCTGATGCACTGGTACCCTACTGCGGTTTTGACGTCATCAAAAAAAGAGTATAAAGCTATCGTTTTGCAAGCGTAGGGGGATTTTTTTCTTCCAACCAGCCGGGTAAACGCATCAGACAGTGTCCCTCATAGCGCAGAATAATGGGGCTGGAGCAGCATTTGCAGCCGCAGTCAGGACTGCCATGGATGGCAGTGGCACTGCTCAGAAGCCAGTTTTGCTTGCAAAACTGGCAGTCAAGGAATTGACAGGGATGTCAATTCCTTGACGTTACTCTGCTGATACAGCCCTATTATCCTGCGGGGTATACACCAAACTGTCTGATGCGTTTACCCGAGCGCTCCTGATGCATTTACTCTGTCGATTTTCGCTTGACCTTTTAATAAAATAAATTTATTATTATTCACATGGGTTTCCTGACGAGTCAACAGGTTAATAAGTATTATGATTTTTTCCAGAAAGCGGAAATAACTTTTACAAAAGAAGTTATCCAAGCGATGAGTCTAAATGCGCAGCAGTCGTCGATACGCTGCGTCGGTTCCGAAGGAGGGCCGTGGCCGTGCGTCATCAACTCTTCTTCGATGATAGGGGCAAAGGTAATTGTTCCGCAGCATTGCGGGATATACGAAAAGATATGCGAAGGTTCCACGGCAATTTCTCTGTGGTTTTCGTTTTCGCAAACGAATGGAAAAAGCGATCTTTCGTTTTTTGTTTCCGGAAAGGTAGTAAGCTGTACCCCGTATACCGTAACTCCCGATTTACTCTTACTCAATATTGAATACACACAGCGTGCCCCTGACGACCTCATTGAAAAGTTAGGGCTCATCGTCGATGCAAAAGCAAATACTACCAAAAGAGGAGATGAGCGCATTGAATTAAATGCGGAAGCAATGAGGAAACTGTCGCTTGCTAAAAAAGAGACAATCGTGTACATAGAAAATATCCCTCGGCGCTGTATCGTAAGGGATATTTCTTTTTCAGGCGCAAAGTTTATTATGGCTGGGATTGCTCCGTTCTTGCTTAATAAGGATTGCGTATTAAAATTCGACTTTGATGATCCCACCGTCATTGTCGGGTTACGCGGTAAAATCATCAGAGCGGAGCTGGTTGAGTCACGAAAAGATCTCATTGCAGTCGCGATGGCATATAACGCGTCGACCGTGCCGCTTGCGTATAAAATACGGTTAACTCAATATTTTAATCAGCAGCGTAAAATCTACCCCTAATGCGATTTTCCACTACTCGCCTTTATAAAGCAATAGGATACACACAATATGGAAAACTCCGATAAGCAGCTCCTTTATATCAAAGTGCCTGATGAATATGCACTGGCGGCGAAAATTCCCGGATTTGATTCATCGATACCGCTTCCGCTCCTATTAACGGACGAAAATAATTTCAGCGCAGAAAGTATTTCCGAAGAAATGATTTTAGCCGGTATGCTGAATGTATTCGCTTATGACAGGGATAATCAGCACATTGCTTATTATCGCGATATTTTTAAGCAGTTACGGCCGAATATCCTCGAAGAAATGACTAACGCTGCCATTTTAAAAATAAAAAACGCTGATTTCGATTTGGCGGAGCAATTGTTGTTTGCGCTTGAAAGGTTATTTCCCGAACACATACAGACAAAATTGAATATTGCCTTGCTGATGGATGAACGTTCCCGTTTTTATGAACAAGCCGGTGCGGAAGATTATGCCGACTACTATACCGATAAAGCGTTCCAGACCTATAAAGAGGTGCTGGCTGCCGAACCGCCGCTGCCCGAAGCCTTTTTTAATGCAGGCTTTTTCTTTATCCGCCAAAAAAACTTCCCTAAGGCAAAGAGCGTATTTGAAACGTACATAGCCACTGAAACGGCGCAAGATGAATTAACGCTGCATCGTAAGCAAAAGGCTTCGGAGCTTATTAAATGGATAGAAACACAGGCGCTTGACGATGAACTTTTTAAAAGCGCTTTCGATTTTATCCAAATGGGCGAAGAAGAAAAAGCGCTTGAAAAAATACGGGAGTTTTTAGAGCATCACCCTAAGGTATGGAATGCGTGGTTTTTGCTTGGCTGGGCACTGCGCCGTCAGGAACGGTGGAAGGATGCGTCGGAGGCATTTCTTCATTGTCTTGAGCTTGGAAAAAAGACCCCGAAGGAGCTGGCGGTTGCCTATTGCGATATTTGCAATGAGCTTGCCATCTGCTTAATGGAGCTTGAACAATTCGACGAAAGCCGCCGTTGGCTGATGAGTGCGCTTGAGCAGGAACCGGATAATATCAAGATTATTTCAAATTTAGGCACTATCGCGCTAAAAGAAGAAAAAACGGAAGAAGCAAAAGCTTTTTTTAGAACGGTTCTCGATATTTATCCTGAAGATGCGCTTGCCGTTGAAATTTTAAAAAAATTGGAAAATAAATAAAAAAACTTACAATGCGGAGTATACTATGAATATAGCAATCATCTACGGCGGAAGGTCGGGCGAACATGAGGTGTCGCTTGTTTCCGCTTCTTTTGTTGTCCGCGCTATCGGCAGTGAACATAGCGTGCATTTAATCGGCATTACGAAAAACGGCGAATGGTATTTGCAGCCCTCGTCGCTGTTAGAACATATCCGTAAGGATACGTCCGCTGTTTTAACGATAAAATGCGATAAGGCCGCGCGGGTAGCCGTTATTCCCGGCGGAGGCACCGCCGCCGGTTTATCGGTAAACGGTACGCCGATTGCCGCGGATGTCGTTTTTCCGGTACTGCACGGCAGCTTCGGAGAGGACGGTACCATCCAAGGTTTATTTGAAATGGCCGATCTCCCCTACGTCGGCGGCGGTGTGCTTGCAAGCAGCGCCGCAATGGACAAAGAAAAAAGCAAAATAATCTGGCAGCACGAACATTTGCCTATTGTTCCGTTCCTCTGTGTAAGAAAGTTTCAATGGGATAATCCTAAAGAACGCGAAGGCTTTATTCTTCATGCGGAAAAAGAATTGGAATATCCACTCTTTGTAAAGCCCTGCAGAGTCGGCAGTTCCGTCGGCGCAGGCAAGGCTTCCAACCGTACCGAATTATTGCAAAAGATGGAGGAGGCTTTCCTCTGGGATAGCAAGGTACTGATCGAAGCTTGTATCGCTGCGCGGGAAATTGAGTGTTCCGTAACCGGTAACGATGAGTGTGTAGTCTATACTCCGGGAGAAATTATTCCCTCCCATGAATTTTACGATTACGATGCCAAGTACATCGACCCTGACGGCGCACAGCTGAAAATTCCTGCCGATATAGACGACGAACAACGCCGGGAAATCCGCAGTATTGCAGGCAAGGCATACCGTGCACTCGATTTAACCGGTTTGGCGCGTGTTGATTTCTTTATAGACAAAAAAACAAAGACGATTTATCTGAACGAAGTAAATACCATCCCGGGCTTTACCGCTATTTCGATGTTTCCCAAGATGTGCGAAGCATCGGGTATGCCGTACCGGGAATTGATTATGCATTTATTCGACCTTGCCATTGAGCGGTTCAATGCCGCACGGCAAATCAGAACGGATTGGAAATAAGAAACGTATACGGCCGGGAAAACATCGCGAATAAATAAAATCGAAGTTTTTAGAGGTACCGGAACAGTCAATACCTGTAGAAAAACGGAGAAGCTTGCCGGAATATAATCGGCAGCTTCTCCCATAAAGATTATTGGGCATCTTTTAAAACGTTACTTAATCTAACGTTCTGTTATTATTTACTATGAACACGCCCGATAATAATCTTCTGTTGACTTTCAAAACTCTGTTGAGGCCGCATGTAAATTCTTGTCATAAAGATGATAAAGAACACCGCAGCAAAGACAATACCTACAGTATATGAAATGGTAATTCCCTGCATACCGAGCCGGACAAGATTAAAGCATTCCGGTGCATACATAAGGTACGTAACGGAAACAGCTGACATAAACGTCGCAGGAATAACCGCAATCCAGCACCGGTTTCTATTAGGATAGTTTGTCGCAAGGTAAGCGCCGCCCGTCCATAAAACAATCATTGCAAGCGTTTGATTTGACCACGAAAAATAGCGCCATACAACATTGTAGTTGATAAGCGAAATACAGTATCCGATAAGCAGCAGCGGAATTGCAATTGAAAGCCGTGTTTTCAGCTTTTTTTCATCAAGTTTAAACCAATCAAAGATGATCATACGGGCGCTGCGGAAAGCAGTGTCGCCTGATGTAATCGGGCAAGCGATAACACCGACCATTGCGATTGCCCCGCCGACTGTTCCGAGCAGACCGGTACAGATTGCGTATACGGATTTTGAATTTCCTCCGCCGATATCGAGGAGAGCTTTAAGGCCGGTACCGGATCCGTCTTTATTCCAAAAGAACGCGATTGCTGCCGATGCCCATACCATTGCGATAATACCTTCGGCAACCATGGCGCCATAGAAAACCCAGCGTCCTTCCTTTTCATTTTTCAGCGTACGCGAAACGATAGGAGATTGCGTTGCGTGGAAACCGGAGATTGCGCCACATGCTACCGTAATAAACATCAGCGGCCAAATGGGGCGTTGATTGGCGCTCGGATAGAGATTTTCGAGTGTGAGTTCCATCATCGGGCGGGTTCCGTTGTTCATTATTGTAGCAACCGAAACGCCGACAGCCATTAAAATAAGGAGAATACCGAAAATCGGATAAAAGCGTGCGATAATCTTATCGATCGGAAGAAGGGTTGCAAGGAAATAGTATATAAGGATGATAATCGTCCATACTTTAACATTGAGCCATTCGGGAGTGAGCAGTGCAAGGAGCCCTGCAGGACCTACCATAAATACAACCCCTACCATAACAAGCAGTACTAAGCCGAATACACGCATGATGTTCTGCATCGTATGACCTAAGTATTTACCGGTAATTTCGGTAATACTTGCACCGTCATTGCGTAACGACAGCATACCGGAAAGATAGTCGTGTACACCTCCGGCAAGCAGCGTACCGCCGACAATCCAAAGGTAGACACTCGGCCCCCATAAAGCGCCGGAGATTGCACCGAAGATTGGACCTAAACCGGCGATATTCAAAAGCTGAATTAAAAAAGCCTTTGGTTTTGAAATGACCACATAGTCTATTCCGTCAGGATTTGCTACTGGAGTGATACAATAAAAGTGCAGCGCCAAAATTGCCGAAAAAGAGAGGAGGAAGGGCAATGAAACGGTACGATGAGAACTTTAAAATCGAGGCATTGAAGCTGTCGGACGAGATCGGAGTGAAGAAGGCGTGTGAACAGCTTAATGTGAACTACGGAACATTAGCAGGCTGGAGAAAGCAGCGGGTAAAGAAAAACAAAGAAGGAAAAAGTACAGATGCTGATATTCAAAGAGAGAACAGCCGCCTCAAGAAAGAAATAGCCGAGCTTAAAAGTGCGAATGAGATACTCAAGGATGCACTCGGTTTTTTCGTTCAAGACCGGAAGAAATAGAAAAGGATGGTCTTTTTGCTTACATCCACCACCGTACTGCTGACAAGCAATTTTCAGCACGGATGCTGTGCGCTGTTCTTCCGGTCAGCGAAAGCGGTTTTTATAAATGGAAGAGAAACAGGAAAAAAGTGAAAGCATGGCAGAAACTGCTCGCTCAAATGCATAAAATTCTCGATGAGGATGAAGAAAACAAGAACTATGGGGTGAGGCGTATGCAGATAGCACTTGAACAACGGGGCATTAAGCGTTCATTGTCGACGGTAAGACGCGCGATGGCACGAGGAAATCTGCTGCATGAAGACAGAAAAAGCCCTGACGGTCTTACAAAAGCCGACAAAAAGGCGATGAGACCGCAGAATATCATCAAACAAGACTTTAGTGCACAAGAGCCTTTGAGAAAATTGCTGACGGATATAACTCAGATACCATGCAAAGATGGAAAGCTGTACGTATCACCTCTTTTTGACTGCTATAATGGGGAGATCATTTCTCTTGCAATGGACACAAACATGAAAAAGGAACTATGTATAAAAACGATAACGGAGGCATACAAGAATTTTGATATACCAAGTGGAGCGATAATTCACAGCGATTGCGGAAGCCAGTATACAAGCGATGAGTACAAAAAGACGCTCGGACAGCTGCATGCGGTGCAGAGTATGAGTGGAGTTGGGAAATGCTGGGATAATGCCCGGATGGAAAGCTGGTTTGCAACGCTGAAAAAGGAAAAGATCTATCAGCTTGATACAACAAAACTGACCGTGGAGGAGGTCAAGACAATCGTCTGGAGATACACGTTTGCTTATTACAACACGAAACGTATCACGACAGTAAATCCCGATGGCTTACCTCCACTGGTATACAGGAAAACAGCAGCTAAAAAAAGTGCTGCTTAAATACATTTGGGGTATTTAGGCACTGCACTAATATTGACTATTCCAGTTTTATACAGCAAAAACCAAACCGCAAACACCGTGAAAAAAGCGAGGTACGTTAATACGTTTTGCCCCGACAGGATAGTACCTAAAACGGGGATTGCGGCAACACCGGGAATAACCAGTTTAGGAAATACCAAAGAAACCAAGGATGAGGTACTGCCTTTGTCGTGGATTAACACATATATGATAAACACCGTTCCGCCTGCAGCAAGCGTATTTAACGCAATACCGGACAAAATGATGTCGGTTTTAAGATACAGGGCAAAGTAAACCAGCAGCACGGCAATCAATAAACCGCCGCCCAACGCAATTAAGAATCCTGCAAACAAACTGCCCGTTAAACCGGTACCTAATGCGCCGAATGCTGCGGCAAAAAGCATAATACCTTCCAATGCGATATTCGATGCGCCTGAATTTTCCGCAACAACCGAGGCTTGGGCGGCGAACAATAACGGAGTTGTAACACGCAAAACTGAATAGGCAAACTCCGCAGTTAAAATATAACTTAAAAAGTTATTCATATAAGCCGCTCTCCTTTACAAGTGCTTTTTGCCGCCATTTACTCAAGAACGCCTGTGCCGCGGCAAGCATGATAATAACACCCTGAATAATAGAAACCATTTCTGCGGTAACGTCGGTAGAGGTAGCCATCTTATCGGCGCCGATTTTTAAATACGCTAAAAAGAAAGCTGCAAGGGGAATGTAATGCGGTTTGTTTTTTGCAAGAATAGCGACGACGATGCCGTCAAAACCATACCCCGGCAAGCTTTGCCATTGGAAACGGTCGTACATTCCCAGTACTTCCACCGAACCGCCGACCCCTGCGATAAATCCGCCGATAAGCTGCGAATAAGCGATGATTGCCGTAGTGTTTAAGCCGGCATAGCGGGCAAAGCGGATATTTCTTCCGGTTTGTACCAGCCGGTATCCCCATGCCGTCCGGCGGATAAACAGCACGGTCAGCACAACTACGGAGCACAATATAAAAAGCCCGGAATGCAGCCGCATACCCGGAATAAGGCGGGATAATTTCGCATTGGCGGGAATCAGATAGGTGGCCATAAAACCTGCCGACGGATCTTTAAAGGTCGTATTGGCAAAATATTTTGTTATGTAAAAGAACACGTAATTGAGCATTAACGACGAAACCAATTCATTTGCATTCCACCGCTGCTTTAACAAAGCAGGAACCCAACACACGAAAGCGCCGCACAGCCCGCCGATAACGATGGATACAAGCGGTGCAATAACGGGAGGCAGCGGTACCAGTAAGGCGGTAAATACGGCAACAGCGCCGCTTACATAAAAGGCCCCTTCAGCGCCCATATTAAACATATCGGCACTGAACATAACGGCAACCGCAAGACCGGCAAAGCTTAGCGGAATACATAGTTCAAGTACGTTACCGAAACGGCGGGCTGATTCAAGCGGCCCTAAAAAGAGCTTTGAAAACGCAAGCAGCGGTTCCTTACTGACACATAAGATAATGAAAAACGATAAGAGCACCGCAATACCGATTGCAGCGGCAAACCGTATCAATTCAAATCTTTTTTCAAATGAAAGACGTCCCATCAATTTCATCTTAAACATCCTGCAAGTTCGTGCGCATCTTGCTTTTTTAAACCGAGCATATATTCTCCCAATTCCGTCTCGCTCACAGTGCCTGCGTCGGCGAAATATGCCGTAATTTCACCGCCGTACATAACAAGCAGACTGTCGCTTATTTCCAGAATTTCCGCTAAATCGGCGGAGTTCACCAAAACGGCTACGCCATTGTCGCGCATTTCAATAATCTTTTGATGAATAAATTTTGCCGCTCCAATATCGACACCCCTCGTCGGCTGATCGGCAATAATACATCCTGCGGAAGCGGAAAATTCACGCGCAATAATAACTTTTTGCATATTCCCGCCGCTCAACATTTTTACCGGTACATCGGGACTTTTGGTTTTAATCATAAATTGTTTAATAAGTGTGTCCGCCCATTGCTTTATTTCGTTCTTTTTTAAAATCCCCTTATGCACAAAGCGGCTATCTTCGGTAAAGACGGCAAATAAGTTTTCCTGAATGGAAGCGTTAACCGCTGTTCCTACCTTTATTCTATCCTGCGGTATATAGGAAAGGCCATCTCTTCTGATTGCCGCAATACTGCATGACGTTATATCTTTACCGTTTAATGTTATTGTTCCTTCCGTACAGCGCCGCAGTCCCGTTATCGCATCGATAAGTTCCTTTTGCCCGTTCCCTTCAACTCCGACAATACCGAGAATTTTCCCCGCAGGTAAATCAAAACTCACGCGGTTAAGGAGAAAACGTCCTGTATCGCCGTTCATGCAGACATTCCGCAACTTTAAAACCGTTTCTCCGGGGACACTTTCTTTTTTTTCTATTTCCCAATGTATATTTTTACCGACCATAAGGTTCGATATTTCTTTCTCCGAAATTTCTCCGGCGGAATATACTCCGACGGAAGTACCGTTGCGCAATACGGTTATCCTTTCGCATATTTCTTTAACTTCATTTAATTTATGACTGATAAATATAATCGTGCAGCCCGAATTCCGCAATTCCTTCAATTCGATAAATAATTCTTCCGTTTCTTGCGGTGTTAATACAGCCGTCGGTTCATCAAGAATTAAAATGCGGGCGCCCTTATATAAAGCTTTTAGAATCTCTACTTTTTGACGAGTTCCTATGGGTAAGTTTTTAATTTTTTCTTTCGGATCGATGACAAAATGATACTGCTCTATGATCTTTTGAGCCTGCTCGTTCATGAGTTTTTCGTGCAGTAACGGTCCGTTTCCGGGTTCCATCCCCAGACAGATATTTTCGGCAACGCTCATCGATTCGACAAGCATAAAGTGCTGATGAACCATACCGAATCCCTGACGGATAGCGTCAAGCGGAGATTTGATATGCAATTCATTTCCGTTATATAAAATCGTACCTTCAGTCGGCTGTTCTATGCCGAACAATATTTTCATCAAGGTACTTTTACCGGCGCCGTTTTCGCCCACAAGCGCGTGAATTTCACCGGCACGAACCGAAAAATTAACATGCCGGTTTGCGGTAACGCCGTTCGGATATATTTTTGAAATATTCTTCATTATTAAAATATCATCAGCTGCAGTTTTAACATTCATTCGGATATTCTCCGCATAGGCACGGGATACTGTAAAATTTTCTTAGCTATCCCGTGCAATGCCTTGGGGATGTCTCAAAAGTTGGTTACTTTTTCGCCATCCCCGACGAGTTTAAAATTAAGCCTTTGTACAGTAATGACTTAATTTTAAACATCGCAGTGAAATCTAAGGAAACTGTCCAAAAACTGTAGTTTTTGAACAGTCCTATTGGTAATTTATGGACGGGCAGAATCGATATATGCCGTTATGTCGGCAGGAGTCATACCGAACGCAGTTTTAACGGTAATTTTCCCGTTTTTAATTTGCGTTTCGTAATCGCTAATCTGCTTACGAATTGCGGCAGGCACCTGAGACTGATACACTTCGTTATCGGCGAGACCGACGCATCCCTCGTTTATTCCCAATGCCACGCGTGTTCCCCATACCAATGTATTGTCTTGAATTTCTTTCATTGCAAGATACATGGATTTGTCAACCCGTTTCAGCATGGAAGAGATAATGAGCTTTGATAAAACGGGATCGGTTTGCTTGTACAACATCGCTTGATCGCTGTCCACACCGATAATAAATTTATTCTTCTCTTTTGCGGCCTGCAGGGCTCCTTCACCGGCATTCGATGCGCAAACGAATATAATGTCCGCACCCATTTGGTACTGCGTCAACGCAAGCTCTTTTGCCTTTGCCGAGTCGCTGAAATTTCCGACGAAAGAAGAAATAATCTTGATGTCGGGAGCGACTGTTTTTGCACCTTGTATAAAACCGACTAAGAAATCAAGGATAACCGTATTATCCATACCGCCGATAAAACCGATTGTTTTTCCCTTGGTCATTTCGGCAGCAAGTACACCTGCAAGGAAGGAACCTTCATTTTGCTTGTATTCCATCGAATAGGTGTTCTTGAATAAACCTGCCGAATCGGAAGCATAATCCATTGTCGTATCGTAGACAATGATTTTTTGATTCGGATAATCCTTTGTTATCTTTGATACAAGCGCCTGCATTTGCCACGTTCCGCAGAAAATAACGTCATGTTTTTCATCGCACAAATCGCGTAATGCAGGTTCCCATTTGGAATCGTCATAACCGACTTCGACTACCTTGGTTTTGCAATGCAAGTCGTTTGCGATCATCTTCATACCGTTGTTTGCAGAATCGTGGAAAGACTTGTCTCCAAGGTTTCCGTTGATGATCAACGCAATGCTCGGTTCCTTTGAACCGCTGCTCTCTTTTGCACCGAAAGCAAACATAGACATGCTTAACAGTACAAATAGACCGACGCACATAATCTTTTTCATACATCCTCCAATTGTTTTACGACCGCTATGGTCTTGTTGATAAGCTCTTGCAAACTTACCGTTTTATTTCCTCGTAAATAGGTTACAATTTCATCGCCGAAAGGATCAGTCCAGCGTTCTTCAATTCCCTTTGTGCCCAATTTTGCTCCGAGTGCAGCCCCCAGTTGTGCTGCATTGCAATCGACATCTTGACCGCACATTGCAATATAATGCATCACATCGTTAAAATTATCCTTGCCGAAATACAACGCAACTACTTCCGCCGCCGCATTCGGATATGCGTGAATCCAATTATACCGTTTATATTTTTCTTCACAGGCAGCCCATGCCGTATAAAAATCGTTTTTCTTCATGCATTGCCCTAATGCAAAATGAAGCACGGAGGCATATTCCGAATCCTTAGGGATACAGGAAACGGCTTTTTCCAAACATATCCGTATGGGATCTTCCCCGTATGCAAGACTGAGCAGTACGGCATTAAACACCTCTCCGAGGATTCCGTTCCCGTGATGTGAAATTTCCGCATCACGCCATGCAAGCAATGCTGCCTTCTGCGGGTTTAGCGGAGCTACCTGACCGCATACGGCTCCCCGCATCTGCGCTCCTATCCATTCACGGTAGGGATTCCTAAACGTTCCGCTTTCCGGAGGGTACATTCCTCTGCGTAAATTATCCAATGCAACCTGTTCGGCCGACCATCCGCAAGGGATTAACTCCAGCCATTGGTCGGCAATATCGGCACTTGTCGGCATTCCCTGTGCTTTGCAGCACGCCTCCAGAAATGCAATTTCGTATGTTATATCGTCGTTGTAAGTATTCGGGTTACGCACATAGGTGCGGATTTCGCCGAATTTTTTTTGCAGCTGTGTCGTCGTATAGCCTTCAAGCGCCGTTCCCAAACCGCCGCCGCATAAACGGCCGAGCCATGCGGCTTTTGTTTTGTCATACAGTATGTTATGCGGCAATACCGCCGTCGTTACTTCGGGAAAGACAACCGCTTGTTCGTATTCGTTGAAGCTTTGATACAGTTTACTTTTCCAATAGTCACTCGAAGTATCGCTCGGGCACAGAAACAGGATATTAAATATGCGGGCGGTAATCCGTTGCAGCGCCTTCATATCATTTTGCTTGAGTGCGGAAAGCCCTTCCGGTATCAGCTGCTCCGCCGCAGTTACATCGCAGCCTAAAGCTTCCATAGATTGAACCGCCGCTATTACAACGCTTTCAGGGGCATGGGATCCGGGAACATGACTTGCCCAGTATAGACGGAGCTGGCCGTCAACCTGCTTTTCGGCAGCATTTGACGCCTCCCATGTTTGCTCCTCATCCGATAACACAACCGGAACGGCATTTTTTGTTAAATCGTAAATATATTCCCACGCTTTCATATCATCCTCACCTAAAGAGTTATTTTATGAAAACGTTTTTAGAAAACATTTTCATAACTTTATATACAGGATATACCCGAAATTTCCATCTGTCAAATGTTTTTTTATAAAGTTTAATGCATGGAGCTTACCGGATACCCATAAACGCCGTTCCTCATTACCAGGAAATAAAAAAAGCTTGCAAGCCCCTATTGAGCCCGCAAGCTTTTTGCCTCATAAGGCGATTGTAGCCGGTTTTAATACCCTTCTATTACGGCACAGAGTACCGGGGTATTAAACCCTCGTACAAATCAATCGATACCGACCATAACGGATGTAGCCTTGATAACAGCCAGAGCGTTCTCGCCCTCTTTCAAAGCAAGATCCTCTACGGCGTTGTTGGAAATGGTTGCGGAGATGGTGCAGCCGCCCAGCGCGCTTATACGCACAATTGAGTTTACAGCTCCCTTTTCCACTCCCAGTATCTTGCCGGGAAATTGGTTGCGGGCGCTCAAAGGCAGATGCTCTCCGCGGCCGACCATAACCTCCGTAGCTTTGATGACGGCATAAGCTTTTTTGCCCGGCACCAGTCCCAGCTCCTTAATGGAGTTCATAGAAATGGTCGCGGGCACGGGCGTTCCGTTCACATCGATAGTAACAATACCGTTAACGGCTCCCTCGGCTACCTTAGTCACGGTACCGGGGAATTGATTTCTTGCGCTTAGTTTCATAGTTAAATCTCCAAATTGTCGAAAATCAGTCTAATTTCGGCGTTTCATAATTCAAAATCATCTGCGCCCACACTTGCCCCGGCCGATGCCCCTAAAATATCGGGAGAAACCATCGGGTTGCGGAATAATCCCTGATATGTAGCGCCGGCTACCGCCAAAGCAGAACCTACCAGAATGGCCGCACAGATACGGGGCATCCGCACCAACCACACAACCGTGTCCTCCGTCGTTCCCCATTTAGAGAGTTCGCCTATACCGTTTTTAATGCCGTTTCCAATACTTTGTAACACACGTATAGGAGTAATCGAGAAGCGTCCTATACAAAACGATGCGACGAATACACAAGCTAACAGCACAATCACCGTGATAAAGGCGATGAGTCCTTTTCTTTTGGATTGTTCGTATTCTCGAAGGAAGCGCTCCTCTTTTTCCCCTTCCGCCGCATCACGGCAAAAGTTTTCCGGCAGCACCATTTAAGCCGCGCAGGGTATCCCTATTCTTCCAGGTACACAGCAAGGCTGCCCTATCCGAAGGTCTATTTTAGAGATGCCGCAATTTTTACTTTTACGTATTTTAATAGAATAAAAAGCACATTTGGAAATGATTATTAAATTATGATTATCAGTTTCCTCTAAAAAATACAGTTTTTAGAGATACGTTACTATATAACAAATAGATTATGAAGGCAAATACTTACCGAATACGCAAGCGAATTCATAATTCATAATTACTTGCTAATTGAATACCTGCCGCCTTCTTCGGCAACAAAGCCTTCGCGGATTAAACCGTCGAGCGCCTTATCGAATAACAGCTTTTCCGTTTGAGTGTTGCCGTACAGTTCCGCATATTCTTGGTTGTTGTGCGCCGTAAGGGTTCTGATTACCGCGCCGCGCGCTTGCCTGACCGACCCTTCAAACTTGGATTGCTTAGTATAGTGCCTGCTTTTCCTATTTGGATTGACGGTTTTCTTTTTTAATTCCGCACCGTAATCCATAAGCGCGTAGTACCAAAGCCGCGGATTTTTCGTATACAAAGACGCTTCGATATGCGGGAATATTTCTTTATCGCTGATACCGCTTCTGTCTTTAAAAAAGAAAAAGATAAACACCGCGCGGATATTCGTTTCGATAAATGCATTGGGCTTATTGTAAGCAAATGTCGAAATAGCGGCAGCCGTGTAGGGACCGATCCCCGAAAGCGTTCGAAGCGCTTCGGGAGAATCGGGAACAATTCCGCCGTATTCGCTCGCAATGGTTTGTGCACACTGATGTAAAAAGCGCGCACGGCGGTTGTACCCAAGTCCTACCCATTGTTCGAGGACTTGCACAAGGGAAGCTGCCGCGAGGTCTTGGACGGTAGGGAACACCTCCATCCATCGGTTGTATTTTTCAACGACCCGTTCGGTCTGCGTTTGCTGCAGCATAAATTCGGAGACAAGAATTGAATACGGGTCGTTTGTCGTGCGCCACGGAAAAGAACGTCCGTGTGCAGCATAGTAATCTAAAATTGCTTTTTGAAAATCGGCATAATCGGGGGTAGGTACTGCTTCAAGGGTATTCATAAGATTTTTTGACAATGAGCGACCGCTTTAAAAGCTCGTCTATAATAAGGCCGACAATCAGATCGGGGGTATAATGCTCCGTATCGATCAGCATATCGGCAAAGGCATAATCGGTATTGTCGATATTATACAGCTCTTTATACCGGCGGGTGTCGTCGCTGTCCCGCATTGCGGTAAACTCCTTGATATGTTCAAGGCTGCCGCCTTCCCGCTTAAAGATGCGTTCGGCGCGTACTTCTGCGGAGGCATAGAGATACACTTTTAAATCGGCCTCCTTCAGCATCCAAATTGCAAGACGGGAACCGAGTACGCAGGAAGATTTCATCGCCTGCTCTACTTGGCGGTTATCGACAATACGGTCAAAGCTGAAATCGGTCTTAGCTTGTTCAATTACTTTTTTTAACGGAATGCCCAATTCTTTTGCGAGATTCCTAAAGGTATAATTGATGCATCGGATACCCAATGCATCTGCCAGCAAGGTTGAAACCGTCGTATTGCCGCAGCCGGAGGCGCCTGAAATTGCAATACGCAGTTTTTTCTTTGCAGGAATAACGTAGTTGTTTTTCATCGGTGCATTCCTCATTCGATATTGTGCGCTTGCTCACGGATGTTTTCCAGCGCATCCTTAGCGGAGATCACCGCCTGCCCAATCTCCGTCAGCTGATTTTTAGAGCCGATGGTGTTGATTTCCCGATTGATTTCCTGACACAGGGAATCAATCCTCCGCCCGGGCGTTTCGTTCAGGGTAATTTCTTTTTCTAAAGCGGCAATATGAGCTTTTGCCCGTATAATTTCTTCATTAATCGTATACTTGACGAGCAGCACCGCAACTTCCTGCATAACGCGCTGATGATCGGGTTCATGTTCCATAAGTTCGGAAAATTTCTTTTTCAGCATTGCAGAAAAAAGTTCTTCCATTTTAGCTGCGTGCCGTTCAATCTCGGTAACCGAATCTGAAAGGACGGAAAGCATTTTTCGTATATCGGCGTATAAAGCTTTTCCTTCTTCAATTCTGCAGCTGTTGAATTTTCCGATCAGTTCATCAAGGATAGGCACAAGGGCTTTTTGCCAAAGCTCTTCATCAAAATCTTTATCGATTTGCAGCACACCTTCCTGCCGCAAAATCAGATCGAGCGTAATTTGACTTTCCATGCCCAGCGCACGGGCAATATCGGCAATGGATTTATAATACGCCTGCGCAAGGGGGATATTGGGTAGAATGGGTTGCTCGCTGTGCACCTTCTTTAAACGCAGATAAAAATCGACTTTTCCCCGTATGATTTGCTTGGAAAAATACTTACGCAAAAAAGGTTCAAGCTGAGTCATTGTAGACGGAATATTGATATTGAGATCCAAATATCGGGAGTTATAGCTTTTAAGCTCGCAAGAAATATCGGTGCCGTTTACCGTGCCGTCAAGATAGGCATAGCTTGTCATACTTTTCATACGTGTGCCTTTTCGAGTAAGTCGTTATAAACGGCACGGCCGAGCTTCCAATTGTCGCCCGCACCGACGGTGATAAACAAATCGTTTGGACGCAATTCTTTTTCTACGAAGTCCTTCGCATCCATAATTTCTTCAAAGTAATGAACTTTTTTGTGCCGCTTTTTCATTTGTTCGTACAAAGTCTTACCGTTTATCGAACCGTTGTATTTTTCCCGTGCGGAGGCATATATCTTGTGCAGGATAACCGTATCGGCATAAGAAAAAGCGTCGGCAAATTCGGGAAGCAGCGCTGCAGTGCGCGAATAGGTGTGCGACATAAAGTCCGCGATGATGCGCCGGTTGGGATAAAACTCGTGGATACCTTTGAGTGTTTTATAAATTGCAGTCGGGTGATGTCCGTAATCATCCATAAAAAGGATTCCGTTTACTTCTCCTAAAATTTCGCTGCGCCGTTTTGCTCCCTTAAACGAAGCAAGGCTGTTTCTGATTGAGGCAAGATCGGCGGCGGTAACTTCTTTCCGCTCCTGTTTGATAAGTCCGATTACAAGTGCAACCGCGGCGGCGGCATTGAGCACGCTATGCTCTCCGGGAATGCCGATACGGAATTCCCCGTCAAAGCCATGCAGGGAAAACACGGATTGCCCGTCCTTGATACCGAGGGTTTTAATGCCGTAATCGCCGTACGCCGTTTTCCCGTAGGGTGTTAAGACAAGGTCGGGACGGGAAGAAAAGGTGAGCTTTGCCGCCTCCCGCGCTCCTGCATCGTCGGAACAATAGATCAGTTCGTTAAATTGAGGCAGGCGGTCGATGTATTGTAAAAAAGCGGTCAATATATCTTCATATTGAGGATAGTAATCTTGATGATCGCTTTCTACGCTGGTAAGGACTATTTTTTGAGGATGAAAGAACAAAAAGTTGCGTTTATATTCGCAGGTTTCGGCGACAAAATATTTTGAACCGTTGATCACCGTACACCCACCGCCAAAGTTGGACACAGCGCTGCCCGCCAATACGGAAACGCTCAAGTTTAAATCCTTTAACAGCGTTCCCGCGATACCGGTAGTTGTCGTTTTGCCGTGGACACCTGCAATACCCGCCGAATAACTGTGCGCGGAAAAAGCGCCTAACGCTTCGGGATAGCTCATGCGCGGAATGTTTTGCTCCGCAGCAGCGTGCAGCTCAGAGTTTTTGTCGGGCGTATACGCCGTTGAATATATGATAAGCTGAGTTGAAGCGGGAATATTTGAAGGGTCAAACGGACTGCTGACCGGTATGTGCAGCTTGCGCAGCAGCGCATCGGTATAAAATTCATCGCTGACATCGCTGCCGGTCAGCTTTGCCCCCCGCGAAACGAGCAGTTCCGCCAAGGCTGCCATACCGGTTCCTTTAATACCGATCATGTGTATATGATAGCCGGAAAGGTTTTCAGGTAAACGTGTTACAATCATAGATGGACACATAATAATGAAAAAGCCTGTTTTAAACAAGGAGAAATTTTAGCAAGGCTTTAACAAGGGCTTGACATCGAATACCGTCTTGTGTACTATAAAAAAACCTTTGGGACTATAGCTCAGCTGGATAGAGCGTCAGATTCCGGATCTGAAGGCCGGCGGTTCGAATCCGCCTAGTCTCATTCTTTTAATAATATTAAACTTCTTGTTGTTTCCCGTATTTCATGCCTGCCTTGTTAGGTCTATTTTAACCGGTCTGTTGACCATTATATTTTTTGAAGGAAATAAAATGATAGCCGGACAAAGAAATAGTGACCTGACGGAAGGAATTATAATGTCTATACATTGCTGGTTGCCGTGGTGCTTTCGGCACAGGCAACCGATGTTGGGGTAAACAAAGCAACCACGCCTCTTTTTGAAAAGGTTGATACGCCGGAGCAAATGGTTTCACTCGGCGAAGAGGGACTGAAAAGCTATATCAATTCCATCAATTTATACCCGACAAAGGCAAAGCGGATTATCGCGCTCAGTAAGATTCTGATAGACCAATATCATTCTGAGGTACCGCATGACCGTACCGCATTGGAAAGCCTTCCGGGGGTCGGGCGGAAAACAGCTAATGTTGTGCTGAATGTAGGATTCGGAGAACCGGCAATAGCGGTCGATACACATATTCTGCGTACAGCTCCGCGTATCGGGCTGTCGAAGGGAACAACTCCGCTTGAGGTTGAGCAGGATTTACTGCGCGTAACGCCCGAAGAATTTTTGCTGGACGCGCATCATTGGATACTATTGCACGGCAGATATGTCTGCAAAGCTCGAAATCCTGATTGTGCCGGATGTAGTCTTAATGATATATGCTTAAAAAACGGGGTAGTGGACTAGAACCATAAAAAAAGGGGAAAAAGATAACAGCCTGATCGATTTTACGATATCGTTTACAATAAAGCAGTTCCCAGCCGTTGGCTTATTTTTTCATTGGTAGGGCGGACATCATAATATACCGCTTTAAAGGTGATTGTGCGGGCTGTAGTATCCCACAGTGCGAAATATGCAGGGAAATGCGTTTTATCGGCAAGCTCCGCCGCCCTGCCCGCTACTGCGTCTAATACGCGCGGAAAGCCGACGCTGCCCGGATTGATGATACAGCAATCTTTATCGAGTGTTACCGTTTGCTCCGGTTCGGGGTATAATGCATCGTAGCATCCCCGATCGATGTAGTAGACAGCAGCTTGGTGCGTGTGTCCGCAAAAGCAGAGTTTAAAACCTTCTGCACACAGGTACCGGAGCGATACGGCTGTTTCTTGCCCGCCGTGCAGATATTCGGTGACGGGTTCCAACGGAGAGCCGTGTACAAGCAGTGTCTTTTCGGATAAAAAATAGAGAGGACGCAAGCCTGCCAAAAAGAATCGGCTTTTCCATGAAATAAGCTGTGCAGTTTTTTTTAGAGAGCGGCGGGCGTTCTCGCCGAACCAGTCGGACGGAAGCCTTTTAAGCAATCCTTCTTCGTGATTACCTGTCAGAAGAATACACGGACGGATATGTTTTTTCAATCCTTTTACTCGCTGAATGCAGGCTTCGGGATCGGGGCCGTAGCCGACCATATCGCCAAGCGAGATAAAGCCGTCGTACTGTCCATTGACGGAATCCAGCACAGCGTTGAGCGCTTCCATGTTTGCATGGATATCTGCCGTTACCACTATTTTCATATTGAGAGGAATATATCATACCGTATGCCGGAAAAACTTACAACAAGACTTTTGAATAACCTCCGGGATAGCTTTCAATCCGATTGGAAATTGCTTTCCGAAACGGAGCATTTTCTTGCGTCTACCCCTTTGCAGCAGAACTATGAGCAGCAATTTGCCGTATGGCGTAAACAGCTGCAAACAGGGAAAAATGATGCGGTACGTGCATCGATACGGGAAGATCTTATCGCATTGAGGAAGGCGCTGCGTTTGGAAGGGTATGATTTGTCTCTTGGAGCAATTCAGCTTATTGTAAAAGACTTTGTCAACGATGATGCGGCGGCTCGCGGTTTCCGGCGGATTGTGATCTGCTTTTGTGATGCGGGGCTGTTTTGGCTGTCGGGGGAAGCTAATCATCTTGAACTTGGCAGTGATCTACAGTCCGAGCTGGAACGTAAGCGGCTGTATGTTCATCCTGAAATGCATTATCTTTGGTTTCTGTGGAAGCGGAATGCTTTGCTGTTAAGCGGTTCCGCAACCGAAACAAAAGAAGCTTTTGAGCGCCTACAAACGCGCGTACAGGCAAACCCGCAAAAAGTATTGTGCTATCTTAAAGCGTTGTAGGATCAGTCTTACTTGTCTTTTCGCTGTTATTTTAGTATCTTCATCCATAATTAACATACTTTGATAAGGAGTACAAGGGAATTGAGTTTTCCGTACAGATAGATACTTCATTTATAAACCGTTAGGAGATATGATATGGACATGGATTTATACATAACAAAGCATCGGGTCATGCAAGATTACCTTCGCCAGCTAACCAACCTTGTAAACGGTACTATAGACAAGGCAAATGCTCCATTAATTGCAGAGCTTATTAATAAAACAACGGGTGTATTGAATATGCACCTTGCCTCCGAGGATCATTTTGTTTATCCGAAATTATTGGAGAGCAGCGATGAGAAAATTCGATCGATTACCCGATCATATATGAATGAAATGACCGGCATAGCGGATTCGTATCTCGCCTTTCATAAAAAATTCAACACGCCGTCAAAAATACTTGCGAATATCGATGAATTTAAGCGGACTTTCAAAAAAGTTCGGGATGCACTTTTGCTGCGCATAGATCGCGAAGAAAAAGAACTGTATACGCTTACTGTTTAAAAGTTTCCTGAAAAGGCAATGCGCGGACATCGAATACCGTCTTGTGTACTATAAAAAAGACTTTGGGACTATAGCTCAGCTGGATAGAGCGTCAGATTCCGGATCTGAAGGCCGGCGGTTCGAATCCGCCTAGTCTCATTTTTATTTATCTGATTTTTTTATTCCTACCTTCATGAATTTTAATGCGAGTGTTCATTATCAATCCCGTTAGTATAGAAAATTAAATAATAGAATAGAGATCCCCTATTGTACGTATTATAGCAAGCTGCTGCCTGCTCTTTGCCGCAACAGCATATCCGCAAGTACGATTGCCGTCATCGCTTCGATGACAGGCATAACCCGCCGGTAAAGGCAGACATCATGCCGCCCCGTGATTACGTATGTTATACGTTCCCCGGAGGAGTTTTCCATCAGCTGTCCTTGAGCGATTGAAGGGACGGGTTTTATAACCGCCTGAAACACAATGTCTTTTCCGTCGGAGATGCCGCCGGCAATCCCCCCGTGATGATTTTTATCGAGAGCATTTGCTTCCGAACCGGACATACGTGCAAGCTGAAAACCTGCTCCGAATGCAATGCCTTTAACACTGCCGATAGAAAGCACAGCTTTAGCAAGTTCCGCTTCAAGCTTGTCAAAGACCGGCTCGCCGAGGCCGGCGGGGACATTCCGTACCGTGCACTGCACGATGGCTCCGGCGGAATCTCCTACCTGCTTAATTGCTGTCAGTTTAGCGCTGATTTCCACCGGAAGCTCATCGGATGCGGAAACCGGTTTGCAAGGAAGTCCTGCGATTTCTATTGCAGCAGCTTCGATTGTAATCGGGACCCTCGTATACAAAGCCAGCACTTTTTTGGCGATAACCCCTGCGGCAATCCGTGCCGCGGCTTCGCGCCCCGACGCGCGTCCTCCGCCGCGCCAGTCGCGGCGGAGATATTTTGCCTCGTAGGCAAAATCCGCATGACCGGGTCTGTATATGTCTTTCAGCGTGTCGTAGTCATGCGGACGCGCGTCCGTGTTGTGCAGCAGCACCGCAATCGGTGTTCCAAGCGTTGTGCCTTCAAATACACCGGATAGGATTTCGGGAGTATTCGGTTCGCGCCGCGCGGTTTCAAAAACACCCGAAGGCTTCGCCGCATTAAACGCGGCGGTAAAATCTTCGGAAGTCAGCGGAATACCGGCGGGGCACCCGTCAACAACAACGCCGATTGCGGCTCCGTGGCTTTCGCCGAATGTGGTAACTCTAAAGATTATTCCGAATGTATTTCCAGACATGGCGGTATTTTACTTTAAATATGTATACGGCTCAATATCGCCGAAGCAAATACGGAACGAACAAGCTGTTCAACCGGCGTTTTCCTTGCGGTAACCTTTCAGGTTTTACAAATGTTTTATACGTTATCGGTGCAGTATTCAAAAATCAAGATAGCCGACACCGACTTTTTGTTTTATAATGCACGCAAATTACATCTAAGGAAAACCTCTAAAGACTGCAGTTTTTAGAGATTCCCCAAAAAATGTTTACAGGAGAATAAAAAATGAAAAATCTTCACCCCGCTTTACGTATTAGTTCAACATTCGGTTTGATTTTGATGTTGTGCTGTCTTCCCTTTGCCGTCTATGCGAAGGATAAGAAGGATAACGGTAAAGACAAGAAACAGGGAATAAGCTATGAGGCCGATATCGACTATCCGGTTTTTGAAAAAGAACAGCTCCTTAATGCGCAGGTTTCGGATATCGTGCAAAAGAACCTCGAAGCTTTTAATAATGAATTCTTTTCTGCGGAAGCTCCCGCCTATCCGCAAGCTTTTGAATTTGATATGGACAGCAGCTCGGTATACGAGGATGCTAATCACATCAGTTTTCTATTGAATGTCTATCAATTTACCGGTGGTGCGCATGGGACTACCTCCCTTATCCCGGTTACATACAGCAAGCAGACAAAAAAACTGCTTTCGTTGGAAGAAGCCGTGCAGCCTACCCGGAAAGATTGGCTTTCCGCACTTTCAACCGAGGCGCGCAAGCAGTTAAATGATCAGGTAAAAAAACAAACTTTCGTTTCCGACGAGGATTGGATCAATAAAGGAACGGAACCGTCAAAGGAAAATTTTTCGGTGTTTAAGCTGGAAAAAAATGCTGTTCGTATTATCTTCAGTCAATATCAAGTCGGGCCGTATTCTTCCGGTATGCCGGAAATCGTTGTACCCCGTTCGTTGTTTAAATAAAACATATCGCAAACAAATCTAAAAGGAAATTCTAAGAACGCAGTTAGATTTTTTATAGTATTATGATATGATGCCGGTATGGATCACGTATATTCGATACAAGAGATTACCGGCATTATCAAATCGCTTTTCGAGCAGAATTTTACCTCTCTCCGCATCGCCGGAGAGATTTCCAACTGCCGCCCTTCAAGCACAGGGCACCTCTATTTTACCCTAAAAGATGAAAAAGCCGCTTTGCAAGCGGTGATGTTTAAAGGCCGTACATGGACGCTCGGGTTTGAACCTAAAGACGGGCTCAAGGTTGTGGTATCAGGTTCGCTATCGGTATATGAACAGCGGGGTTCGTATCAGGTTATCGTTGAAACGATGGAGCTTGCCGGAGAGGGCGCTATCCTGAAAATGCTGGAAGAGCGGAAGCAAAAACTTGCGCGCGAAGGCCTTTTTGACCAAGCCCGGAAGCGCCCGCTGCCGTTTTTCCCGCTCCGTATCGCCGTGATTACCAGCCCCACCGGCGCCGCCCTGCGCGATATTCTCACTGTGCTTTCGCGCAGGAACCGCACGGTAAGCGTTACCGTGCTGCCCGCTCCCGTGCAGGGAGCGGAGGCGGCGCCTGTGTTAGCCCGCCAGCTGGAAACCGCTAATCGGTATAAGCTCGGGGAACTTATCATTATCGGAAGAGGCGGCGGCTCACTGGAAGACCTTCTGCCATTCTCCGATGAGGCAGTTGTCCGCGCCGTTGCCGCTTCGGAAATTCCTGTTATCAGCGCAGTAGGGCACGAAATCGACTGGGCGCTTACCGACTTTGCCGCGGACGTACGCGCCCCTACCCCGTCTGCCGCCGCCGAGCTTGCCGTACCGGTCTTGGACGACATTACCGGCACGATAACCCAACTACAGGATGATATGCTGCGCAGCATCGGCGGCATATTGGAACGGATTCGGCTTACCATCAAAGGCTTCACGCCGGAGTCGCTCGAAATGAAATTCCGCCGTATCGAACAGCCGCTTTTGATGCGCCTTGACGACGCTAAGGAAAATCTATTGTATTCGATGCAGGCGCGACTGACCGATACGAAGCACCGGCTCGCGTTGCTGACCCGTACGATTGAAGGGGCAAATCCGCAGGAAATTCTCAACAGAGGGTATTCCATCGTCTATGATAGGCAAACGGGACTGGTGCTCCGCCGTACACAGGATGCGGCAGCCGCAGGTCGGCTTCGTATTAAACTCGCCGACGGCGAAATTGCCGCCTCTACGGAAAGGTAATACTCGATATTGACAGCCACCCTCTTTTTATTTACAGTTAAAAAAAGCTTTATAGGGACACAAGGAACAGCCGCATAATCGTTTAACGGCTTTGGCGTGTTTCTAAGTATTACTAAGGAGATAAATATGAAAGTAGCTATTAACGGATTCGGCAGAATCGGCCGGCTCGTATTTCAGGCATTGGTTGAACAGAATTTGCTTGGAAAGGATAAATTCGATGTCGTTGCTGTTGTCGATCTTTCAACCGATGCAAAGTATTTTGCATATCAGCTCAAGTATGATTCCGTACAGGGCAAGATGAATGCCGAAATCGGTACTAAGGGTGAAGATATCTTAGTGATTAACGGCCACGAAATCAAATGCGTCTCCGGTAAGGGCTTAACTCCTGCACAGCTCCCGTGGAAGGAATTAGGCATCGATCTTGTTATCGAAAGTACCGGCCTTTATACAAACGAAAAAGCGTACGGACACTTGGAAGCGGGGGCAAAGAAAGTTATTATTTCCGCACCCGGCAAGAGCGCCGATGCCGCAAAGCCCATTAAGACAATCGTTATGGGCGTCAACGAAAACGAATATGACCCCGCAAAGCATCACGTTGTTTCCAATGCGAGCTGCACCACCAACTGTTTGGCTCCTATCGTTCATGTTATCTTAAAAGAAGGTTTCGGAATTGAAACAGGACTGATGACAACGATTCACTCTTATACCGCAACACAAAAGACCGTTGACGGTGTTTCGATGAAAGACTGGCGCGGAGGACGGGCTGCTGCTATCAATATTATTCCGTCTACTACCGGCGCTGCTAAGGCTGTCGGCGAGGTATTGCCTTCAACAAAGGGCAAGCTGACCGGTATGTCATTCCGCGTACCGACCCCCACCGGTTCGGTTGTCGATTTAACCTTCCGCGCAACAAAAGATACCTCTATTGAAGAGTTGGATGCAGCATTCAAGAAAGCTTCCGAAACCTATATGAAGGGGATTTTAGGCTATTGCAACGAAGACATCGTTTCCACCGATATTATTCACGACAAACGATCTTCCATCTATGAC
Organism: Treponema vincentii F0403; assembly: GCF_000412995.1. NCBI lineage: Bacteria > Pseudomonadati > Spirochaetota > Spirochaetia > Treponematales > Treponemataceae > Treponema > Treponema vincentii. Next base: position 2,203,686 of record NZ_KE332512.1, on the reverse strand, counting down.
AGCAAGGCAACGCTCCAGAATAACCTTCCGGGCGAAAAGCGCTTCTTCAAAGTAGTGTCATGGTATGATAACGAATGGGGCTATTCCAACCGCGTTATCGACCTGCTCAAATTTATGAATAAATAACTTGTTTGCTGCGCTATGTTATCAGCTCTGCCGGTAACATAAGCAATTATTGCATCATCATAACAGCTTCCGGTATACCGGAAGCTGTTTTTTTTATCAAAAGTTGCATTTATTTATAAAAAAGAGTATTATCCGGTTATGAATAAAGCTTTACAGACATTAATAGACCGCGGATTTTTTCAGCAATGCACTGATGTGGAAGCGCTGTCCGCATTAATGGATAAAGGGCCGGTTACGTTTTACATCGGTACCGATCCTACCGGCGGCAGCCTGCATATCGGGCATCTTGTTCCCCAGTTTGCGCTTAGGCATTTACGCGACGCGGGGCATATCGGTATTGCCTTGCTGGGCGGAGGTACGGGTCGTATCGGCGACCCTTCGGGAAAAACCGAAATGCGCAAAATGCTGGACTATCGGCAGCTTGATGAAAATGTTGAAAAGATAAAAGCCCAACTAGACCGCTTTATCGGCTTTGACGGGAAAACAGCCTTTCCCGAAAACAACAAAAACTGGCTGGCCGACTTAAACTATATCGATTTCCTTAGGGATATCGGCTCCTGTTTTTCGGTTAATAAAATGCTTTCATTTGAAGCATACAAGATACGTATGGAAACGGGGTTGTCCTTCCTTGAATTTAACTATCAGCTTTTGCAAAGCTATGACTTTTTAATGCTGCATCAAAAACATCATTGCTGCCTGCAAATAGGGGGCGACGATCAATGGGGAAATATTGTCGCAGGGGTTGACTTAGTACGCCGCAAGACCGGCGATGAGGTATTCGGTTTAACCTTCCCGCTTATTACCCGCAGCGACGGCAAAAAAATGGGAAAGAGCGAAAAAGGTGCACTTTTTTTAGACAAAGAGATGACTCCCGTATTCGACTTTTTCCAATACTGGCGGAATGTTGACGACGCCGATGTGCGAAGGTTCATGTTGTTGTTTACCTTCCTTCCGATAGAAGAGATCGACCGCATCTGCGCCGGCAATATCAACGAGGCAAAAGAACGACTTGCATGGGAAGTTACCAAAGAAATACACGGAAAAGACGAAGCCGACACAGCGCTTACCGGCGCTAAAGCCGCATTCGGCGGCGGCGGAGATAAGAGCGCAATGCCGACGATAGAAATGAACCGAGCCGTATTTGAACAGGGCATTCCGGTTGTCGATTTATTTGTTCAAAGCGGTTTATGCGCCACCAAAAGCGATGCCCGCCGTTTAATAGAACAAGGGGGCGCCCTTGCGGCCGGTCAGCCGGTTACCGATTTTAAAGCGGTTATTACCGCCGCCGTCTTGGACAAAACAGGTGAGCTCATTCTCCGCGCAGGGAAAAAGCGGTTTATCCGCATCGTTACCCGCTAAAACTATTCGATATGAAAAGGGCATCCTAAAAGTTTGCAGCTTTTAGGATGCCCTTTTCATAAGATATATTCGGTAAGATAGATTCGATAGAAACTTCTAAAATTAAAAGTATCAGCGACTTCTTTTATTTTTTTATTGAAAAGTAATAACGTGCCCAAGCTTTATCATCGATTAAAATATGATTAAACAGCCAGTCGCGTAAAAAACGGACAAATGAATTGGGGACAAACTGCTTGCCGTTTTGATAGGCATTAACGGATTTTAAAATTTCTTTAATAAATAGTTCATGTTTTTGTTTGTGTTCTTTTAGACCGGGGTAATTCATTTGCTCCATAATAACTTCTTCATCTTTAAAGTGAATCATTACATAGTCTACCAGTTCTTTCATCACATCCCTAAACGTTTCTTCAAGCTCGGCTTTCTCTCCAAGACAGGCATTGTATAAGTTATTGATTAAATCTACTAAGTGGCGATGCTGCTTATCTACACTCGGAACTCCAACATCATAGCTGACATCCCACGAAACAAATTTTTCCATTATTGACTCCTATATCCGCAACTATTACACATTTTACAGACGGTGTAAAGGCCATGTAAAGAGCATGTTGTAAAGGGCGCCTCACATTTAGCTGCCATATATTTAGCGGAGAGCATCGGCTTTTAAAAGCCAGCGGTAAAACTCCATGCCGCTAACCGGCTTATCGGGTTCAAAGTTTTTACCGTCTGCAAGCGGCATAACGTCTTCCTCTACCGTACCGACGATAGCGTCAAAGTAAATTTCGTCCATCATCACATCAGGTATGGGGAGCCGCCGCTTGCTGGTGTAATAGCGTGTGTATTTCTTTAAGCGGGTCTCATTATTGCCCACAATGAGATGCCACAAAAATAATGCGGCATCTTTTTTTGATGCAAAATCTTTTAAGACGTCCCGCTCCGGATGATACCACCCGTTTTTTTGCAGGTAATCGGCAAGCAGCGGCGGCTTCCATTCTACCGTACCGGTTATAAAGTCAAGAGCGTTTGTAGAATCTTGCGTAAGCGCCGCCATGTCAACTAATAAAAGCGGCGATGATTGCAATATTTTTTCGGACGATTGCCGAACGGCTGTACCGTCTATTGTATACAGTTGTAGGCTCTGTTCGCGCTGCTGACCGTAGAGCTGTTGATATACCTCAGGTAAAAATGAAAGAGAGGCGTCAAAGGCTGCAAGCGCATTCCTATAATCTTGGGCTGCAAAATAGAGTCCTCCCAATTCCGCTTGAAGCCGGTAATATGCCGGATTTTGTGCAAGCCGCTCTTCTAAATATAACTTCCGTTTTTCAAGATCGGAAATGAGCCGGGCCGAAACCAGCTGCACATATTCGTCATATTCATTTTGCCGGACGGCGACTGTTAGCCGCTTGCGCGCCTCGTCCGGCCGTTGTTGTAATAGATAGGCATCTGCAGAAAGGGCGTAAAGCCGTGCTAAATACGAAGAGTCGGTAGACGGTTCCTGCAAAAGGGTTTCGATATCGGTCTGTATCCGTTTGAGTTGTTCGGCATTATACCGTACCCGCTGTAAAACAAGACCGGCTTCAATGCTTTCAAGCGATTTTTCACGGACAGCTCCTGCATCGCCGGAGTACCGGATATCCGTTTGTATTGAAGCACAAGCGGTGCTGCACAGCATACAGCAAAGAAGCATAGCTCCCATAATTAACGGTACGGTATCGATATGCCATTTTCGAAGCTTTGTTATGTCCGTATGTTTTTCCGGTCGGCTCCGGAAAAATAAACTGTTATAGGAATTCATATTGCAGCCCCTTTCTTCGCATATTAGTGCATAGTAGACTGTGTAATACGGGTAGCCTACTGCACTTTTTAGCGTGTTTTATCTTATAGCGGAAAGTAAACTTTTTCAATCAGGCAGTGTCAGACAGTTGGAGGGAACATAAGTACCGCATAAAAAAACCGGTATGCCTCGTAGGCTATACCGGTTTTGTGCATGGCTGTGCCGGTGTAACGGTTATTCAATTACCGCGACAATATCGCCTGCTTTTAAAATTAAGTATTCTTCACCGTCAATCTTAATTTGAGTTCCTGCATATTTATCATGCATTACTTTTTGACCGACTGACACCTTAATCTTTTCTTTATCATCGCCGACGGCAACGACAACTGCCGTCTGTGTTTTTTCTTGGGCGGTGTCGGGAATAATAATCCCGCTTGCGGTTTTAGTTTCTACCTTGTCGACTTTTACTAAAACACGGTCTGCTAATGGCCGTACTTTCATGTAAGAACCTCCTATCATAGTGTACTTTTCGGTAGTAAAAAAATATGCCCCGATGACATCCGGGGGCATTTTAACCGGACATGGCTGTGTCAATTTAACCCAGTTTTCATGATATACATACTGAGTGTGTCATTTCATCCATATAAGGTTATGATAAATATACAAACAAAGACATAAAAAGGCAAGTTTTTTCCCGGTTTTTATAATTTCCTGTCAAAAGTGCCTTAAAAGAGCATATTTTTGCGGCTGATTTCTTCTTCATTATGCCGCATGTCATTCGGAAGAAAGTTGGCATCTTATTTGCTTTAATAATTGATATATACGGTTTAATACAGGCAATCGATAGAAAGCCTCATTAACCGGCGAATTTCGGTTTTGCTATATTGCGCTGAAATATCGTACACTTCATTTGCAAGGAGTTTGACTATGGAAAGAATACAACATACACGTGCAGATAATAATATCTTTGCAACCTATTTAAGAGAGATAAATAAGATACCGCTGCTGTCCGTAGAAGACGAAGTAAAATATGCAAAAGCTGCCGCCGCCGGTGATGAAAAGGCAAAAAAAATACTGATTGAATCGAATTTGCGCTTTGTGGTCAATGTCGCAAAAAAATACCAGAACAAGAATATCCCGATTATGGATTTAATCAGCGAAGGCAATATCGGATTGATGAATGCCGCCGACCGCTTTGACCCCGATAAGGGCTACAAGTTTATTTCGTATGCGGTATGGTGGATCCGGCAAGCAATTTTAAAAGCCATTTGCGAAAAATCCCGTATGATCCGGCTTCCTCTGAACAGAGCAAACGAATTGGTACAGATTGAAAAAGCCCGTAAACTTACGGGAAAGACCGGAACAGAACCGGAAGATAAAGAGCTGACTGCCATTGCACAAGATCTCCGCATCGAACCTGAAATGGTACGGACGATTATGAATGCTGCCCGCGATCCTGTTTCTTTGGATGCTCCGCAGTTTAATGATAACAGCGCTGCCAGCACCGGCGACTTTATTGAAGACACCCGCTATATGCAGCCTGAAAGCTATGCGCTCGATATCGATTTACGCGAAAACGTCGATGCGCTGCTTGCTTCACTGAGTGAACGGGAAGCGGAAATTCTCCGGTACCGCTTCGGTTTAAACGGATACGAACAACTTTCGTTAAAGGAAGTTGGGACGCGGTTCAATTTAACCAAAGAGCGTATCCGCCAAATCGAAAAGAAAGCGCTTGAACGCTTACAGTCGGTAGGACATCAGCACGAACTTGAAAGCTTCGTAGCGTAATATCTTCATTCCCCCTTTTCGCCTATTCTGATATAATGAGTGCATGGCTCATTGTATTGTTCCCACGGCGGAAGAAATTCTCGATAGAGAATATAAAGTGCTGGATAAAGGCTTTGTCCGGCTGGTTGATTATCTCGGCGGAGATGCGCGTATCGTACAAGCGGCGCGGGTGTCGTATGGGGAGGGCACCAAAAGCGTCCGCGAAGATGCGGGGCTGATCGATTACCTGTTACGGCATCAGCATACGTCTCCGTTTGAGCAGGTTGTGCTGACCTTCCATATAAAAATGCCGATTTTTGTTGCGCGGCAGTGGGTGCGACACCGCACGGCGCGGCTCAACGAAATTTCCGGACGGTATTCGATTATGCGGGATGAATGTTATCTGCCTGCATCCGAGGATATCGCGTTCCAAAGTACGGATAACCGGCAAGGGCGTATGAGCGAACCGGCGCCGCTTGAGGTGCGGACGCAGATACGGGAATCCTTGCAAGCGCAGCAGGAAGCCGCATACCGCGAGTACAGCGTTCTCATCGATACGAAGCTTGCACGGGAGCTTGCCCGCATCAATTTACCGCTTTCCGCGTATACGGAAATGTATTGGCAAATCGATTTGCACAATCTCTTTCATTTTATGAAGTTACGGTGCGACGGACACGCCCAAAAAGAAATCCGCGACTACGCCTTTGTATTGCTGGAAATCTGCCGGAACGTAGCGCCGCTTGCAACAAAATCGTTTGAAAAGCATGTCTTAACCGGTGTGCATCTTTCCGGCGCAGAACTGGAAGCGGTGCGCAATCTGCTACAGGGCAAAGAGAGCGGACTTAAAGGCAAAGAGCTTGAACGCTTTAAAGAAAAGATCCGCTCCGGTGAACAACTGTAGCAAAACTGGGTAAACGCATCAAAGATTTTTTATATCCCCGCAAAATCAGGAGACCGTCCAAGCAGAATTGAACCGCTTTGCAGTTCAAATGCTTGTCCAATCTCCTGATTTTGCGATTTATATTTATTCATCTGATGCGTTTATCCGTTTGCTGGAAAAATGTGCGAAATTTTAAACAAAATTTCGCACAAAAGGAAAGCAAACGCCAAAAATAGTTCTGATGCGGTTATACGGTAGGAGAAGTCTGCTATTTTTTCGGGAGCGGGAAACCGTCGGGGCGGATATCGGCGTAACGGCCTGAATTATTCCAGTAGGCATAGCCTTCATCGATGGAATCCTTGATGCCGATAATCTGCCGCTGCACATAATCTTCATTATAATACTTTTTGTCGTAAGATACGGGGATATAAAAAGCCTGCGTCCACGGCCGGATAATCACCTTATTGTGCGCAATAATCTTATTCCGGTAGGCGCCCTGATTATAAATACGGTACGGGCGTTCCTCCGCAGGCTGCTGCGCAAGGAAGCTTTGGCGGAAGTGGCTGGGATAAAACATCGGACATATCACATCCACGTAGTCGGCGAGCACTTCTACTTCTTGGCCGGTACGCGCTCCGGTACGGTACCATCCGTTTGCCCCGTAAATATCGATCGAAATCGGCGCATGGATTTTTTCCCGTGCATACGCAAGAAAGGACATGATGGCGCTTTCCTTATCCATACCCTGCTCCTGCGCCGGAAACCTCGCTGCATAGAGATTTTCCCCGTCGGTGGGGAAGCGGATATAGTCGAACTGAACCTCATCAAAACCTCTCCGAATCAATTCTTCGGCAATGGCCGTATTATACTTCCACACGTTTTCGTTGTAGGGGTCTACCCAATATTCTTCAATCGGCTCTGCCGTTTCGTCAACGGTTTTATAACCCTGCCACGGGGTACCGTTTTTGTCTTTTACCGCGTATAGATTCTTCCGGTACCGGTACAGCTGCTTATCTTTGAACACAACGATGCGGGCAACAAGATAGACGTTGCGCTCTTTTGCCTTTGCCGTAAAATCTTCAAGCTGAATAAAAGGACGCACCGCCCCCACCGCCAGTATTGCTTCATCCTGCGAATCGTAGCGGACAAAGCCAAAATCGTCTTTCATATCGATGATGAGCGTATCGAGCTTATTTTGTTCAAGCAGATCGAAGTAGCGCTGTAAACCGGCTGCCGTTCTCGCCTGATGCGCCGGTAAATACACGCCTTTCCGCCCCGCAGCGCGGCGGAGATATTCCGTTTTCCGTGTTTTTTCTCCCTCGTCAAACAGCCATAGCTCCGAAAGGCTGACCGCTTTGCCGAGCCGCGTCATCCGCTGCGGTATCCATGCCGAAAGCGGCTTAGCGGCGATACGCTTCAAGCTAAGCTCTATTTCTTTAAGCCGTGTAGAGTTCAGAACCGGCAGCACCAACGGTACTTCAAAAAGTCCGCCGTCTTTGCATCCGATGATGGACACCGCCGCGGAGCTGAGTCCGTCGATGCAGCGCGCTCCTGCAATCCCGTCAGTCCAGTCCGATACGGCATGAAAGCTCTTTGTCGGCCAATCGAGTTGATACAATTTGCCGGTAAAAGTCTGCGAGGCGTATACCTCCTGCTTTTGCTGATGAGTATAAACGACAATATCGGAAATTTCTTCGTCGCTTTCCGGCCCCGGAACAAGCCCCTCGCTGAGCGGCTGCCATTTGTCGGAAACGGCCGGCTGCTTCCATGCCGCTCCGTAGATGGAATGCGAGGCGATGACGGTCAGCTGTAAATTTCCCCGCGCATCCGGAAGATCGAGCACGCATACGGCCTTGAGTCCGTTGACTTGGGTATGGCAGCCGAGGTTACGCCAATGCTTGCCTCCGTCCTCGCTTAAAAACACGGCGCCGTTGGTCGCGGTAATAAGGGTGCCGGGACGGAACGGATGCGCTTCCAAGTCTTTCAGCATCTGAGGTTTTTTAATAAAGGATTTTTCATCTCCGGTTATCTTCTTTATCACCTTTACCGGAAAGCCGTCGTTGATATAGCTAAACTGAATTAAATTATCGGAACGAGCAATACCGTTGTCGGTGAGAAAGAACCATGTATCCCCGCTTTTGATAATTTTGCGCACTCCGGCCGTATCCCAAATCTTTTGTGCGGACACGGAGATAAGTTTATATAATCCGTTTTGCGTACCCGCCAAAAGGAAATCCTGCGCATGAACCGACATCGCAGTAATAATCAATGCAAAAACAATCAACAGCCGTTTCATAGAGGGCAATTATAACTTATATGACAGTGGGGGTCTATCAGGGGATCAGCTAAACGTGTAAGATATTTCCAGTGAGGCTGCCCTTCTTTACATGCTTACTAAGGAACGGCCGCTGCAGCGGGGATGCGGTATTCGGTGTAGCGGACGTTTTTCTTTTCTACGGCATCGCGCAGCGAGCGTTCGACTTTTGAAAGTGCGGCATTACCGGTTTTTACTTCGACGAACAGCACCTCATCGACTGTTCCCGTAGAAAGCCCCGGAAAAGCGACAAAATCTACCGGTTTACCGACAAACCGGATTTCCGTCGGATCGGCAGGGAAGCCGGGAAAGAATGCTGCAAATTGTTCGGAAAGCTGTCCATTCAGCACCGCTCGCGACCGTTTAACGGCATCTTCCCGAGCGATTTTAATTTCTTTTGTGAGATGCTTACTTGCAGAGAGCCGTCCGATTTTTGCTCCGAGGAAGAAAGCGACAATGATGAATGAGATGCAAGCAATCGCTAAAATAAGCAGTAACAGCTTTAATTCTACCGTATCAAGCATAATTTCCTCCTCAAACAGTTTCTTTTTCCAAAGATAAATGTTCTATATATTGTGTTACTGTGAATATCGGTCACTTGCCGTATTCCTAAAGAATTTTATAAAGTATTCCGATATAAGATTTGATTTTTTATAAAGTTGAGGCGTTAAGTATGTATCGTATAGGTTGTGCTCTCTGTTGTTGCCTTTTTTTATCGTTAACCATGACTATTTCTTGTGTATCCGCTCCGGCGAAAGGTGTTACCGCATCACCGGTAGTCCCTGCATCTCCGGCCGCAGACTCGAAGGCTGCTGCCGAACAGGGGCATTTTGAACAGGATGCGCAAACAGAACCCGAACGTACGGTGACTGAAACCGTCCCAGAGGCGCAAAGGGCTGCCCGTCTGCTTCCGGAACTTGTGCAGGCCGTTGAACACTTCGATATACATAAGGTACTTGCGTTGTTCGATACTATTTATGAATCATGTAAGGGGCAAGAAGATAATGCCATTCTTGTCGATGCCCGCCGCCGTGTACAACCCTTGTTAGATGCTATTTCCATAGAGGCTGTCAGCAGGCCTGCTCCGGTGAATGCCGGCTCTCCGTTTACCGAGCCGTTTGCAGCACGCGTTGTTGTTACTGCGCCGGAAAAACAATTTCCGCTTGACAATTATCCTATTACGGTTCTGTATCCGTCTTCCGGTACCGGCAGCAGCCTGAAAACGGAGCTTATACGGACGGATGCCGAAGGGTTCTTATACTTTACACCCCCTACGCCCGAAAGAGCATGCGACGGAACGCTTTTCTTTTGTCTCTATCCGGCAAGAAAAAATACCGCTTTAACAAGCGATGCAGCCGACAATCTCTCCGTTTCTTTTTCTTATAAAGTTGCTACAATGGAAAAACGGATACCGACTATTATTTCCATCCTCGATTATGATGAGAACAATAACCCTGTTTTTTCCAGTAACATAACGGCTACAAGCCTGCTTACCGGGCTGATGAAGCGCGGCTTTAGCAGAATCGGACTTGATGAATACCGTGAACTTGCCGGTAGTGATGAAGCTGCCGTAATCCGTGCTGCGCAGGTTAAGATCGGTACGGCTGTTGACCGTTTTATTTTCGGAAAAACATATATCACCGTGGAAACGGCGGAGGACGGTACATTTACCTGTACTATCCGTGCCGACATATCGATTTGGAATTTTAAACAGGCGCAAAAGATAAACCGCTTTACGTTTGAGCATACCGCAGAAGCAAAGACAAAAGCGCAAGCAATTTCGCTTGCCCGTACCGACTTGGGCGAAACGGTAATTGCCGAGACTTTTAGCTACAGTCTGTAAGCGCTGCCGGCGCAGGGTTACTTGAAGTTCAAAGTTTATTTGCATATACTTTCCGGCATGAAACTTTTTGTTGTGCGGCATGGTGAAACCGACTGGAATGTAAAACAACTGGCTTGCGGCGTTTCGGAATCTACACTGACGGAAAAGGGGCGGATGCAAGCGCAGGCCTTGGCTAATCGGCTGAAGGAAGAAAAAGAAAAAAACAATATTACCGCAATCTATGTGTCTCCGCTTAAACGGGCGAGAGATACGGCGGCATATATCGAACAGGTACTGCAGCTGACGGCCGTACCGGATACCCGGCTGCACGAGATAGATTTCGGCGACTTTGAAGGAAAACCATGGAATAATCCGGACTTTTTATATATTCATAAAAATCCTTTTTTAAAATTTCCCGGAGGGGAGTCCTTTGCACAAGTAGCGCACCGTGCATATAGCATTATAGAAGATGTAAAACAAAAGCACGCGGGAGACGGAAATATCCTGTTTGTCTGCCACGGTGTGCTTACTACGGCTGCATATACCTATTTTAATCCGTTATCGATGGAAGATCTGTTTCGGCTGGAAATTAAAAATTGTCAGTTGCTCGAATTTGATTTGTCATAACATTGATCTATAAGAGCCGAAGACGCTGCGTTGCTCCAATTGGGAAAATACCGGTTGAGGAATGTTTCCATTTCCGGGAAAAGCGGCGCTTCGATAGAGGCGGGAATATCCGCCGGTCTTAATGCGGGAAAGTATAGACGCCATGCATGGAGCAGGTAGTGCTTGCAGCCGGGCAGCGGGTTCCCGCCGTGATATTTACGGTCTCCCGCCAGCGGATGGCCGACACTTTCGGTATGCTTCCGTATCTGGTGCTTTTTACCGGTGATAAGCCGAAATAGCATAAGCGATGCGTCTATGTCTTTGCAGTATTCAACCGAATAACACTGCGTCATGGTTGCACCGTTTTCGTCTTGAGCGGTAATCGGTTGCGCCGGCATAGCCCCGCGTACTACACCCAAGTAGTATTTGCCTACCGTTTTTTCCCGCAAACATTGAGAAAACCACTGCGCACCTGCAAGCGTCCGTGAAAAACACAGTACGCCGGTAGTATCCTTATCGAGCCGGTGAAGCGGGCCTGGTTTAAATGAGAGACTGTGCAGGTGTACCCTGCCGTCTGTATCGGGTACGGCGGCAGGCGGTTCGGCGGAGAGCGTTAGTACCGATGCGGCGGAAAGCAGCGTGTCGATACTAGAGCTGCCGTGTACGGGGATTCCTGCAGGCTTATTCACGATAAGCAGATCGGCTGCTTTTAATAAGAGCGGAATATCGGCAGCTTTACGGTACGGCCTGTAGGATGCAAGCGTTTCTTTGTTTTGCGGGTTATTTTTACCGGAGATTGTCGGATGCGGATTGCGCTTACTGCTTTGCTCCGATGACGGCAGCGGCGGATTGCCGGCGGAGAGCAGTGATGGGGCAATCGATAGCGTGTCGCCTTGGGTTGTCCGGTAGTTAAGCGCTGTCCGTTTTCCGTTGATGCGTATTAATCCCTTGCGGATAGCCGCATAGAGCGTTGACAGCGGAACATCCGCAAGGAATTTTCTAATTACGCGGTCAAGCCGTCTGCCGGCATCATTTTCCGCAAGAATAAATTCCGTTTTATACTGTTCCCATACGACCGATGCTGTTTAATACCAGTTGTTTAAACAGAGGCGCCGCTTTCTTACCGGCATCCAGTACTTCTTCTTCGCTTAATAACGTGCTACTGATGCCTGCCGCAAGATTAGAAATAAATGAGATGCCGCAGACGCGCATACCGGCATGACGGGCAGCGACCGCTTCCACAGCGGTACTCATCCCAACAGCGTCGGCGCCGAGTATCCCCGCAAGACGTACCTCCTGCGGCGTTTCATAAGCCGGCCCGGTGAATTGGCAGTACACACCCTCTTTAAGCGGAATATGAAGCGATTCCGCCGCCGCCTTGATGTGCATCCGGAGATTTTGATCGTAAACTTGAGTCATATCGGGAAACCGCACCCCAAGGGTTTCAAAGTTTTTCCCGATGAGCGGGGAAGGAACAAGGCAAGTAATATGGTCGGTAATCAGCATAAAATTACCTGCGCTGAAAGTTTTATTCACTCCGCCGGCAGCATTGGTTAAGAAGAGAATTTCCGCACCCATCAGCTTCATAACCCTGATGGGAAGTACCACATCGGTCATCGGGTAGCCTTCATAATAGTGGATTCTACCCTGCATAATAACGGCGGGTATTCCTTCTATCTTTGCAAAGACAAATGCCCCGCGGTGCCCCGGAGCCGTTGAAAGCGGAAAATTGCGGATAGAAGCGTAAGGAATTACAGCGTCAACCGTTAACTCTTCCGCAAGATCGCCAAGCCCGGAGCCGAGCACCAATGCAATTTTGGGAGTGTACGGGATATGTTCTTTAAGATTTTTAAAACAATTTATCAATTTTTCTTCAGCATTCATACGGTTTCCTTTAAGCGTCGGCGGTATTGGCCAACAAGCGCTCTATATCAGATAAGTCTGCGATTCGGCTTGAAACGGTTTTGCCACCTGCTGCCGTCTTTTTATCATATTGAAGCGTCGCATGATAGAGTTCAAGCACCATGGAAGACAATACCTCAAGGTTCGGCCCTAAATTACTGAATGCCATATTGCGGTATACCTTATCGGCAGTTGCCATCTTGGTATTTGCTTCGGTAAGCGAATTAATATTGGGGAGAACATCTCTCCTGACTAAATAAATAAAGCGGGCAAGTGCGATGATGTCATAATAAAGGTCGTCCAGATGAAATCCTTGTAAGACAAAGTCTTCTGAATGCTCTGTTAAATCAACAATATGCCGCGATAAATCAATATTGGAAAGAATTTGTGCAAATAAGGGGCGTAAGAAGCGAGTAGCAATATTTTCGTTATAGTGTCTGCCAATTCTTACAACTATTTCAGCAATTATTCTATCATCAACTAACATGGCGTCCACTATATATCAGTTTGACGCTTTTTACAAGTATAAATAACTTTTGAATCCCTTGCATCGGTAAATGTAAACATGATACTATCGATTATTATGGAAAGAAAACGAATTTTAACGGGTGATCGTCCTACGGGAAACCTTCATCTGGGGCATTATGTCGGTTCGATTAAGAATCGGGTACGGCTTCAAGAAGAATTTGAATGCTTTTTTATTATTGCGGACTTACATACGCTGACTACAAAGCCCGACAAACAATACATCGATGAACTTGCCGATAATGTACGGCAAATGGCGCTGGACTATTTGGCCTGTGGAATCGATCCCGAAAAATCGGTTATTTATCTGCAATCGGCAGTGCCGGAAGTTTGTGAACTTAACCTATTTTTTTCCGATCTTGTTACCGTTCCTCGGCTGCAGCGTATTCCTTCGATAAAAGATATGGCGAAAGCGGCGCACTTGTCCGAATTGCCGCTTGGACTATTGGGGTATCCGGTGCTACAGGCTGCCGATATTTTACTGCCCCGCGCCAATCTGGTGCCGGTCGGCAAAGATAACGAAAGTCATGTTGAACTGACGCGGGAGATTGCCAAGCGTTTTAACTATATGTACGGCGAAGTATTCTCGCTGCCTGAGGTGATGGTAAGCGATTACGGCTCGCTTGTCGGTACGGACGGGCAAGCTAAAATGTCGAAGAGCCTTAACAATGCGATATTCCTCTGCGATGACGAAAAAACGGTGATAAAAAAGGTACGCAGCATGTACACCGATCCCAATAGAACCAGCGCCGATATTCCGGGGACGGTGGAAGGGAATCCCGTATTTATTTACCATGATGCCTTTAATCCTAATAAGGCGGAAGTCGAAGACTTAAAAGAACGCTATCGGAAAGGTAAAGTCGGCGATGTCGAAGTAAAAGATAAACTTGCAACCGCTATCAATACCTTCCTTGAACCTATTAGAGAACGGCGGGCGATGTATGCATCCAAACGTGGCTTTGTCGATGAAATTATCTATAACGGCACGATGAAGATGCGGGCGGAAGCTGCACAAACGCTTAAAATAGTAAAAAAGGCAATGGGCGTTTCCGGTGTCTGGAATAAAATTTCCCGCAAAGCGGAAGAAGTACGGAAAAAAGCGGAAATTCATAATTCATAATTCATAATTCATAATTCTTAATTAAGAATTATGAATTAGAATGAATTGCCGAAGTCTTAGTCCTAAAATCCTTCGCCGCGTACCAATGCGACAATGCACAAAAATAGGGCGAAGAGCGTGTATACGTATTTGCCGAGATAATACCAGCCGTTGGCATAGCGTTTTTTTGCGCCGGTGTTAATTTCGTCCAACAGCTCTTCTTTTTTCATCACCCAGAACCACGAAACGGCGCCGAGCACCGCACCGATCGGAATAATGTACGTGGAGACCAAATCCATCCATGCGCCCCAGCCGCCGAGAATTGCTCCCTTTGTGTCCGCAATGGGTTCCATGAAAACGCCGATACCGAAGGTAATCACGCCGAGCACGGCAATCACTGCGGTGCGTTTTAAACTCTTAAACGTGTGCATAAGCGATTCGGCGACAACTTCAAGCATATTTTGCAAGGACGAAATTCCTCCGAACACCACGACAAGATACAGGATGATTCCGAATATTCTGCCGCCGGGCATCTGTTGAAGAATTGACGGAAGAACAACGAACAGCAAACCGGGGCCGCCGGCGGGATCCATCCGATAGGCAAAACATGCGGGTATCATCACGAGGGCGGCGACAACCGCTGCAATGGTATCGAACAGCGCGGTATTTTTGGCGCCGGCTACGCAGTCATGATCTTTGCTCAAATAGGCGCCGTACACAATCATTCCCGAACCTGTAATGGATAACGAAAAGAATGCCTGCCCCATAGCGGTTATCCACACGGACGGATTTTTTAAATAGCTCCAATCGGCGATAAATAAAAACTTGTATCCTTCAAAAGCCCCCGGCAAAAATGCAATACGAACCGCCAACGCCGCAAACAGTATGAAGAAAAGCGGCATCATTACTTTATTTGATTTTTCTATCGTATGCGCACCGAACATAATTGTCAGCAAAGTCGCAACAACGACAACCGCATGATAGGGCACAACGCTGAACTGCTTAAATGCAAAAGACTCAAACCACTGTCCGGGATTAACCGTCATGATGCTGCCGAATATGGACTGAGTAAAAGCCTTGAGTACATAAGCAATAATAACGGCGTACCCAACGGCAATCGTGATTGAACCGGCCAAGGGCAGCCATCCGATGATTTTGCCGATCCCCTCGCGGTCTTTGCTGCCGTGCTTCCACGCATAGGCGTAAGAACCGAGTGTTCCCGTACCGCTGCGGCGGCCGATTGCGTATTCCGCAGAGAGCCCCACATATCCGAAGAGAATCACAAAGAGGATATAAATAAGCAAAAAGGCGCCGCCGCCGTTGCTCCCAAGCTTGTAGGGGAAGCCCCATACGTTTGCCATACCGACAGCCGAACCGACGCAGGCAAGAATAAAACCTATGTTGCTGACAAATCGATTATTTTTTCGTTCCATCTTTTTCCTTTACCGCTGCGGATTCGGCGCCGTCTGCCGTTTCCTCCTCCACGTTATTGTTCTGCTCCTGCATTTTACCGTCCTTATCTTGAGTTTCTTTTCCCTGATCTTCCGGTTCTTCCTGCGCTTCTTTTCCCTGCTTGTCCGGTTCTTCTTGCGCCTTTTTAATCTTTTCTCCAAGCTCGGCTAAGACTCTTGTTTCCGTGCTCTCGGTAAAACGGGTTTTCAGTTCTTCAATAAGAGCCGTTGCTTCGTCATACCGTTTGGAAAGAATCAATATCCGGGCATAATTCAGTGCCGATTCGGGATTTTCGGAATCCTCATCGTACAGCTTTTTATACATTGCGCAGGCGCGCTCTTCGTCGCCGGTTGCCGCAAGGCTGTAGGAGTAAGCTTTTAATATCAGGATATTTCCCGGCGCTTCTTTATACTGCCGCTCAAGGATGGGTTTTGCTTTTGTCCACTCGCCCTGCAGCCCGTATACCCGCGCCAAATTATATTCCGCAGCATTTTTATGCGCAGGATCCTTTGCCGCCTTTAGGTAAAATTCCTCAGCTTTATCGTACTTGGATACTTCGGTATATGCTTCAGCAATCTCAAAATAAGTCTTTGCCGTTTCCGAATCGATATTGCCTTTTGCAAACAAACCGGCGGCGGCCGTAAAACAAACTATCAGTATCGTTAAGCTCTTACACGATACACGGTTATTTATTTTGAAGCACCACATTCTCTATCGCTCTCAACTGATGGCGGTAAAGGCCCGCGATGGTTGCCCCGTAATCCGCAATCAGCTGAATCATATTGCGGGGGTGCTCGGCTTCATCGACACCGTTAATTCTATCGCCGGCATCCCCAAGTCCCGGAAGAATATAGGCGGCGGAATTTAATGCGGGGTCCATCCACAGCGTATATACCGTACAGTTCTTTAAGGCACGGGCAGCGCATAGCGCACCTCTGAGTGATGAGATAACATGGAAACAGTTGATCGACTTAGGTTTTATTCCCTGCCGTTCAAGATATTTAACAACGGTAATCAGACTGCCGCCGGTCGCATTCATAGGGTCGGCAAAGATAAGGTCTTTTCCGTCCAAATCTTCCAGATTGAAATACGACATATCCAAATTGAGAACATACTGCATATCGTCGATATTCTTTGTATCGTCCCGTTTAATTTTAAACAGCGCGAACGGAGTTACATAGCCGTGTGAAGAATATTCTTCAATTTCTTTAGAGATAATCATCGACGGAAGCAGTGCGCCGCGCAGCATAACGCACATAACGGTATTTTCGATTTTGTGATCGATGTCGCTGATCTTGTGTACGGCATAATTCTGTACCGGAACGGTAACCGGCGTTTTGGAAATAAGGTAGTTTTTACTGTCCTCGTGGCTTCCGCTATAGGCAAGTTTGAACAGCATTTCAAACGCACGCTGGGTATAATAGATGAATTCGTTATGGCCGGTTTCGCTGCTGCGCAATTTTGCCATAACACGGGAGGCTTCCGCATGGCTGGCAAAATCGGTAATAAATGAATACACCCTGAGCTGAGGAACTTCTTTGCAGATTTCCTGTAGTTTTTTTCCCATTTTATCGTATAAGTCGATAATTTCTTTTTCCGCAGCTTCTTTTTCTTTATTATCTGCGGCAGCATCGAGCCTCGTGAATTGCTGCATCGCCTTATTATACAGTTCATCCAATTTTTGCAGGTGAGCAGCATCCTTCGATGTTAAATACCCTTGCAGTGATTCCGCTTCCATAATAACCTGTTTCATATAAAACTCCTCTATTACATTAAATGCGTAAACGAGGTCGGCCTTTTAAGCCGGCTGCGTTCACAAAAAAAAACGCCCTTAAAAAAGAGCGTTTAAAAAATTCAGTAATAAAATAATAACCGGCTGCAAAGGGGAAAACAGCAAGATCGGGATACCGTTTGTGCACCTTTTATAATAGAATATACATTCAAAACCATATTACAGCCCTGTTTTGTCATTTGCGGAGTATTTTAATAGAATGAAAGCAATTGTGCAAGCCGTTCTTTGCCGATTATCTTCATAAACCCTGCAAGACGCGGTCCTTGGTCTTTCCCGATCAAGGCCTGATAGACGGCGGTAAACAGCGCTTTAGGCTCAAGCCCGCAGGCGTAAGCCGTATCATACAGCGCGGTTGAAAACGCTTTTTCATCAAGCTCGTCCATCTTCGGCAGCAGCTCGTCGCGGATTTTGCAGAGCGCAGCGGTTTCAGCTGCGGAAAGTTCCGCCTTACCGCCGTCGGTACGCAGCGCAAAACGGAAGTCTTCGGGCGCACATTCGGTAATCCAATACCACGCGCATTTGGCCCGGGCAACAAACCGCTCGTACTGCTCCTCTTTCAGATCGGTCATCAACTCTATTACTGCAGCAATATCCCCTGCGTTAATTTGTAAAAGATTACAGAGATGTCTGAACGGAATTTGATACGATATGCAGGATGGCATCCCTTCAACCTGCGAGAGTTCATAGATGCGGCGTTCCTTCGCATATACCTCATCGTTTTTAGCCTTATCGACGCCCCATGCGATGCGCTCGGTTTTATCGTAGTCCTCATAGGTTTTAATAACGTCCAAGTCGAAGCTGATAGAAAACTCCGTGTTCGGCCGCGTTCCAGCAAACAGGTACCGCGCAATTTCGGGTTGGTACACATTCAAGACATCGGACAGGCTGATAACCTTTCCTTTTGACGACGACATTTTCCCCGGCAAGCCTTTAATACCGATAAAATCGTAGCGGAAGCTGACGGGGGCAGGCCACTGATAAATTTCGTCTGCGACAAGCCGCGCCGTGTCGAACGAACCTCCTTGGCTGTGGTGATCTTTTCCGGCGGGTTCAAAAACCGTTTTTTCAAACTGCCAGCGCATCGGCCAGTCAACCCTCCATCCGAGTTTCAATTCCTTCGAGGTGCGCAAGTCCGCCTTTTCTTGATGCCCGCAGCTTGTGCACCGGTATTCCAATCCGTATTCGCCGTCGTAAGAAACGATTTCAGTTGTGTCTTTATTGCAGTTGCAGCAAAAAGCCGCTACAGGCCAATATTCTTCTGCCGCAGGGATTTTGTGCTCATCATCGCGGTAGCGGTTTAAACAGTCCTTTATTTTTTCGCGGTTTTGCAGCGCTTTTTTCATCCCCTCGGCATACATACCGCTGCGGTACCGTTCGGCCTGATATAAGAATTCAGGGTAAATACCGACAAGCGGCAGTACCTGCTCCACATCAACTTCATGATGGCGTGCATAAGAGGTATCGCGTCCGGTTGTATCGGGCACCATCGTGATGGGATACCGCAGATAGTTTTGCAGCGTTTCTTTTCCGGGCATATTTTCGGGCACCTTCCGGAACACATCGTAATCGTCCCACGAATAAATAAACCGCACCTTTTTGCCGCGGTCGCGCAACGCGCGTACAACTAAATCGACCGAAATAATTTCGCGGAAGTTCCCAATGTGAACGGTTCCCGACGGCGTAATCCCCGAAGCGCACGTATAAGAATCCAAATCTCCGCGCTCGCGTATAATCTTCTCTGCAGTTTGATCCGCCCAATGTACTAATTTCTGATTGTTTTGCTCTTTACTCATATTGTCCTTAATTTGCATCGGTATTCGAAAAATGTTGCGGAATTGTATACTGCTCCGTCTATTATGTCAATTGAAAATACATGGGGAAAATAGCTGATGCGACGGAACAACCGTATTGCCGTTAATCATCATAATGACCGCGGCAGGAAATCAGTAAAACAGCATTCTCTTCTACTGCATACACAAGTCTGTGTTCTTCATCAATCCTACGGCTCCAGAATCCTGTCAAATTACCTTTTAACGGCTCCGGGTTACCTATGCCCTCAAATGGATTGCGGCCGATGTCCTTAATAAGCTGATTTATCCGTTTAAGGATTTTCTTATCCTGTGTCTGCCAGTAAATATAATCATTCCATGCGTCCAAATCCCACTGGATTAGCTTGTTCTGCATAAGCTTAATCCTCTATCAGCTCATGCTCAGTCAACTGAAGCTTACCAGCTTTATAATCGGCCATTTTCTTTTCAAGATAACGCATATTACTTTCACTATAGAACGGGTCTACCGCTAACTCAAACGGTATTTTTTGTTTCCGAACCGCGGTTTTTGCAAATACGCAAAATGCCGTTGTCATAGTCATACCGATGTTGGAACAAAAGGTTTCAAACTGCCGTTTTAAGTCTTCGTCTATACGGATATTGATATTTGTCTGTGCCATAAATTTAACTCCCTTATCATATTGTAAATATATTTCTTTATAATGTCAATACAAAAAATCAAACCGGAACAATTTTACCGATTAAATTAGCCGGTGCTATTTTAGCTGATTCACCTTCCCCTTCCAAAGCCTTGACATGCCAAAGCCGATATTTGACTTAAATCGCTAAAAGCATATACTGAAAGTATGGCACTCATAGACTGCCCGAACGGGGCTGATTTTGAATTCGGTATTTTAATACAAAAGAAAAATATTTTTGTTTCAGAAAACGGACAATTACCGAGCGGTAGTGAAGTTACGAAAGCAATCAGAAAGTACAATAATCAGGACATTCTCGGTGTGTATGGGGAGCGGGCATATCATACTTTTGCAGCGGCGCTGTCGCCTGATGCAGCAGAGCCGAAAGGCTTTAAACGGATACCGTACCGGAATTTGTTTATAACGGAACCTTCCGAACACTCGGAACACGCCGCCCGCGCAGTACTTTTGCTCGATTGGCTGCATCATACAAAGTATTGCCCTTCGTGCGGAAGCAGTCTGCATTTAAGCATAACGGAAACGGCATTGGAGTGCCCGCAATGCCGCAGAATATTGTATCCCGTCCTTGCCCCGTGTATTATCGTGCTTATCAGCAAAGGCGAGCAAATCCTTTTAGCGCGGCATGTTCAGCACACCTCCGATATTTATACCTGCATCGCCGGTTTTATCGAAGCGGGCGAATCCGCGGAAGAAGCTGTTATCCGCGAAGTGCACGAAGAAGTCGGCTTAACCGTCAAAGATATCCGGTATCGTGGAAGTCAAGGCTGGCCGTATCCCAACCAGCTGATGCTCGCCTTCCGCGCCGAATACGTTTCGGGGGATATTACCGTACAAAAAGAGGAGTTATCGGAGGCCGCATGGTTTTCAAAAGATGCGCTGCCACCGATACCGCTTCCCGGTTCCGCCGCTCACCGGCTTATCTGCGGCGATTGGTTTTAAGGCTGTAAGGACAGGGCAATCCATCTGCCGTGTTTGCCCTGCCTGCTTTTGAAAAACCTGTGCAAAATTTTATCTAAAATTTTGCACAGGGGATAAAATCAGTGCATCGCCCTTTTCTTGTTAACTCTCTTTTTCAACTTTAAACCGAACATCGAACACCAGCTTTTCATTCGGATATCCTTCACGATGGAGCATAAACTGTTGTAAGGGGCTGTTTTCTAATGCATCGGTCGTACGAACGGACAACTGAGGACGGTCTCCTTGGGGATATCTTACAAAAACCTGTTGCACGCCGTTTGTGTTTCCCAGTATGACCATCTCCCCTTTTATATTGAAGGAAAGTTGAATAGCACAAGATTTGTCCGGTACGATAATACTATCTGGTTGCGTTTGAGGGTCTTTGGGAATATTGCGTTTAATCGTTAATTTTGACGGCGTTTCCGTACCACTGTAGTTAAAAATCGTTTTTCGCGGGGCATCTCTATCAAGCGGCTGCATGCCGACAGTTCCGGTAATATGTGCAGCCTCGAATCCGGCGCCTTTTATATTTTCTACCGTTGCAGTTACCTTGTATCCTTTTGCCGGTATTTCCACACGTTCGACGGTTTTGTATTTTTCACCGTATTTGATATATGCAGTCGCATTATCATCCAAAAACCGTAACTGATATTTAATAATGTGCCCCGGATTCTTTGAAGAAAAACCTTCTTTTACAATATATTTTTGAAACTGTTTAAGATCGGTAACCGCTTCGCTGCCGCCTCCGATAATATTGATCGTGATGGTTGTTCCCTTTTCAAGTTTTTTAATTGCAGTGTCAATGTCGGCTTCAACATTGTTTGCTGCCGTAACTTTGAATACCGTATCAAGATTTGCCTTGAGTTCTGATTTTTCCTGATCGGATTCGATAGTAAGATAGGCGATACGTCCGTAAGAGACCGACGAGACATATACAGGCATTCTATCTCCGACAACCTCACGCGGTATATTGATCATCATCGGAGCCGCCTCTTGATTCACATCGACGGTATAGAACGTTTCGACGAATTTGATAAGCCGCCGCTCCTTCTGCTCTCCGTTCTTAAATTTAAACCCTGCCGCTATTTTGGTTTTAATCCCTGCAGCACCGAAACCGACACCCATTTTAAGCTGTGCTTCGAGGCTTTTCTCATTGGTAATTTCCATCTCTTCATAACTTGAATGAGCAGAGGCATGATAGGTAATATTTTGGCTAAGAATCTTATTGCGCAGCTCTCTATATGAAGCTAAATCCGGAATAATTTCACCGGAAGTAACGCCCGCTTTTCCGTCCTTACCCTCTTTATCTTTTACTCCCTGTAAATCGAAAGAGATTACCGCATTCCGTTTATTGCCCTCGGTAATTTCCTGATAGCTTTCTCTATCAAGGCTATCGCCTCGTAAAACGGCGCCGGGATAAATTGAATTTTGAGAAGGATCGAGAAGGAGCGTATCGTCAAAAGCTGCCGAAATATCATACTCAACCTCTTTTTCAATGTATTTTACTACAGCACCATGATTATTAAACTGCGGCTCCGTTTCGCTAAGCTGCGCCCCTTGTACAATCAGTTCGCGTAATTTTTGCGGCGATCGTGCAAGACTGTCAGGAATATTCAGTCCCTTATAGGAAATTCCTTCCTGCTCGTTCGAGCCGTTGCCGGAATTATTGCCGTTTTGCGTGCCGTTGGTATTTTCTCCCTTTCCGGTATCAGGTTTATCTGATTTATCGGGTTTAACCTGTTTATCCGGTTTTTGAGAAGACGGAGTCGCAGGTTTTTGAATCGGCTTTTCCGTTTTTATCTCTTTTACTAAGGGCTTTGCCGGTTGCTGGCACCCCGCTATACCTGCCGCTGCAAGACAGATAAGCAGTACGATATACCGTTTGATACGGGCTGTAAGTTTTGCCCGTTTTTGTTTTTGCATAGAAACCTCCTTGCGGTTAATGCTATCTGTCTTATAAAGCACGCGAAGCAAAATGGCTTGAAAATCGGAGAAAAAAATGAAAAATTTTATAAAAAATATGATTTTGAGAGAATTTTCCAAAAATTGAAATCTTGTAGCGGCTCCAAAATACGATTACAATGGGATAAGGTATTATGCCGGATAACTTTTTAGAATGGGGAGAGGAGCCATGAAAACAAAACTATGGTCTATCGGATTGGTATTGCTGATATGCTGTCTTTCATCATGCTATCCGCCTTTTAGTACGCCGGTTGATATTGAATACGCCGATATTATCATTGAACTTGATACGAAAGATCAAGGCATTGCAGTATTTGCCGATACGGTAAGCGGCCGCCCTGCGCATCTTATTGGAGCAAGAACGTACACCGCCGATAAAATGGAGAAATTACCGTCTTTTTCCGAAAGAGATAAGGGGGGCTCCATCATTGCCCTCAATCAACAGCGAATCGGTATTGTCGGGGATATAACGCGCATAGAAATAAGAGGGCTTTATCTTTTTAGCGGTTCTCCCACACAAATAACCGGTTTAGTATTCAACAACGGAAAACATATTAAAACACTGATATGTACACCGCACCGGTTTACCGCAATGCCTCATTTTTCTGCACTGCCGGAATTGGAATATCTTGAACTTTCAGGCATGGTATATACTCTTTCCCCTCAAAACAGAACACTTGACCTATCGAATAATCAAAAGATTAAAACATTATTAGCTGAAGGCTTCGAAAGCATAGTCTTACCTGATTCACCGTATTTGCAAAAATTGGACATAAGCGCTACGAAAAACGAAAGTTTTAATTTTTCCCGATATTCCGACTTAGAAGAGTTGTCCCTGCGTTGTAAAACCTCCGTTGATCTTTCCGGCAATCCTAAACTAAGAATATTACGCCTTGTATCTATCACGAACGATACGCTCAATCTGCTGCAAAATCCTCATTTAGAACAGCTGCTTATATCCGGTAAACATCTCCGTTCACTCAGACTGCCGCAGCTGCCTCGTTTAAAACAGTTGGATACCTTCGGATGCCGTTTTTTAACCGCCATGGATACTTCGTATATGCCGAACCTTGAGGTGCTTGATTGCAGCCGGAATAGTTTAACGGCGTTGGATGTTTCACATAACCTTTTGCTGCGCGACTTATCCTGTCACTCCAATGCAAACGAGAACGGTACGGGTGGTATTACAACGCTCACCTTGGGCAATTTATCTAAATTAAAAAACCTTTCTTGCCACCGGAACAATTTGGCCGTACTGAATATAGAAGACTGTCCTCATTTAGAAAAATTGAACTGCGGGCGCAATAACCTGCAAACGCTTGATGTTTCAAAACAGCAGGAATTAAAGGAATTACTTTGTGATTGGAACCGCCTAAATATCCTTGATGTGCGAGCATGCCAAACGCTCAAGGAGCTGCAGTGTTCGTACAACGTGTTAACCGATATAAAAATAGATCCGAACAATTTATCAAAAGTACCTTTCGGCATTACGCTCGACATCAAAAAAAACAAATTGAACCGCGCAACACTCGACACGCTGTTATACAGCCTTCCTAAAAAAAATGCAGATTCGTATTCCGAAGTGATTTATCAGGCAGATAAAAATAAACCTGACAATTATCCCGATGAAAATGAAGATCCGAGCATCGAAGCCCGTATCACTGCAACAGAAAATAATTGGAACCTATACGGCCGCAATCCCTAAGTGTCTACTCTTTTCATTTCCGTAAGCGCTTTGTTACGGTAAACCAGATCAGCCCCATCCCTACGGTTTACTGCATCTCCCCATAGGTAGGGAGATGCGGTGTTTATGCTGTATATGAATTATTTTAATAAATAGCGGCGGTACCTTTTATCACAACGCCGGTTTTCCCGTTCAGCGTGATAATGTCGCCTGTTTTTAATATGGTTGTTGCATCGACCGCTCCTACGATGGTCGGCTTCGATAGATTCATTCCGATAAGGGCCGCGTGTCCGCTCAAATTTCCGTTTTCCGTAATGACCGCTCCCGCCCGTTCGATAAAGGAATTCATTAAATCGTTGGTTGCTTCGGCTACGATAATGTCGCCGTCCGCAAAGTCCGTCAACAAATCTTGCTCGGTACGGATCACCTTTACCCGCCCGGTTACAACCGATTGGATACCGGTACCCTTGCCTTTCAACAGTATTTTCCCGACGGTTTCCACCTTTAGTAAGTTTGTCAAACCGACCAACCCGATCGGAACACCGGCAGTCAATACGGCAAGTTCGCCTTCGTGCACAAAGCCTTTTTCTTTTGCAACGTTAATGCACTGTTCAAACATTTCGTCGGTTGACTTAAAAGAGGATGTTACAATCGGATACACACCCCAGTTCAGCGATAACCGCCGAGCCGTTGTTTCAAAAGGCGTTACGGCAACAATCGGTACTTTGGGTTTATACTTTGAAAGCGCCCTCGGCGTTTCTCCCGAAGAGGTCGCGGTAATGATAACCTGCGCATTCATTTCCAGCGCCATAGAACAGGTGGCATGCGCAATCGCGTTTGTAATTGTAAGCGAATGCTCCCGCGCAACAGCCCCCATAATCTTATCGTAGTTTAACGAGTTTTCGGTTGTAACGGCAATGCGGTTCATCATCTTGACGGTTTCTACCGGATATTTCCCCGCGGCCGTTTCGCCGGAAAGCATGATTGCGCTTGTCCCGTCAAAGATGGCATTTGCAACATCGGTAACCTCCGCCCGCGTCGGACGCGGATTATGGGTCATCGACTCAAGCATTTGGGTTGCCGTAATCGCCGGTTTACTTGCCCGCAAGGTTTTGCGGATAATCATCTTTTGTACGATTGGAATTTCTTCAGGCGGAATTTCGATGCCCAAGTCTCCGCGCGCAACCATGATGCCGTCTGCAACTTCAAGAATCTTGTCGATGGAATCGACTCCCTCTTGGTTTTCTATTTTGGCAATAATGTGGATATTCTCCCCGTGCTCTTCCTCCAAAACCTTGCGGATACTTAAAATATCTGCCGGGCCGCGCGTAAATGAGGTTGCAACAAAGTCAACCTCGTTTTGTGCCCCAAACTTTAAGTCGGAAATATCCTGCTCGCTGAGGAAGGGAAGATTAATCTTTGCTCCGGGGATATTGATGCCCTTATGATTCGATACGGGACCATCGCTCTGAACGGTACAGATAATATCGGTGCCATTCTCAATCCGGTCAACCCGCAGTTCAATTAATCCGTCATCTATAAGGATGCGATTATTAGGCTGTACTTCCTGCGCAAGGTTCTTATAGGTTACGCTGCATATTTTTTCATCGCCGACAATATCGCGTACGGTAAGCGTAAATTGCTGTCCCTTGCTCAGCTGTACGGAATTAACGCCGAAGTTTTTCAGCCGTATTTCCGGCCCCTTGGTGTCCAGCATAATTGCAATCGGCAAGTTGAGTTCCTGCCGAATCTTCTTGATACGGTCGATACGGATCTGGTGCTCTTCATGCGTACCGTGCGAAAAATTAAGGCGGCATACGTTGAGCCCTGCCTTAAATAATTCGCGCAGTATTTCTTCCGAGTCGGAAGCGGGACCGATAGTACAGACAATCTTTGTCTTTTTCATATCTTCTCCTATCGAATCTAAAAGAAAACCTCTAAAAACTTCAGTTTTTAGAGGTTCCCTAAAAATTGTCTTTAATTCTTGCTCTTATCTTTTGAAATGGCATCAACCAAAATGGCGATTGCACCGTCTCCGGTTACGTTACATGCGGTTCCGAAGCTGTCCTGCGCAATATAGAGCGCGATAATCAATGAACACATCGTGTCGTTAAAGCCGAGGATAGACTGCACAAAGCCGAGCGCTGCCATAACAGCACCGCCGGGGATACCGGGGGCTGCAACCATTGCGATACCCAAGATTGCGATAAACGGAAGCATAACGCCGGCGTTTGCCGTTTGTCCGTGCAGGATCAGGATAGCCATCGAACAACTGGTAAGGGTGATGGTACTTCCGGCAAGGTGGATAGTTGCACAAAGCGGGATAACAAAGTCCGCAATTTTTTCCTGAATGCCGATTTTCTTTGCGGAAGCAAGTGTTACCGGTATGGTCGCAGCAGAAGACTGCGTTCCCAATGCGGTAACATACGCAGGCAGCATTGTCTTAATCGACGTAAAGGGATTCCGTTTTGCAATGGTACAAGCAATGATATACTGAATAAGTATCATGATGACGTGCAGCGCAATAACAATCGCAAATACCTTGATGAATACCTTGAGGATAAGCCCAACTTGTCCTGCATGGGTCATGTTGGTAAATACGCCTAAAATATGAATCGGCAGAAGCGGAATAATGATAACTTCGATAACTTTCGTAACAATATTCTGAAATTCGCGGGCTGCATTCTTTAAGGTTTCCGAGCGAGTTACCGCGATACCGATACCGAGAACAAAGCTTAAAATCAACGCAGTCATAACGCCCATCAGCGGCGGCATATCGATACCGAATAAGCCGGGCAGCAGCGCATCTTCAGGGTTCGCATGGGAAAAAACATCCACATGAGAACTTAAAAAGAACGGGAAGAATATGGAATCGGTTACAAAGGCCAACGTACCGGCAAGCAGCGTTGAACCGTACGCAATACCGGCAGTGATAGCGAGCAGCTTTCCTGCGTCGGAACCCAGATCCGCGATACCCGGAATGACAAATCCGAGGATGATCAGCGGAATGATAAAGCTGAGAAAGTTGCCGAATACCCCGTTAAAGGT
Source organism: Treponema vincentii F0403 (assembly GCF_000412995.1). Lineage (NCBI taxonomy): Bacteria > Pseudomonadati > Spirochaetota > Spirochaetia > Treponematales > Treponemataceae > Treponema > Treponema vincentii. Next base: position 2,176,132 of record NZ_KE332512.1, on the reverse strand, counting down.
TGCCAAAATCTGAACAGGCAACGGCAAATGGATGGAGCGCGTCAAGTTACCGATTAAAATACCGGCAACGATTGCAATAATAAGACGCGGCAATAGACCTAATTTTTTTGCACTCACAATAAACTCCTTTTTAAAAAAATTTATCTATCTGTTTATAGTGTAGCTGACTTTCCGGTAATTGTCCAGTTTTTTCTATATAATGTCCGAATGGGAGACCGGACAGTCCGACCTCTTCTATAATTTGCTATGATAGTATATACTGCTGCATCCGATAAAAACTTTAACGGCTCAAGGTTTTACAAGTTTTTTTGACGGCAAAAAGCAGCCGGCTTTTGGGACATCTCCATTCCCAAATAAATCAATAATAAAGAGGTACGGTATGGAACTAACGTATAAGGCCAAAACGGCGTGGGAAAAACTCACCGAAAGCGAACTTGCCGAAATGCAAACGCTTTCTCAAAACTACATTTCATTTTTAAACACCGGAAAGACCGAACGCGAATGCGCCGCTCATATCATACGGCAGGCAAAAGAAGCCGGTTTTAAACCGCTGGAAGAAGTGATAAAAAGCGGAACGGCGCCTGCGGGTACAAAGGTATATCTTAATAATAAGGACAAATCCGTTGTGATGATGGTACTCGGCAAGGATATTACGCAGGGGATGAATATCGTCGGCGCCCATATCGACAGCCCCCGTCTCGACGTCAAACAGATGCCGCTCTACGAAGACTCCAACCTCGTATTTTTAAAAACGCACTATTACGGCGGAATCAAAAAATATCAATGGACTGCAATTCCGCTCGCAATCCATGGGGTTATTTTTACCAAAGAGGGAAAGAAGGTTGAAGTATGCATCGGCGAAGACGAAAACGATCCGGTGCTGTTTATCAGTGATTTGCTAATTCACCTTTCAAAAAAGCAGCTGCAGGAAACCTTAGCGGAAGGCATTACCGCCGAACAGCTTAACGTACTGGTCGGGAATATGAAACCCGCAACGCCGGACGATAAGAAAAAAGATGAGGATAAAGAGGACAAAAAAGGAGATAAAGCGTCTCCCGTTAAGGAGAACATCCTCAAAATTCTCAATCAAAAATACGGCATTACCGAAGAAGACTTCCGCGTTGCGGAGCTTGAGATTGTCCCTGCAGGAAAGGCGCGGAATGTCGGACTTGATAACTCGATGATTGCGGGGCACGGACATGACGACCGCGTGTGCGCTTACACAACACTGAAAGCGATACTCGAAGTTTCGGGCACCCCTGCAAAGACTGCCGTTGCCCTCTTTGCCGATAAAGAAGAAATCGGTTCGGTAGGCAACACCGGCATGACAGCGCTCTACTTTGAAAACATGGTTGCGGAAATTGCCGCGCTGCAAAACGCCCCGTGCGATTTAGGCGTACGCCGTGCATTCGCCAATTCGTGTATGCTGTCGGCCGACGTATCCGCCGGTTATGACCCCGCGTTTACATCCGTATTCGAAAAACTCAATTCGGCGTTTATCGGCAGCGGTATCTGCATCAATAAGTACACCGGTTCCGGCGGCAAGGGCGGTTCAAACGACGCAAACGCCGAGTATCTCCAAAAGATCAGGCATTTATTCGACAGCAACAACGTTGTCTGGCAGACGGCGGAACTTGGTATGACCGACGCCGGTGGAGGAGGCACGATAGCCTACATCCTTGCCAAGTACGGAACGGAAGTCGTGGACTGCGGCGTACCGGTCTTGTCAATGCACGCCCCCATCGAATTGATCAGTAAAGCGGATCTTTTGATGGCATACCGAGCATACAAGGCGTTTTTAAAAGGCTGAGTATCTCTAAAAAGCCGGTTAGATTTTTAAATTAGGGCATCTCTAAAAACTCGGTTAGATTTTTAGAGATGCCCGACGAGTTTCAGTTTAAGTCTTTATATCACAACGACTTAAACTGAAACATCGCAAATTACATCTAAGGAAAACCTCTAAAAACTGAAGTTTTTAGAGGTTCCCATTGATCGATTTTGGGATGGAGAATATATGAATACGGCATACCCTGAATTACAGCAGGCTTTTGAAAAGATGATCCTATCGGCGTCGGGCTGGAGGAAAGTTTTTGCACAATCCGGAAACGAAAACGACGGAATTCCGGCGATTTCCGCCGCCGACCGCGATATCGTCTTTCTCGCCGCGCAATCTTTTGCGGAGTTCTTACACGCGGAATTCCCGGCAATCCGCACGGTAATCGTAGCACGCGACAGCCGCCCCACCGGAGCCGCGCTGTTAAAAGAGGCGGTAACGGCGTTTGCAGCTTCCGCCGCAGCAGGTTCAACAGCCATTACGGTGCAATCTGCCGGAATAACCGCAGCGCCGGAAATTATGGCTTATGCACGCACTATCGGGGCGGCTTTTATGTATATTTCTGCAAGCCACAACCCCATCGGGCATAACGGCTTTAAGTTCGGGCTGAATAGCGGCGGCGTACTGGACGGGAACCAATCAGCGCGGCTGATAGCCCTCTTTACACAGAAGTGCGAGGCTGCGCGCCCGGATGCCGTAAACCTCTTGCGTAAAGATGCCGATCCGGCACAACTGCGCACGGTGTTTGAATCGGAGGCGGCGCACAAGCAAGCGGCGCTTACGGCCTACAAAAACTTTTTACGGGAAGTTATTGCCGATTCACAAGACACGGCGGAACAAGCACGTTTTTTTGCCAGCCTTAAACAGCAATGCGCCGCGCTGGCCGAAGCGGGTAAACCGTTCACGCTGGTTGCGGACTTTAACGGCAGCGCCCGCGCCGCCTCGGTAGACAGGACATTCTTTGAACAATTAGATATGCAGCTTACCGGCATCGCGGAAAAAGCCGGAACCATTGTCCACGGCATTATTCCCGAAGGAGACAATCTTGTAACCTGCGCAGCCAAGCTCGAAGAACTGCACCGGAGCAATCCAGCGCAAGCGGAGAACACGCTTTTCGGCTATATGCCCGACTGCGACGGCGACCGTGGCAATATCATCTACTGGGATGAGGCGCAGCAAAAAGCGCTGATATTGGAAGCGCAGGAAGTCTTCGCCCTTTCGGTTATCGCGGAACTGAGCCACCTCCGCTACAGCGGTAAAACCGATGCACCGCTCGCGGTTACCGTAAACGGGCCGACATCGCTCCGCATTAACGAAATTGCAACTGCTTTGGGCGCCGAAGTATTTTATGCGGAGGTAGGCGAAGCCAATGTGGTTAACCGAGCGGAAGATGCGCGCCGGTACGGTTACCGGGTACGGATACTGGGCGAAGGTTCCAACGGCGGAAATATTACGTACCCCGCAGCCGTGCGCGACCCGTTAAACACGCTTTTTGCAATCAGTAAGCTTTTGCTCATCAAAGATAAGCCGAATACCCCCTGCCCATTCCGCATCTGGTGCGAGCAGTCGGGACAAACGGCAAAATACCGGCCGGATTTTACCTTTGCGGATATCATCGCAACGCTCCCCTGCTATTGGACAACCCCGACGCAGGAAGAACGCGCCTTGATGCACATTCATACGGCCGATCACACTGCGCTAAAATCGGCATATCAAAAGATTTTTCTGCAGGAATGGGCGAAGAAAAAGCAGCTGCTTAAAGAGCGGTTCGGTATAACCGCCTGCAAAGTTTTCTCTTACAACCGAACGGTTTGCACGGAGAATCTCAGTGATTTTGGGGCTTCCGCAAAGGGCGGCCTTAAAATACAATTTTATAATACCAACCATACGCCGATAGCCTTTATCTGGATGCGCGGTTCCGGTACGGAACCCGTGTTCCGCATTATGGCGGATATTAAAGGCCATAATCAGGCAGCGGAAGAATATCTTGTGCAGTGGCAGGGAGATATGGTACGCAGAGCCGATGCGGCAGTATCGGGAAAAAAATAGGGAAGGTTTATTTTCAGCGGTACAGATAGGTACCGCTGAAAAACACTGCGAGTTTGCCGTGCGGCAAACATCACTGATTATATGTGCGCTTTTCGCGCACGAATTCGCCTGCCGCCAAAATTGATATTTTGTTCGGCTGTCGAATTTATGGGAAGGATACAAGAATGGGAATTCGCGGAGAATTGTTTACCACTCAAATTCCGGTAGAAAACCGGACATACTTTTTTAATGTGAAAGAAAACCGGCTGGGTGATGTTTTTTTGCAGATAGTCGAAAGCAAAAACACCGACGGCGCCGGTTTTGACCGCCATGCGATTGTCGTGTTTCAAGATGAAATGCAAACCTTTTTACAGGGACTGAATGCAAGCCTTGAATTTATCGAAAAAAAGCGGAAAGAGCAGCTCAAAGAAAAACGGGAAAAAAAGCAACGGAGCATCAACGCTGACGCTGCAACCACGGAAAAGAAGAAAGTCATCAACAAGCGAAACACAAGCACAAAGCCGGCACGGAAGGTACGCATCGTTAAAAAAGACGGCGCGGAATGAAAATAATTCATAATTCTTAATTAAGAATTATGAATTATCTTACCGCTTTGTCCGGCAGGGTACTATCAAAGGAAAAGTAATCCGGTTTTGATACGCTTTATTACAGCACAGTGCGACCGAAGAACGGTGGGTAGCAAAAACCTCCACATAAATAAAAAACCTCTAAAAACAGAAGCTTTTAGAGGTTTGTCAAAATTAAAAAGGCTGCTTACCGGGCAGCTGCTAAAGTTGCCTTTGGCTTTAAAAGAGCTTGGAACTCTACGTAATTTTACACTGTTACTTCGGAAAGGTGAGCCTTTTTTTCTTCTTTACCGAGCAGTAAATCGCCTGCCTGCTTTTTACCGGAGAAGAAAGTAATACAAGCACCGGCAATATAGATTGTCGAATATACACCGCTCGTCATACCTACCAACAACGCAAGTGCAAAATCCTTCATAGTGCCCGTTGTAAAAATATAGAGCGAAACAGCGGCAAGCATGGTAGTAACGGTTGTAATAATCGTTCTGCTCAACACTTCGGTTTGCGCAAGATCCAAAACTTCAATCAACGACAGCTTAGGATTAAGCCGGATATTTTCGCGGATACGGTCGAATACGACAACCGTGTCGTTGATAGAGTATCCGACAATGGTTAAGATCGCCGCGATTGTGGTTGAATTGAATTCCATTTGCGTCCACACGATAAAGGTGAGCATAATCAACACGTCATGAACCAAAGCAAGAACGGCGCCTAACGCAAATGTCCAGCGGAACCGCACTAAGGCGTAGAAAAAGATTAAGAACAAAGCCCCCACTACCAGAAGTACCGCTTGACGGGCAAGCGAACCTGAAAAACGGGAACCGACAAAGTCGGTACTCAATACGGCAAAATTATCCGCTTCGTAGGCATTCACCAATGCGGTGTTTATCAATGCCCGCAGCTCGGCATTTGCATTTGTATAAGTACCGTTATCGGGTAACCGGATTTGGAATGTGCGGTCGCGGGCTTCACCGATCTGCTGTACCGAAACCGAAGGAATGGATGCCAACGCATGACGCACCTCATCGGCATCGATCGGCTGTATTTGCTCCGGAATATAATGCACACGAAACGGCTCCGCCGTAACACGGGAGATTTCTGAAGTAATAAACACACTTTGCAATGCAGTATCGGCCTTTGCAAGCAAATTAACCTTTATACCGTCGATTTGCTGCTGCAACGCTTCGATAAACTGCCCCACTGTAGGGTATTCGCCATATCTAAACGAATATACTCTATTTTCAGAATCCGTAGAGATGACGGTAACATCAATGCTTTGTGAACTTTGCGCTACCTGTATGTTTTTTTCGCCGTTATATGTTAAAATAAATGCCGAAGGCGCAAACCTTACTTTCTCGATAAATCCTGCCTGAAAGTCAATACCGAAGTTAATGCCTTTCGTAAAAAGACCTACAAGACCGGAAATAATAAGAGCAGAGCTCACGAGAACCATAACACCGAAAAGCTTACTGAATTTTATCGTTTTTTTCATACGAGCGACCTCCAAGTAATATGCAGCTTCTTCTGGTGCAATGTTTCCGTGCCGAAATCAAAGATAAGCCGTGAAACAAAAAGGGCAGTAAATACGGAAGAAACAACACCGATTGTCAAGCTGTAAGCAAATCCCTTAATCGGTCCGGTTCCCAATATCGATAAGAAGAGAGCCGCAATAAAGGTAGTAATATTGGAGTCCATAATTGCCCAGAAAGCATGATCAAAACCGGTTTGAATAGCGGCTTCTCTGCTTTTATGCAAGGCAAGTTCTTCTTTAATTCTTTCAAATATAACGACGTTTGCATCGACCGCCATACCGATTGTTAAAATCATACCGGCAATACTCGGAAGCGTGAGCGTAAGGTTAAATGCGGAAAGTACGCTGAATACGATGTACAGATTCAATACCTGTGCAATACATGCGTTAATACCGGCAGAGCGGTACCAAATCAGCATAAACGCTAAAACGGCGATTAAGCCCCACTGCAATGCCATTAAACCTTGATTGATAGCCTGCTCGCCCATGCTCGCGCCGATAACCTGCTGATTTTCCAACTGGAGCGGCACATTGAGCCATGCGGTACGCAAAATCGTTTTAAGGTTTTCCGCTTCATCGGCACTAAACCCGCTAATGGTTCCCGTACCGCCGGTAATCGGCTCTTTGATATTGGGTGCGGATTTAATCTTATCGTCGGATACAATAGCGAGCCGTTTACCTTGATTTTCAGTGGTAACGGTTGCAAAGATTTCCGCCCCTTCCTTGTCGAGTTCAAATACAACAAGCGGTTCATTGGTTTGGCTTGTAGTAGTGCTTACTCTCTGTAAATGCTTCCCTTCAAGCGCGGCTTCTTTTTTTATAACAAGGAAACCTTGCCGTTCATCCAAACCGTAAGCATCCTTGCTATATACCCCAAGCACTGTAGTGTCCGCAGGAATAATAGAAGGGTCTATAAGGTTGTAATCCGCATCAAAGGTACGTGTTGGATTGGCATTGTAATAAGAATAGAAAGCTTGAGTTGCATCATCGTCTACGATATGGAACGCAAGTAGTCCACGTCCCATGATGATGGAATTGATTTTATCGGCATCGGCAGCACCGGGAATTTCCACGTAGATACGATCTTCACCCTGCTGTCTGATAACGGGTTCGGTCAAACCGAATTTATCGATACGGCTGGAAATGGTATCGATGGCTAAATTCATCGCTTCTTTTTTTGCCGAAGTCGTTGTATCGCCGCTATCACCGGTCACTGCACTTAAATCTGCTTTTATAATGATACTCATACCGCCTGAAAGATCGAGACCGAGCTTAACCGCATTTGCCTGCGCAGTTTTAATGCTCAATATTTTACTTCGATATGCATCTTCCAAAATAGGACTCATTGCCGCGCGAGCTTTATCTTCGGAACTTTCGGGAAATGCCGCAAGCAAGGCGCCCGCCGTCCATACCGCAGGCTGCTCTTTACCAAGGCTTTTTAAATTTTTCTTTGCAGCCTTAATAAGCGGATCATATTTTGCCGGAACCGGCTCGGTGTCGCCTTTTTTTGCAGATGCGATTAACGCGTCGATATCCGTTTTGGTCATATTTATGACATAATCTTTAATCTTTTCTCTGGAACCGAGCGCCAGTGCCTTATCGTCTTTACCTGTCCAAAAATACCATTTAAGGGTAGGATACAAAAACACAAAACAGAGGCCTAACACAGCCAGAACAATCACGAATCGAGTTCGCTTTTTCATGTCTATCTCCTCATCTAACGGAAATAAACGTTCATACTGGGGTTAGGCACAGCACGAACGATTATAAGCCGGGACGCTCCTCGTTTTACGGAACGGTTATTCCGCTTCGCCGGAAAAATCGGGCGGCTGCGGCTTCTCGGAGCCGGAATCTTCAGCTTTCTTTTCTTTCTTTTTGAAGAGAGAAGAAAGCAGCGAAGTTTTTTCCGGCATATTTGCCAAGCGGCTCGCCTTCGTTTTTTCATCCAATATGACGTTGCCGATTGCGGAACGATTCATTTCGAGCTTACAATTATCGTCAACTTTAAGAATGATTGTTGTTTCTTTTACGGAAGACACCACGCCGTGAATACCGCCGATTGTGATAACTTTATCACCCTTTTGGACGGAAGCGATCATTTCCTGCGTTTTCTTTTGCTCTTTCTTTTGAGGGCCGATAATAAAAACGTAGAAAATTACAAAGATGAGACCGAGAGCCAGAAGAGGAATAAAGCTCCCCCCTGATGCGGCTTGCTGCAACAATGGAATAGCATTCATTATTTACATCCTTATTTATGATAAATATCCTTAAAATACTAGCACAAAAAAAATACGTAGTCAATTCTTGGGCTAATACCGCTATTACTTTACCGAAAGCAGCTCAAGGTCAAAGACCAAATAGCTATCGGGGGGAATAACCCCGCCGGCTCCGCGGGAACCGTAGGCAAGCTCCGGAGGAATAACAATCGTGCGCTTTTCACCGACCGCCATCTGCGCCGCTTGCTGATCGAACCCGGCAATCAGCTGTCCTGCACCGGCAACAAACTTGAGCGGTTCATGCATATCGGAATCGTCAAATACGGTACCGTCCAATAACGAGCCCTTATACTTCATCGTTAAGGTTTTGCCTATTTGAGCTTGAGCGCCCTTTCCCTCTTTTGTAATTGTATAGAAGATACCGCTTTCGGTTCTAACGGCATTGGGAAATTTTTGCTTTATAAAAGCTTCATTTTTTTCCCGTCTTTGAGCGGTGCGCTGTTTTGCCCGTTCTTCGGCTCCTGCAAGATAGGCATTAAAATCTTTCTGCGTCGCGGTAAACTTTTGCGCATCAGCCCCTTTGCGGATAATCGATATGGAATTCATACGGTCGCCCTGCACGATCTTGTTTACAACATCCTGTCCCTTTACAACACGGCCGAATACCGTATGCTTTCCGTCAAGCCACGGAGTTGGTACATGGGTAATAAAAAACTGCGATCCGTTGGTCCCCGGTCCGGCATTTGCCATTGAAAGAATACCGGCGGTATTGTGCTTGAGGTTGTCGACAAATTCATCGGGGAAACGGTAGCCCGGCCCACCGGTTCCTTTACCGTCGGGGTCGCCGCCCTGAATCATAAAATTCGCGATGACACGGTGGAAGGTTAAGCCGTCATAAAAAGGCTTTCCCTTTGCAGCGTCCAATGTTCCTTCTGCCAATCCGACAAAGTTACATACCGTCATGGGTGTTTCCTTATAGAACAATTCCAAAACGATATCGCCCTTATTCGTATCGATAACGGCATAGACGCCGTCCTTTTGTAATTCTGCACTTATTGCGTTCATTTTTCTTCCTTTTTCAGAATCTCCCGTTAAAATAATCGCAGCAGCGGCTGCTGTTGCAATAATCAAAAAGGTAACCGGTAATACCAGCACCGCAATTTTATTTAACCGCATAGTTCCTCCATTACGGCGTTACGTCTTCTTCGTACTGCCTAATAAACCATCCGTAAACCGCTTCTTCCCGCGTCTTAAACGAATTTTGTACCCGTTCATGGAAAACCGAAGGAACAGTAAAATCCGCACGTGTCAGTATATGTACCAGCAGATAATCCCCAAGGTCGGTTACGGCAACCGAAGTCTCTAACTTTTCAGGCTCTACCGCTTTGAATATCGAGTATTTTAATGCATCAACATTTGTAGATATGAAACCTGCAGAATCGGCATCCGAGCAGAAACGGCAGCGATAAATGTTTTTACCGAAGGTTAAATCTTTTTGCAGCACGTAGACTGAAAAATCTGCCGCAGGGTTGTCAACCGGATCGGCAATCCGCTGTTCCGTTTTTGGGTCTTCAATAATATATGACGCTTCATAGAGTGTCCGCATCTTTTTTCGGCTGCTGGAATAATACTGCAAACCCTCCAATTTTGAAACGGAATGGATAATACGGGATATTTTTTCTATGTCTTTTACACCGCCTTGCGTTTTTTTATGCAGATACAGTGCCTCTAGCAAAAAAATAGGATCGCCCTTGTTCCAGTTTTCCGCAAATGTTTGAGGAACAGCAAAGAGCGGTGCAAGCCGAGGAGCAGCATGTTCTTTATTATAAACCGATCGGAAAAGATAGCCCCGTTTAAGCAATTCTATCCGTTGTTCAGCGGATAAAAACGAATCCAGCGTAGAAAGCACCGATTCGGGGACGTTGCCGATATCTTGCGCAAAGAGAGAACAGGCTATTGAAAGAATAAGAGGAACAAGACAATGCCTCATTCCTTACAGCCCCTTATACAGTACACGCACCTGCTTATACAAGCCTTCGCCTTCGCTCTTTGTGTCGACGTCGTGGATGTCGGCGAGCGTACTATGGATAAGCCGGCGCTCATAGGGATTCATCGGTTCAAGCAAAACCGAAGTTTTGGTTGTTACCACCTGATCGGCAGTGGTATAGGCAAGCCGTACCAAGGATTCTTCACGGCGAATCCGGTAATTTTCGCAATCGAGCATAATCCGCTCGGAAATGCCGATTTTACCGGCATACACATTAGCAATCAGCTGTAGCGCGTCAAGATTCTTTCCTTTCTTTCCAATTAAAATAGCGGAATCTTCGGAAGAAAGCCGCACCAGCAGCTTACGTTCTTCGCGCGAAAGGATTTCCATATTTGCCGTATACCCCATTGTACGGATAAGTTCTCCGATAAACTTTAATAAATCGGCCTCTTTATCCGTAGGAGCATCGTGTACCGGCGCCGGTTGGCGGGGCGTATCGGAAGCGGACTTCCCTACCGCGGCTTTATCGTCAATATGCACGCGGATTTTGGCATACCCTTTCTTAAAAAGCGAGTTTTTCTGAATTTCAACGATTTCTACATCGAATTGATCCGACTCTACTCCAAGTTCTGCGATTGCCTTATCTATAGCGTCACGTTCGGTTTTTCCTTCAAATTCATAAATCATTTCCGAACCTCCTTTTTCTTCATCATTGCCTTAATGATCATCTGCTGAACAAGCATTAAGAAGTTCGTGCATGTCCAGTACAACAGCAATCCTGACGGTGCGTTATAAAACATAAAGAAAAAGAACAGCGGCATACCATACATCATAATTTTCATCGTGTTATTTTGCTGTTGATCGCTTGTAGGGGTTTGCGTTATTTTTCCGAATACCATCTGCGAAATAACATAGACAATCGGCAGAATACGCAGGTCTGTCCATCCCAAGAAGGGAATAGGGCTGGGGAATTGCAAAATACTGTCGCCGACGGATAAGTCAGGTATCCAATGAGGAATAAACATTGCACCGCGGAATTCAAAATAGTTGTTAAACAAGCGGTACATGGCAAACAAGATAGGCAGCTGAATTAAGAGCGGCAGACACCCTGAAAGCGGGTTGTAACCGGCTTCTTTATACAGCTTTGCCATTTCCTCATTCAGTTTTTGAGGCTTCCCTTTATATTTTGCCTGCAGCTCCTGAATCTTAGGCTGCATTTTCTGCATCTGCTGAGTCGATTCGGAACTTTTCTTAGTCAGCGGGAAGAAGATTACCTTTATTAAGATTGTTACAAGAATAATAGAAACACCCCAGTTCGGGATAAGTTTATAGAAGAACTGCAGCAACCATTTAAGCAGCACCTCTAACGGCCGCCAAATACCGCTGGAAACAGCTACGGTATCAATCCGCAAGTTATCATAGTTATAGTTATTTTTTGACGGGATGTTGTATGTACTTAAAATATTTTCGGAACAAGGCCCCAGATAAATACGGTAGACATCGGTTACCCTATTTCCGGTAATAACCGGACGGGAAAAGAACAGCTGACCGTCCTGCACGGTATCCGCATTGGGCTGGGCTGCCGAGTACAGGATCTGCTGCGCCGGAACGGAGGGAATAACGATAAGACTAAAATACTTTCCCGAAATACCTGCCCACGGAACTGAATCCGTAATTACCTTGGTCTGATTGGCCTTTAATGCGCTATCTTTTTTCTTTCCGTTTATATAGACAAAAAAGTTCCGGTATTCGTACCGGTCGGCCTTTGCATTCCAATCGGGTCCGATTTGCGGCATTGTCCGCAATGTATAGCCTGCATTATCAAAATTTAACCCTTGCATATCGGCATCGCCGCTGATTGTAACGGCAAGCTCAAACATATAGTCATCGGGCAGAAAGGTATATCTTTTTGCAAGTGTAAATGAAGATACGGAACCGTCTTGGTTCTTTATCGAAATTGTCTTAAAAAAGCCGACAACGTGTTTGCCGTTTACCGTTTCTTCTTTTACGTTGAAGAACTGATTTAACGCAGGGGCTTGGGCACCGCCGAGTGCAATTGAGAAGGCTCTATTCCGATCGGTCAGGTTTTTAACCATTTCGACATAAGAATCGCCTTTGGAATTATTATGTTCCAGTAACTTATAGGAAATGATATCGCCGCCGCGGTTTGTCAGCGTAATTTCCGCAATGTCCGTTTTAACGGTAACCGCTTGCTCGCCGATAACGGTTTCGTCAGGGGTTTCCAGCACTCGGGAATCGGCAGGAATTGTTTCCGCTACAAAGGTATTCTGAGGGACTGCCGCTTGCTGTTCCGTTACGGAAGCGGCAGCAGTCGGTTGTTGTTGTACCGGAGCGGGAGGAAAAAATTTATATTGCACAAACATCGCAGCCGCAATGACAAGGCCGGAAAGCACCATTGCAATAACTGTATTCTTATTCATAAACGAATCTCCTAGGGAACGGGATCATACCCTCCCTTATGAAAAGGATGACATCTAAGGATTCGTCTTACCGCCAAATACCCTCCCTTGCAAGGCCCGTATTTAGTAAGGCTTTCAAGGGCGTAATGAGAACAGGTGGGATAATATCTGCAACACGGCGGAAATAAAGGAGAAATACACTTTTGGTATACCTTTATCCCCGCACATAACAAAAACGTCAAAATACGTTCAATCTTTTTCAGATAATTGTGTTTCATATTGTTGAGATTGAATAGAAAACATATCCGCTTTTTTAAACAAACAATACAGCTGCCGTGCACGTATAGAAAAGGTGTCGCTCCCCGGAAATACAAGCAAAAGAATATCCGCCCCCACTGCAAGTTGAGACTTCATTTGACGATATACTTCCTTTGATAAGCGGCGCGCCTTATTTCTTTGTACGGCGGAACCGTAATGCCGTTTAAACGTACAAACAAAACGATTATATGGTAATTTATTCGGTAAAACGAACAACTTTGCGCCGTCGCAGCTATAGCGGTGTCCTTTTTTAAACATATCCCGTATCCGCGCGGCGCCGCAAAGACGCTCTTCTTTAGGCAAACAAGAGCGTTCCATGTGTTAAAGCTCTTAGTAACTCTTTTTTTCGTCGGACACGGAAAGCTTATAGCGTCCTTTTGCACGGCGGCTCTTTAAAACAGCGCGTCCCCCGCGTGTTGCCATACGCGCACGAAATCCATGACGGCGCAAACGTTTTGTTCTGCTCGGTTGAAATGTCCGTTTCATAAAACTAGACTCCTTCTCTATATAATTATCAGGCGCATTACCCGCCTAAAAGGTCTTGGAATAGCGAGGAAAGACAAATTTCCTTAAAATGCAACGACCGAACAAAATATCAATTTTGGAGATTGTTGCATTGATGCGCGGAACGCGCATACGTCAATAAGCGACGTTCGCGAAAGCGAACTCGCCGTGTTTTTCAGCCGCGCTATCTTTAGCGGCTGAAAATAAACCTTCCTCAAAATACTAGAAAAAGAACTATACTACACCCCTATAAAAAAGTCAATTAACGGAAAAAGGATTTTCATTTTAGGATATAATTTCTGCCTTCTCGGCAGTTTGTACTACTGTTAATTGATAATCTCTATAACAAACCATCTTAGAAGCGTAACTATTTATAAAAATCATCCCAGAAAGCTTCGTTATTTTCTTTAAGATCAGGATGTTGAATTTCTTCAACCAATAAATCCAGATTTGTATACGGATTCCTTTCATATATTTTCTTGTCGCTATCGTATTTTTCTACTTCACTTCGCAATTGTTTTGCATTTTGCTTGGCAACCGCCAGATTGTTTTTAGTAATGGAATACACATTCGTAGCATTTTTAGTGTAATCAATAAAACTCTTATTTTTTAATTCTTTTATAATATCTTCACTTTTAGAAAATTGTTTAGTCGTATATTTATAATGCAATAAAATCCACATTTCAAATGCTGTTGCCGAAAAAGCTAATTTAACGCCTTTTTCTTTCGCCAATCTAAAAGTTTCTTTATGTAAGGTATATCCGTCTTGATCATATACAACCCAAGCTTCGTCAATCTTCTTAAATTTCCTCTCTATTTTTCTTGCAGCTTCCTCTACTAATTCCCGTCCGGTATTTTTTTCTGTTGGTACTAATTCAATTTGTACCGTATTACCTTGTAACGGCGTGTCTTTAATTAATGCGCTTAAATAAGCATATTCCGAATGTTTGTCAGAACCTTCACATAAAATATATATTCGTTTCGCACACCTTCTGGATCCGACCGGTTTTCTTGATTTTGGCATTCTAATTCTCTTCTATATAAGATTAATCTTGGAAATAGCAGGTAAAGCCTTAAACCTTCCGTCAAAATAATATTTGCCATAGTTTACATAATCTCTAATAAGATTTTTATCAAACTCATTTAGGCAATACAGTTCAGTAGCACCAAAATTATTTTTATCTGTAAACCATATTTGTTCACGTTTCAATTCACATGAATCCATAATAAATGTATCATGCGACGTAACCAATAATTGTGCATGGCTATCATTTATTTCCGGGTCTAAATACATATCAATGATCATCTTTTGTATTACCGGATGTAATGCATTATTAAACTCGTCAATAACTAATACAGTACCTGAAATCAAGGAGTGAACAATATACGCAGCTAAGTCATATAATTTCTTTGTCCCCGCAGATTCTTGCGTTGCTAAATCAAAATATACTACATCATTTATATCAGATCCAATAACTTTATGTGCCATTTTAGGCTCTGCAGAATATACTCTTTTTAGCAAGTTAATATCATCACTTTTTAAATTATTAAATTCATTTTGAATATACTCAGACATTTCCTGCTTTTTAGTATGTTCAATCTTTAAATCTTCAATCTGAATATCTGCAGCATGTAAAAAATTAAGAATTGTGTGTTTGAATTTCTCTTCTTGTTCTAGAAATAAAGTTGTCATACATAATTCAGGTAATTCGTAAGATTTACGCCTATAAAAATCTATTTGTTTTTTAAAAAACTTATATGGTTCTTTAAGGGAATCGTTATTAGAATTACCCGTTCTCGAAAGTAAACTTTGATTGGGGAGCAAAAAAGTTTCAAGTGCTTTTTTAGATCCGGAAAATAAACTGCCATAATATATGTCTTTATCTCTTTCTCTTTTAAAAAGCGTCGATCTTGAAGCTCTTTTATTATAAGAATATAAATATAATTCTTCTTTTAATACAATATTCTTCCCAATCTCTAAAATGTATAAATATCTGTTGTTATCAATTTCATATTCTATTTCAAAATGTATCGGTTTATTTATATATTCTTTATCCAATAAAAAAGGTTTATATGCAGGGATATCAGCACCTTCTTCATACTTATAAGATTCTTGTACAAAGTCACACAAATCATCCAAGGCTGAAATAAATTTTGACTTTCCTGACGCATTCGGACCATAGATGATACTAAACGGATAGAGTTTAATGGTATTATTTTCTAAATTAAAAAGAGTATTTTTATCTTCCGTTCGTGATTCGGACACAAAACTAAAAGTTTGCGCTTCCTTAATTGATTGATAATTTGCAACGGTAAAGTCAATTAACATAACCTATCCCATCCTTATTATAGCTATTTTTTTAATATTTCACGTAATTCTGTATATATCCATACAAATATACTGCTTATTTATAATAATTTCAATATAAATTAATTCCTATTGTTTCTTCAAAAGTTTTTGTGTCATTCACACCTCCATACTTCATATACCCTTATATATATAGCACGGATGCAAAAACAGCTCGAAAAATGTATTTTTTGTACAAAAAAAGCCTGCCCCGCTTACGCGGAACAGGCTTTTACCGTTAGACCAGAGCGCTTAAAGCGCAGGTACTAGTAGGTAAGTGTGAGTGAAAGAACAAACTGACCGTAGAAGGTACTGTCAAGAACAGAATGATCAACAACAGATACATAATCCTTCTTATATTTGCGCTGAGTTGCAGAGGAATAAGCGTTCTTATTAATTGACCCATGTTCCCATGCTGCTTTTACTTCCACCTTTTCAACAGGGCTGAACTTTACACCGAGGTCATAAGCAAGACCGATGGAATTGCCATGCTTTGCATCACTTTCAACCCATACATCTGCAAACGGCTTTACCCACATGGCATCATTAAGATTAACCTTGTACGCGCCCCACACCTTTACCAAGAGCGGGAATTTCTTAACATCACTCAGCCCATAAAGCAATTTGTACATACTAATATATGCACCGGCATCCAAGCCTTCCACTAAATTAGTAGCATCGCCCTTGTCGCCTTTTGTTGCAAACTGAGCAAACACTGCCATATCGGTACGGTTAGCATGGGATGTATTATTATTGCCCATCCAAGTATCAGCAGAAGCGACATACACACCGGCGCCTACCCATTTATATTGAGCGGTAAATACGGTATCCCAATTAAATGCATTAGAAGCAGCCTTGAAATCATACATCCCATCAAAGCCTGCTTTCAGCTTTAAGCCATCCATCGGTTCGGAAGTTGCTTCAACACCAAAGTTCAAGTTAGCATCAGGATAATTCTTGCTAAGTGTTGTGTTAACGGTAAAGGCAAGGCCAAGCATTTTGTCAAGCGGCTTCATAGAAAGGTCAAAGCCAATTGCATATTGATAGGTCGTCGGATCTGCACTATTTTTTTTCACAAAGTAATACCAACCTGCATCAGGGAAACGAACCTGTTTACCAGTCACCCATGTTCCGGTTCCAGTAGAAACGTCGCCGATATAAATAGCTTCACTATTTCCCAATGCAGTATTACCATCAAAATACTTCATAGTCTGTGTATGAGACGCTGAAGCAGGATCCCAATTGCTGCTGGAACCAAGCTTTAAGCCGACATCCAAGTCCATAAAGTCTTTATTGGCATAACCGATTTTAGTACCATAACCATCAAAAGCACCTCTGAATCTATGATCTGCCGCACGATATTTCTTATCATTATCAATCGGCTTCCAAATTTGGGCATAGTTCTTAAAAAAATCCGGTACATTATAAACCGTTAAATAAGCACCGTAGACAACCAGTTTAGCTTCAAGATCGTCTACTTTTCCATCAAGAGCAAAACGTCCGTTGCTGTCTTTTTCGCTTACAACGTTCAGTTCCACATCCTTCAAGCTGACTTGGCCGTATACGGGTACATCGCTTTTAGTAGAGGTTCTGTCAGCTTTCTTGAGGAGCGGAAATTTCACCGTCCAAGAAGCTTCATTTTTAAATCCGTGTTTTACGGTGTTTCCTTCAACGTTAACACCCCAGCTTAAGGTTGCTTCAGCTTCGATGTCGACGCTCGGTTCTACAGTTGTAGCATCCGCTGCCCACACGAATGCAGCAGCAAAGAGAATTGTCAAGCTTACGAGTAGATATTTTTTCATAATAAAAAATACCTCCTTAATTACTTTCTCGGCCAAAGCGTAACACGCTTTTTAGCGGCCAAAATTAATTAAAAGTATGCTAGCTGATTTTTTTTCATTTGTCAATCACTTATTTTGTAACTTTTTCCTTTTTTTTTTGTTAAGGGAGAATTTAATTCATAATTATGAATGCATAATTCATAATTTGGTTGCCTCGGTGATAATATCCAGTTTCGGGAATTCTTAATTCTTAATTATGAATTATTGAAGAATTTTCCTTATTTTTCCGGCCAAAACTCTCCGAAAGTCGCATAAGGACTATAGGAGGCGTAAATGACACAAAAACCTTTTGAAGACCTAACTATTTCAGACGATTTCATGTTCTGTAAAGTTATGGAATATGAGCCTATCTGTAGAGAATTTCTTGAGATTCTGTTTAGTGTTAGGATCGAGAAAATTACCTATCTATCGTCCCAGAATACCGTTACCGCTAATTCCGGAGCAAAAACTGTCAGACTGGACGTACTGGTAAAAGACGGCTCGGGTACATCCTACGATATTGAAATGCAAGTTGGAAATGAGTATAACATAGCGAAACGGATGCGGTATTATCAAGCGGTGCTGGATGTTGCTTTTTTAGATAAAGGCTATTCCTATAAAGCACTCAACGATAGCTTTATTATCTTTGTTTGTTTATTTGATCCTATCGGCAGCAACAGAGCTGTTTATACATTTGAAAATATCTGTGTTGAAGACAAAAGAATCCCCTTACGAGACGGGACAAAAAAGATTATACTGAATGCGAACTCGTTTAGAGCCGCAGATAATAAGGAATTACAAGGCTTTTTACAGTACGTAAAAACCGGTAAAGTAACGACAGCATATACAGGGAGGATAGAAAAGATGATACAGACAGTAAAATGCAACGAACAGCTGAGAAAAGAATATCACGTATTACCGGCAGCTCTGATGGATGCCTTTGATGAAGGCGAAGCTAAAGGTAAATCTCTCGGCCTTGCCGAAGGTTCCCGCCGAAAAGCGCTCGAAACGGCGCGGCTCATGCTTCAACGGAATTATCCGCAGGCGGAAATTTGCCTTATGACCGGCCTTACCAAAGCAGAAGTGGAAGCGATGAAATAATTCATAATTACTTCCTCAATTCTTAATTCATAATTCATAATTATGCACCAAGGGAAAATGCTAAAAGATAGGCAAAAACGCTCGTTTTGGGGCGTTTTTAGTACATATTTTTAACTCGTTATCTTACACTTTGTCTTACAAAAACATTGTGTTCTCTAACTGTCTTTATACTAAGCTATGTGCGCGCTCTTGTCAAGCATGATTTTGTGTTTTTGGCATCTTTTTGATAATTTTTATCGGTTTTTATGGCTTTTCAGCCTGTTTTTGCAAATTATTTGCATGTATCTTACCTGTCAGGCGTATCCAGTGCCGTTCAGTAGGCGAGAACTTTGTATGTGTTAAGCTGTTCTATAGCTGTCTACGCTGCAAGACGCTCAATATCGGCGGCCGCCCGATACTTGAGCTGATCCATATCAGGCGTGTAGTGGTCGGTATAGCGGTGTACTTCTACTATGCTATCATGCCGCGTCAGAAACCGGAGTTGCTCTTCCGAATATCCGGCCATGCGTAAAAAAGTCGCGAATGTATGCCGATAGCTGTGAATGGTTAAGTGCGTTCTTTTTATACCGAGCTTAATCATCGTCTTGTTAAAATCCTTGCTGATACTTTCGTAACAGAGTGGGGTATACGCATTTTTTGCGGAGCTAAAAACAAACGCCGTCGGTATGTCTTTAAAAGGGCTTTTTTCGATGTGCGCTAGCAGCTTTGCCGCGAGGTCGGCAGATATTGGCACAAGGTCGCGCCGTTCCGTTTTAGTGCTCTTGATCCGCTTTCCCGCCCTGCAATAGTTCTTATCAATTTTGAGTACATAGCCTTGCTCTGTTTTTATAACGTCCTGCATCTGGAGAGCTTGCAACTCCCCGATACGGCAGCCGGTTTTAAAAAGCAATTCGTTGACCAGTCTATAAGTTTCCGAACCGAACGGGTTTTCATGGGCATTAAAAAGCCGCTGTATCTCTTCTGTTTTGAAAATTACTTTTTCTGCTTCTTTCTTCGCTTTCTTTCGTGTGTTTTTTGAAACAGGGGTTATCTGCTGCGCAACGTCCCGGGCAAGCAGATTGTTCCGGTAGGCAAAATGCAGAGGTTGAATAAAAATATAGCTGATGTTTTTCATGGTTTGTTCTTTGAGCTTACCGGCATTCCTAATCGCACCGAGCATAGCATCAATCTTTAAACCGGTTATTTCGGTAAGCGGGCAAGAAGGAATGTTGGCGGCATATTTTTTCAGTATTCCGGTTGACTGCCGGAAGCGTTCGGGGTTCGGCGGGGTTTCGCCTTTGCTGATGCGTTCTTTTATATCAGGACTTTCGTCATAGTTCCAATACAGTAAGAGATAGTCATAAAAAGTAAGTGTTGGAAGCCGATCAAGCAGCGGCTTGATTGTTTCGGGCACATCTTCGTAATCCGGTACGAACGGAAACGGTAGGGCTTGTTTGCTGTAGGGAATGTTTTGCAAGGCCTGATTAACAGCATTTTGGCAGGCAGCTTGTACCAGCGTTGCTATTTCAGCATTAAGCGGCTGTCTTTCATTAGAAAGGGTTATCATTGAAACGTTCTTAACCCATTCGGTGTATTCTGTCGCAATACCGCTATCAAATTCCATCGCCCGCCGATAGGCTATGAGTATTGCTTCATTCCGGTCTTTTGTACCGGTGCTTTTGGCTGTAAGGTACTTCTTGTTTGTGTAGTCATACAGCTGTGTTTGATAAATGCCTTTTCGTTTGTGCATACTCCACGGTTTACGCATAAGGGATACCTCCTAAAAGTAGACATCCCCTCCCAGCAGCTCTATCGGCATGGAGTGCAGTATTCTTTATAAAAACCTCCGTAATAGCTAGATATTACCGGCAATACGCCGGTTGTACCGGTTCAGCATTATCGCCAATTAAATGTATCGTTCTTTGCGGTTCCGAAACGAAAAGCGGAAGGGGCGCCGGTACGCATTGGGTTTGTGCAGGGGTAAAAATAGGTCGCTGCATCAATGTAAGTTCTTCGTTCATACCCCTATAGTCAGGCTGGAGGGCTTGAAAAAGGATCGGGAATGCATAAAATATCGAAAAGGAAAAAGTAATAAAAACATAAAAAAAACTTGTTTTCAGGTCAAAATCTTACTAAATTAAGGTGAAATTAGATATATCGGACTTGAAAATCTATATTTTTAAGGTATAATTAGCTATATACAGGTATCTTATGAGTTATGCTGAAAAGATAGATGAACATCATCGGATGTTAAAAAAGTGTAAAGAGATTTCTGCATTTAATATCGGTGCAGGAAGGGCATATTATTGCGCTTTTATCAGCATAAAAAAGTATTTATTGGATAAACGGTTTGATTACCAAGCCTTTTTACAGGGAATTAACAAATCACATGAACGACCATTCTCTCACGGAACAATAAAGGTTGCGCTGTTTAAATGTTTGCTGGATAATAAGAATACCGTTAAAAACATAGCACAATTACATGTGCTCGATAACCTTTATTACAAAAGAAGAATAGCCGATTATGAAGAAAAGAATATTTCAGAGGCGGAGTTTTTAACCTCTCTTAATGAGATGGAGATTGTTTTAAATATTCTGGAGGCAGCTCAATGAACAATGATTTTTTTTGGATTGATACAATTAAAGATATGATACAACAGAAATTCCCAACCGTTAATGTAAGTGTAATTACCGATGATGAGGCTATTATGTTTTCCATTGATGATAACAAGACTTACTATTCTTCCGAATTTCAAGAACTTATTACCAATATAAGCCTTGAATTGCTGTGGCCGAGAAATATTTACAATGTGTTATTTATCGTTGAGGAAGGGAAAAAATACGGACAAATACAATTCCAGTCGACATTAGATTATGTCGCGGCAAATGTATTCCTTCCTTTTTGGGAAAGTACGGATAGTACATTAGCAGAAACAGCTTATCAAGCATTTGATAGTGATGTTTGTTTAGAGGTTGCATAATATGGATACAACAAAACAGCCGGGGATTTGGTTTGATAACGTACTGTTAAAAGAATTGTTTTTCAGACGAAAGCCAGAGCTTGCAAGTTATGATATTACCATCAAATTCACCTTTACCAGCTCAATAGCTCCCGATAAGAAGTCTATGAATTGTGAATTGGTATGCGATGTTACTGATAAAAACGATGTGTTCAAATTACACTGTGCTATGATAGGCGTATTCTCATACGTAGAAGGCAAGGAGAATATGGATATTGCTGAATTCGCCAAAAGTAATGCCGCAGCGCTCCTATTGCCCTATGTTAGAGAGATGGTCTCTACAACTACTGTTCAAGCAGGCCTGCCACCGATTAGAATCCCTCCGATCAACATGCGGGCAATTTTAAAAGATCAAGACGGCAAGATAACTGGCACTATAAGCGCAAAATAGTTTTATGCTTATTACTTCTCCCTATATCTGCATAGGGTTTAAATTATAATTTACCTAATGGAGTTTGACCTATGAAAAAGATTGCTGTTTTATTGCTGCTGGTGTTAACGATGGCGGGGTGCCAAATGTACAAAACAAAAGACACCATCATTGAAAATAAATCTGATTATGCTGCAACAGTTGATGCAAGAAATTTTAAAGAGGATGAAAAACAAATTTTATCTTATAAATTTACAGTAGATTCAGGTAAATCCCTTTCGTTGCCTATGTACGATAATGGTGATGTTTCGCTTGTGAGTATTGGGCGTAATTATTTGAATAAAGTTACCGATACACATTATGAGATTTTAAATGCCCTACCTGTTAGTTTCACCATTTATAATACGATTGATAAAAAAGTAATTTTATCAGATATACATAGTTTGTTTGATGCTCAAACGCTTAATGGGAAGCAAACGACTTCTGTACAAATATTTAATCCTCAAAAAATACAGCTGCTTGCAGTTTCTGTCCCGGATAGTATTATTTTAAAGGTGGATATCCAAGATAAGAAAATTATTATAAAGCACTAAGGGCTGACGCATAAAATCTTTACATCACCAAGAAAAGGGATTGTGTAGGTGTAAAGACTTCCGGTTTCTCCTGGGATGGTAGGCAAATTTTTGACTTTTACTGTACTACTACCGTCTTTTACGCCGAGCAGAATATTTTTAGGAACTCGTTCATCGGCATTCACGCCAATGGGTATCACGCTTGTATTAGTGCTTGATAATGTTTCAACATAGCAATATTTTAGAGTGTCTTCGTACGTGTATAAGTAAAGTTCATAAACATCTTGATCAACTGTAACATCAACCCAGTATGTTTTGCCAGCTAGATATAGAGGTATTTTCCGCTTGCTATTTCTATAATCCATATAGAGCAATTGCGCTTTAAACAAATCAATATTTTTGTTTTTATCTATACATTCATAATAGAAACGGCCTGCTCTTGAATACACTGATTTTAAAGTTTCATCTGTATTAATAGCTACTTCTTTTGTTTTTGATTGAACCTTACTAACTTCAAAGACAGGCGTATTGATATTTCCTGAGAAACTGCCATTTACTAATGTTGTATTTTCAAAATTCGCGTTTTTCGCAAAGACATTCCCCGCCGTATCAACCCTAAAAATCTCATCCCCTTTATTATTTATCTTCAACCCGTTCGTTTTATCAAACCATGCTTCAAAATCTTTGTCTGATTTATCATCCGTATCGATAAGTAGTGCTTGCACAATCAGCTTTTCGGTAAATGTCTTTTTTACCGCTAGCTCAAGGACATCTATATAGTCTGCTTTAAGCTTCCCGTTTACAAACACGTTCTTTGACTTAAATTGTATCTGGTCTGCTTCAAGGCTGATTTGACTTGCCAGTAATGCGGCGCGGCGGGCATCTTCCCAGAGCGGTTTTATCGCATCTTCTCCGGCATTGCCTTTAATGCCGTAATAGTCGGTATCTTTTACCTTGGCGTATACGGCGTTGACTTTTTCAAGGGTACTGGCTTTAATTAGCTTTTGGCGGGTTGCATCGTCGATGATAACCGGCAAGTTGACGGTTAAAGCCATTTGACCGGCTGCCCCGCCGCCTTCAACGAGGGCATGGAGCGCGCCAGCTTGTACATCGAGTTTACCGAGCAGTTGATTTTTATCATCTCGAACTTGCGCTAAGATAGCCTTTTTCGTTTGCAGGATGGTACTATTGAGCTGATTTTTATCATCTTCAACCCGCGCTAAGATAGTCTCTTTCGTGAGTTTAAGATAGGCGCGGAGCGCATCTTCCGTATCCGATACCTTCAGTAATATTTCGTCTTTAGTAATGCTTAATCCGTCCTTGGCGTTGCGGGCGTCCTCGTCCATTTTATCAATCAAAGCTTCAAGAGAGGTTCCGTACCCGTTCAGTTGAAAGACATCGGAAAAAGTATCGCCGCGGGCTATTACGTCAATCGCTGCTTGCGCGGCTTTTGCGGCCGCCTCGAGGGCTGCTTGTTTTACCGCCTGCTCGTTTACCTTTTTCAATTCGTCGCGGGTTACGTATCCTTTATCGGGAGTGTGCGGCTTCGGGTTGCCATCGGGAATATAGGTAATATTACTTTTATACTCCGGCAGGTTTCCGTATTCGTAAAGGGCGGGGTTGTAGTCTTTTAAGGTTAAGCTATAACCGTGGTCTGCCGGTTCTATGTTTACGATTTTCATTGTGCGGGTAACCGCCTGAAAGCCGCCGTCTGCGTCGAGGATACCGAAACTTAATACATCGCCTGAATGCGGAATACTATCGGCAGACTGTCGCACTTTTGAAACGACTTTCAGCGTGTCGGTTTTTCCGACGCCTGCAACTTCAATGGCACAAATACCATGCCCTTTGTTATCGATGCAGTGAATAAGAACGCCGCACCGTTTCCCTTCTGGAAAATCGACATATCCGTCAAGGGTGATTGTTTTTAATAAGCCGTCGTGCCATTTTATCTCCTTAACAACGGCATGAGAGAGGCCGACGGGTAAGGCTCTGTGTTGGACTTCAACGCGGCTAAAAAGCGGGTAGTATGCGCCTTCTGCCCCAACCTTTACCACGACGGTACGTGGAGAAGCTGCTTCTTCTGCCATCTGTCGCCAGACGTATTTATATGCCATCTTATAATCGGTGATATACTTTAAGGCGGTAGTAGTAATGGTATCGGTTTCGGGGTTGTACTCTTTGCCGTTTCGCATAAAGACGACACTATCGGCGTCGTATCCTGCATCTCGGTTTATGTAGGTAACCTTTTTACCGTCGGTTTTCCGCTTGAAATCTTTGCTTGTCTGTATGCTGATAATATTTTCACTGTTAAGAAGGGCTACCGAATACGGGCGGCCGTTATCGATTACCGCTTCAATCTTGCCGGTAAACTCGTTATAGATTAAGGCGGCGTTTCCGTTTTGGCAGAGAGTATCGATCGTGTTTTTCTTTTTCTCACCGCGGGTGATAACGCCATCGGCATAAAAACCCATCTTTTCGCAATACTCATACCATGCGCCGAAAGAAGCTAAATCAAGTTCATCATCGGCGTATTGGCTCGGCTTATGGTGGGGGCTGGTAAGGATTTCAAGCGTCCATGAAGCGAGGTTCCGTGTCGGCGCTTTCGTGGTGCTCCATGCACGAGTATCTTTATCCCATGTGCGAGCGGCGCCGGATTGAATAACGGAAAAGCTATCGAGCATATCGGCGGTGTTTTCGTTTGCAATAACACGGATACCAATCCTTGTACATTTATCGCGCTTGTCAGCTTCCAACACTTGAGCGGCGACTAATGCTGCTGCGCTTGATTTTTTTGCATCGTAGCAAGTAGTCTGTACGGCTAAAAGAATAACATTTTCTTGACTGTTGCTCTTTGCCTTGGGGGTAAGACGCTTAAGCCGTACGCTGATTTTCTTGCCGTATGCTTGGCTTGCGGTAAAGGTTTGCGTTGCGCAATAGCGCATCTGCTTTTTCGTATTATACTCGAATGTATTCGAGACGGTGCCATTCTGAACAAACCCTGAATCAAAAGCGTTCCATGTCGGCTCGGTGTCTTCGGGGTTATTTGTCCATTCTGCCTGAAGGGTTACACTTTGCGATTTCCACGCATCGTCTTCATACCTGCGCAGTCCATCAAAAAGGACAATAACCTCAACCGCCATCGGGTGCGATGCTAATTCCTGAACAACGCCCGCTTTCCATTCTTTTTCAATGCGTGCATTTTCTTCTGCGTCATCTCCTGCGTGTTCATGCGGTATCTGCTTATTTACCCCTACGCCGATAATCTTTTTATTAAAGGCATCGATGGTAAAATCTCCGGTCTGCCTAATTTCGATACGGTTGCGGCTATCGTAGTATGTTCCCGCATCAAAATTGAATACACCGTTTTGCGGAGTTTCGGTATTCCACGTTTTAACAGACGTGTTTTTCATTTGAAGCTTTTTAATAAGAATATCATTAAAGCCGCATTCTAAGACAAGGTTTAAATACTGATCCTCTCCGCGTGCACCTTCAATGGTGTAATGCGATGGGCATAAAAGGTACGGAGTGAATAACGATTCTCCGATAGTGTAAGGGAAATATTGACCGGTTGCAGCCCTGTTTTGCGCACCTTTAACAAAAGGGAGCTGCTCTATAGCATTCTTTGCCTTTGCATTTTTCTGCGCTTTTTGCAATGCCTCAAGCTGCTGTCGTTGGTTATAGAGCTGTACTCCGGTATAAATACCACCTGCAACACCCGCGATAAGAAGAAGCACCATACTTACAATAAGGAACTCCGCCCCCGTAGCCGGAATCATACGGATAAAAATTATGTCATCATCCTGCAGGAGATAATCAGGCGCAACTGCCTTACCCGCTTTCAAAATAAGTGCATGTTCCCAGTCGATAGAGGGCAGGGCATCTTTTAAAACGCCGCACGTTTCATACGTTGTTACGTCCTGCCCGATGCTATTATAAACGTGTATCAATGCCATAAATGCCCCTTACTTTAAAAGTTCCGATGCGATTAACCCGACAGCCGAGCCGCGTCATGTGAATAAATTCGGTTTCGTTCAAACAGACGCCGATGTGTAATTCCGTCCCCGCTTCCGTATGCGTTTCCATCTCTAAAAGCGCGCCCTCTTTCGGCGCGTCAATTTTATGTACGTTGAGCGTCGGCGCGTGAAGACGGCTTAAATGTACGCTGTGATCTTCATAGTATACGTCGTCCAACCGATACCCCGCGCGGCGGGCGACTTCGATACAAAGGCCGTAACAGTCATAGCCCCCTTTGTCCCGCCCGTGGTCTTTATATGGTGTGCCGATTAAATCGTTTACTTCTATCATACTACTATAGTCATTCTTTTACGCGTTTCCGCGATTATTGTCGGCGTCAAATATAAACGGCGGGAAATTCATTTCAAGTCTATCATCATTGGTAAACGAGATAACGACTTTTAAACCGTTGTCGGTGGTAACGGTGCCGTATTGATGATGGAAGTACCGAATCGGTGTTATATCCTCTGCGGCGTCGAGTACGCCGATAACGTCAACGGTGAAAAGCTCATCGCTTGCCTCTACCATGTCGAGGGCGCATGTTTTAACGCCGGTGATTTCAAGGGTTCCGTTCTGCAGGACGCCGCCGACTGTTTTAGGGCGGGTGTATTTAAAGGCGGAGGCTTCATACGTTGCCCCGTGATAGGTTACGTCCTCGTTATTATTGATATAGTGCGCCGTCCCGACGTTCGGATGATGGATAGTAATTAAATACGGCAAGGCATACGCGCCGCCAGAGGAGAGTGATTGAAACAGTTCTGCCTTTGTCATACTTCTATCCATTCCATCGATATTGTTTTATACGCTTGCCCCTCAATCGTCGGCGGGCTATCCATCCGGTATACTGTTTGCACTGCCGATCCTTCGAGGTTCGGAGCGCTAAAAGGTTGGCCGTTACCGCCGAGGGTTTTGGTGTACCATTCGTCAAAAATTTGAGCCTGCGCCCGTGTCACGGAGCAGGATACGGCATACTTGCGCTTTACCACCGTATTTTTCTGCCATGCGACGACGCGCCCTGAATCATATTGCTGCTTTACGGCATTATCGACGTATCCGGTTTGAACGCCGTACAGTTTCGTAATCGGAAAAGGGAACGTAATCATTGAATATTTACCCCTGCGCTTCGCGCTTGCATACCGGCAAAGCCTCTATCATAGGTGCCGTCTGCAAAACCTTTATTGATATGCTTATCGATAATTTCTATAAACACTTCTCCGTTTTGCTCTTGGGCATACGCGCTGACACGGTTTGACTGTGTATTATTGACGGTGATAGGGAAAGAGGGTTTATATTGCCTCTCTCCGTTCAGCATTGCCCAAAGCCGCTTCTGCTGCGGAAAGTTTGTAATCATCTCGCCTGAATTAACATTCGCGTTGACGTTGTCTCCGTAATAGCTGGAGCCACCCACTATACCGCCGTGTGCAAAATTCGGAGGGATTGGCTTACTTGCGACGATAGAAGCAATTTGTACCGCACCGGCTGCTGCAACAATCGGAGCGGTGGCAAGCCCGATAGGGAAGCCGAGCGCAATCGTTTTACTTACCCCCTCGGCAATATTTGCGACGGCGGCAAGCATGGAAGCCGTCCACTGAAACATCTTAACCTTGTATTCTTCTTGCGCCGCTTTCTTTTTTATCTCTTTCATTTTTTCGGTGTACTCGGTTTCCGACACTTCGCCTTTTTCGTACTTTTCGTCGAGAGCGGCAAGCTCTAGCTTTTGTTCGTTCTGAATTGATTCAAGCATGAGCTTTGCGGCATCTTGCGCAACCTGTAGGGCTTGCTGCGTGTACTGATTGACTTGCTCCATAACGGCGCGGGCGCGCTCTATTTTTGCTTGCGCATACTTTTCGTCTATCTCTGCTTTCGCTTTTTCCTTTTCCTCTTCGCTTAAAACCTCGCTTTCGTCGATTGCTCGTTTAAGGTCTAAAAGCTGCTGTTGCCGCTCGCGGAATGCATCTTCTTCGCTTTTGTGCATACCGGCGATTGTCCGTATTTTTTCTTTTTCAAGGGCAATCTCTTTTTCTTTTAAGTTTTCTAAAAGCTGCTCTTTCGTGTATATTGTCTCGTTTCCTTCTTGCGCTTTTGCAATATCCCCGTCGTCTAAGGCTTTTATTTTTTCCTGCAAGGTTTTATATTGCATAAGTTGCTGATCGAAACCTTCAAGCGGCGTTGGCGCTATTTTCATATCTTTGATGGTGTCTATTACCGCATTCGTTGCCTTAATCGCTGCCTGTAATTTTCCTTCCGCATCCGTTTGTGCATCAACGGCTTCTTTCGCCTTTATCACCTGTTCCAATCGCTTTTGTGCAACTGGGTATCCTTCTTTAATTGCCCCTTCTGTGTTCGTAAGTAAGTCGATATAAGATTTCAGATAGACATTGAAAAGGTCTTGAGCCTTGACGTTCTCACCCTTTGCCTTTGCTTCAAGCTCAAGGGCTTTAATATTTTTCTCAAGCTGCGCATTGCTTGCCTTTGCGTAATCGTCGGCGGTCTTTTGTGCTTTTTCTTTATCTTCCGCTGCTTTTGCTGCGGCGTTTTCGGTCGCAATTCTATCTTTTTCGGCTTTTTCTTTTTGCGCCAACAATGCCGTTGATTTTTCTAAAAGTTCTTGTTCTTTTTCGCCCAACTTCCCCGCAAGCTCTATTTTTAACTGTAGCTGCTCGATTATTTTTTCAAGCTCTTCAACAGAAGAATCTTCGAGCTTTTTTGTAGGCGTTGCTTTTTTATACCATTTTTCAACCGCTTTATATGCCGCCGCTCCGCTGTCAAGCGCATCATTCGGATCGGGTTTGTACATATCCCGCTTCCGCTGTTTTTCTGCTTCCTTTACAGGGTCATAGTCCATCCGCTCAAGCATATTATGCAAAAAAGCATCGTTATCAGTATTGATAAAGTCAAGCCGTTTTTTAAGCCACTGCATCGCGGCGGTGCCTTTTTCATAAAAGCCTTTCCAGAATCGATCCCATAAATCAACGGCTGGAGCGACAAGAGCGCCTATCATCTCTTTAAAATCGCCTTTTGCATTTTCTGCCTGTTCTTTTACATTGGCAAGTTCAGAGGCTAAGCCGTTATAGTGTTTGGAGATGAGCTTTACCGCATCTCCGTTTTTAAGTTGTTCGTCTGTAAGATTTTTTATACCTTCAATCTGTCTTCCAAGGGCACCGGCCTGCCCTGAAAAAGTGGCATTTAAGGTCTGTACCGCGCTTTGTATATCGGTGCCGGTTCCTGCTGCGTAGTCGGCAGCTGCCTTCATAATGTCTTTGATTTGCGATTCGGTACGCCCTGCGGCTGCGAGCTGTGCCATAAGATTAAGGCTTACTTCGTCTCCGATTTCGCTCACCGATTGCAATTCACTTGCGAATGCTTTTAAACCTGCGACTGCTTGCCCGTCTAAATACGGGTTGTTCCGTGCGGCAATCGCTAAGGCGTTTTCGGCATCTTCTTGCACATGGAATGCGTCGGTACATTCCCGCATTACCTCGCCGATTTTCTTTGTTGCGGCGATTGCCCCGACGGCCGCGGCAACATACACACTACCAGCGGATGCGGCGTTACTAATTTTCGATGCAAGACCTGAGGCGGTGCCGGCGGCTTCCTGCATAGCGGTATCAAGTTTCTTAAAGTCGCCCGCCGTTTTTTTCGTCGTCTTTTCGGCTTCTTTTTCAATCTTATTTATTTCTTGATTGATTTTTTTGACGCCTTTTTCAACACCTTCAGTCCCCAATTCAGTTTTAATTTCTACGCTACCGTCTGCCATTATCTTTTTCCTTTTTTCTTTTTCTGCAATCCGTTTAATTTCGCTTCAAACTCGGCAAGGGCGGCATCTTCTTCATCATCCTTTACTTCGATTTCCCATGCGTCATGGAGCTGTTGCATTGCGCGGGTGTACTCGTCCTTTTTACCGCTCGTGTTTTCCCAGAGCCTAAAACCGATAACATCATTTAACTTGGTGTCCCGTAAGCCTGCTAACAGTGCGCTAAACTGGTGCCAATGGAGAGGTTCGGTACTTAAATTAATATGATACTGCTGCATAAAGGCGGCATAGATTAAATCGGCGTCAATGGTATAATCGAGTACCGGAGCGCCAGAATCCTCGCGCTTACTCTTCCGGGGTAAAATGTGCGGCGGGTTCATAAAAGCGACAAGTGCCTTTATGCCGGCTATTTTATCGGGGGGCAACTCTTGAATAAACATAAAATCGCAGTCGATCGGCTTTGTGCCTTTCTCGCTTAGCACCTGTCCCAATCGGATAAAATAGCGGAAATCGGTATGAATGCGGTAAAAAGCCCCCGAAACTTCTATCGCTTCGGGGAGCTTTGCTTTGGTTAAATCGATCACTAAACGCCCTTATGTTGCAGGGGTGAATGTATCGCCAGTCCACTCTCCCTTAATAAATTCAGCCTTGCCGCTCGCAAAGGAAAGAGCGCCGATAACGATTTTATTGAACGAAAGGTCAAAGTTCAGCGATTCGTCTACCGTATCCATCTGGCTGATTTTTACCAAGGCGTCAACCTTCCATGCCTTGTACACATCGTCGCCGCCGTTCTTTCCCTTTTCTTGGTAAAAAGCGACCATCACATCGCGGTGTGCATTTTCACCCGTCGGCAACTTAAAGAGCATACCGAAAAACTCTTCATAGTCATCGGAGTTTTTCAACATTGTGATACTCTGCGCAAGGCTCGGCTGATAGCCGGTGATCTCCTCTTCCGGTATTTCACTTGAAATATAATCGTAGGTCTTTACCTGCGGATTCATCGAAAGCGTAAACGTCTTTGATTTTTCAATACGCCGCCAATCGGGTGCGCTGTCGGTTCCTACGTTGACAAACGGAACTACTTTCGTTTTATGTACGAGTTTCTTTTTTCCCATAGTATGTATCTCCTTTTCTTTATGGATTATTCTTCCAGATAGCTACAGGCAATCGCTGCGCTGTAGGTGGTAAAGTCTTTATCATCCTTGCCGATAAATTGCGGCAAGGTGAGCGCTTCACAGGTAATGTCTACATCTTCCCCTTCTATCTCCACTCCGTCTAAAGCACTGGTAATGTTATACGCATACTCGCGGGCTTTCTCGGAGTCCTTACAGCGGATATAGTAGGTAAGGTTCCATTTTACGAGGCGGGAGCCATCGATATAGCGTTGCTGTGCTGCGGGGGCTGGATCGTGCCGGAGCGCTGCCCCGTCTTTGTCGGCGTAAGGAATAAGGTCGTTATAGACGATAAAAGGGAAAAGTCCTTTTTTTTCAACCCACTGATTAACTCGTTCAGCTATTTTTAAGCATTTCATTAACAAACCTCACCCATTTTGAATGCCATCGCGCCTTTGCCGCCTCGAACCATTTCGCGCACGCGTTCGGGTTGCGCTGCTTGCTATGGTCGAATTTCTCCCCGTAATACTGCGCCCGCGCGTATGGGGTTTGCCAGATTAATAGCCCGCTTCCAATCTTTGTATTGGTGATAGATGACTTTTGCAGGTGGCTATCTTTCAACGGGCAAAAATAATTACTGTCTTGCAATACCATACTGTCAAGATAAGGCTGTACGCTTTCTATCTTTTGTTTTACGATATCTTCTAGCCGCTTACTGTCCAGATGTTGGGCAACTTTACACACAAGAAATTCAACAATCATACAAGCGACAGCTCCCAATGATGCACCAGCGAACCGCTGCCAGCGGTGTAGCAGGGAGTTACCGCACGGACGGTGTATTGTTGCCCCTGCCAAAATACCGCGCTGTCGGTTTTGGGTATAAACCCGCGTGGGGCGCTGTTTACCCCGTCGATAAAAAGAAGTAATTTGTCGTCCTTTTCTTCACCGACAGTTCCGCGCCGTACGCTGTATGCAGGTACTATCCGCACGTGTTCAAGTAAGATGTTTTCTCCATACTTCGCGCCGCCGTCGCGGTTTAACCCGCTTACCTCTTTTACGGTGCAGGAATGGATTAAAAGGTGTCTGCCTATCATCGCCTTATCTCCTATCGCACTCCGCCGGTGATATGGCAAAAGAGTTTCAGGCATTCGTACTTTTTCGCTTCAAGGCTCTTTTTTGTGCCGCTCCACGAATAGCCGCCAATGCTTTCGCTCGTCGTTACGGTGTCGTTGCCCCCTTCCTGATAATCTATTTCAATCATCATACAGGTAGCCTTTACGATGCCGTCCGTCTCGCGCTCTGCGATAAGCCCATCGTCATACAACCCTTTGACAAAGAGAACGTTTTTAAGGCGGTATGTATTAAAATCCGCCTCGGTTGGAATAACCGCTCGTCCTAATGTGTGAGAGTAAAAATCGTAGGTTACTTTGTCAAAGGGAGTCATTGATTGCTTATTCCTTTTTCCCGCCCTTTTTGACGGGATCGTCTTTCGGTTCCGGCGGTGTCGGTGTTCCGGTTCCGTCGTCTTTTGGCTCCGGCGGTTCGGGCGGTGTCGGTGTTCCGCCCTGCTTCGTTACCTTCTGCTTCGCGCCCTCTTCCGGGATATATCCTACTGTACGCATTCTTATTGCCTCCTTTTAAATCTTTTAATAGGGCGAATGAGCGGACGGACTACCGCCCGCCTCTTTTTCATTACGCTGCCGTATGCAGGTAGATACCGTTCTTCTTGTTTTCGTACACGTCGGCAATACCGTACGAGCGGTAATTAAACGCCCAACCGTCGGCAAGTTGATTTTCTTCCGGTCTGAAAATGCTTACAACGACATGCTTTGAAAACTGGATAAGAGCGCTTTTATGAATAATCATAAAGTTGACATCCTTCGCGCTGGTATTTTTCTTATACCCGCCTTTTTCCTCTCCGCTGCCCTTGCCGTTCAGCTGGTCAATAGCAGTGTAGAACCGCGCTTGCGGAACTTTGATAATGCGGCTTTCAAACGTCGCCAAAAGCTCTCTTGACTTGGTGGTGTCAAGCGAATGAATAGCGTTGAAATGTGCGGGGGTAAGGAAAAGGTAGCGCCCTTCCTCCGGCACTTCCGCATCATCGAGCGTACCGATCGCCGCGGTGATCGCTTGCATGACAGCTACGCCATCCGCAAGGGCGGCGGCTTTCTTTGTTCCGGCTTTCAATGCGTATTTTGCAAACCGATACGCATCGAGTTCAGGGGTAACCTTGGTACGGATAAACTCGGCGGCAAGGCGGCCGAATGCAACCCCTGCCGTTTCCTCGTTATCCATTGCGTCAACGGTAAAACGCCGCCCGCGGTCAAAGTCGCATTTGACCGTTTCGTTTTTAAGGTCAACACCGCCGGAAACATACCCGTCATTACGGCTATAGTCGCCGAGTCCGTCCATATCCAGCTTCGGAATGACAAACTCTCCGGCGTTTGCCCCCTGTGTTACCAGTGCGGGGCTTGTCTCTAAAACAGCTGTTTTAGACGAATATTTGTATACATCGTCAAGCTGATCGATGTATTTTTTAAAGGTGATAATGTTATTTGCCATGTTCTTTTATTCTCCTTGTATTAGTCTTTTTCAGGCGGTAAACCCATAACCGCCCGTGCTGCCGCCCGCTCATCGGCTGCGTGCGAGCCGCCTTTCATGCTGCCCTGCACCGGTGGTGCGGGAGCGGTATCGTCGGCAAGGATATTTTTTTGATCCTTGGTAAGGGCGGCAAATAAATCATCAAGCGATTTACCCTTTGCCTCTTCACTGCCGAGCTGTTCGGTGAGCTTTGCGGCAAGAGCATCACGGGTAATATCGTTGACAAACTTTTTGTCGCTTAAAAAATCCTTTACTTGCGCGGTTCTCTCAAGGCTTGCGATCTTTGCCGCCGCTTCCTTTTTTGCCGTTTCCGCTTCCGCTTTGTATTTTTCGACATCGGCCTTTATTTGCTCATGGTCTGCAAAGCCTTCAAGCGTTTTATTCGCTTTTTCAAGCTGCGCCTTAGTTTCCTTGGCCTCTTCTTGAGCGGCGAGCGTCTTTTGTTTTTCGCGCTCTATGTCCTTGCCGTTCTCTGCCATAATCTGATCGATAACGGCGGTTTCAAGGTTAAGCCCTTCTAAAAATTCTCGCTTCATACATCTCCTCTTTTGCATTCTTCACGTTACGCATTGTTTTACGGCGTTGCCCGCCGATTGTGAGTGCTGATCTTTTTTATTACGCGCCTGTCAGCATTTGCGCATTACACCTTTATAGTCATACTTCCGGTGTGTTTTTATGGTAAAAACGGAAAAAATCTTTTTAATTTTATGACTATAAAAACAATTGCCATAGAAAGAGCGGTTAAAAGTGTTATAGCGGTAAGTGAGAGCCGGTGTATTTTATCTTTTTGTTTATCTATCACTGTTTGCATCTCTGCTATCTGTTTTGCTGCCTCTTTTTCGTATGCGCTGTAAGATTGTCGCAAGCGCTTCAATGTCTCCCGTTCCGTCTGTAATTGACCGTTCAAGTTTCTCGCTGTCTGCTCTGCTTGCTGCAATCTCGCCGCTAAGCTGCTCGCTTTGCTCTCTTGCACCTTCAACCGCTCCGTTAAGGCGTTCGCTTGAGATTGCAGATTCTGTTTGCTTATCTGCAAGGTCTCCGAGATTTTCTCTAACTGCGTAAGCTCCGTTCCCGTTATCACGTATTCCAGCGCTTGTGCAGCAGCCGGAAAGAGAAAGAAGCAAAAGACTGACAATAAAAACAATCCATCTTTTTTCATTCATGTACCGCGCCCTATTCTTTCATAAGCTCAAAGTGCGGGTTATCCCAGCCCTTGCCCCAGACCTGTCCGTATCCGCCGGCACACCAGTCAAGCCCGCATTCTTCGCCGATAACCCCGATTTCTTTCCACACCTGCTCCGGTGCATTCCACCAGACGCGCCCGTCTTTTACCGGCGCAATATCAATGGCATTCCCGCCGAAATGCCGAGACTGCGTAGTCTTTGTTACAATGCGTTTATTCTCGGCTTCCGTTAAAAGGTACAACCCTGCTTTTTTACGCAAGGCGTTTACCTCTTCAAGCGGCTTGCGCCCTTGCGCGTAATAGGCCGCCTGCGTATCGACCGTACGATCTGTTTCAAGAACGATTACCTCTATGCCGCGCTTTTTCAGTTCTGCTAAAAAAGCCCGTGTCCGCTTCGCCAGTTCCGGCTTGAGCCGGTCAATATCCCGTATAACTCCCATTATTAGAACCTCCCTAATGGTTTTTAAGTATTTAATTTTTCTAACACTTCAAGCAGTTGTTCTGCCTGCTTCATTTTCTTTTCTTTCTTCTCTTTGCAAAACTCGACACGGATAGTATCTCCCAGCTTTTCAAAAAGCGGCTGATACGACTCATACATCATCGCCTTACTTTTTACCTCGCGGAGATAGATAGCCGCCGCCCGCCGTGTAAACTCCTTCGCAATAGCGTATGTCTTGCTTTTCTCTATCGGTTCGGGCGGATTAACCGCACATTGTTCGGCGTGGAGTAGTTCGCGCTGTAAGTGGCTGTAAAGCTCATCGCTTAACTGTTCGATATAGCCGCTCACCGTTTCCGTCGTTAAATCTTCAAACCCATTTTTGTATAGTCTCTTATTAAGGATTGCCTCTGCTCGATACATACAGCAGGAAAGGCGGCTGATGCCGGTTAATAAATACGATATGTCCGGCAATATATCTTCTGCCCGTTCCTTGCGAAGCAACTCTATACGCTCGCAGGCGTCTTTCATCAAATACATCAACCCTATCGTGTCAATTTTTTGCTTTTTACCACCGACTGGTATCTCTACCGTCTGCCCAAAAAGAGAGAGTTTCCCGCCCTTCTTCATCATCAGGATAAAGGCCAATACGATAACACCGACTATAATCAATTCGCTATGCGGCAACGCTTCTACTGTCATAGGTGTTATTCCGCCTTTGGATAGCGCTGTTTTATTTCTGCTATCTTTGCAAGCCATTCGGATTTATCTATGTCTCCGCGCATTGCCTGCATACCAAGCGGATCGGCTTCCTGCCGGTAGGCGGCTTCTCGCTGTCGGTCAATGTAAGCGTTATATTCTTCCTTGCCGAGCAATCCTTCTTGGTACAACTCTTTTTCAGTCTTTCTGACGATGTAAGCACCTTCGATTTTTTCATCAGGCTTTAGCTGAATAAGACCGGCTGCAACCTTTTCGGCTTCACTCATATCTTCAAAGCCTGTACCGGCTTCATTGAGCTTTTTACCTTCCGGCACCGGGACAAGCCCTTCTTCAACCAACTGTGTGAGCGGCTTTTTAGTTCCTGCCTGTAAGTCCGTGTACATACGGATGTCATCGCCAATATTGGCTTGTATATTATTCCCATAAAAATACATAACCCCGTCTTTTTCTGCCTTAGGCTTTTTGCCAATAACGTGGTTTATAATAATATTATCTTTAATTTCTAAACGCTCTGCAAAGTCCATGTCTTCTACTCTCCTATTATTCATCCTTTACCAATGCCCAAACTATAAAAGTTAAGTTGCGTGAACGATTTTCTTCGGCAATGGGATACCCTTCTATTTTAGAAAGATCCAATCCCACTTCATTGAGGTAGTTGGATCCGCTTGAATACCCCCCATCTACATATCCGTATCGTATGGGATAAAAGGCTCCGCTCGCAGAATTTGATACACTGTTTCCTTGTGTATCAAATCTTCCTGTTATATTTCTTATAGCATCTTGCTGCTCATCCACTTGAAAGGCAAAAATTCCATTCTTGACCTGTTCTTTTTTAAGCCTCACCGAGCTAAAAGTCTTCGCATTGTCTCCCTTTGCTCTAAAGAAGTTGCCTCGGTAATTGACTTCGTACCAACTATAACCTTCAAAATGAAGGCTTGTATCTTCCAGCGGGCTTTTCATTCCCGGCCATTGGATATAGCCATTTTTTAGAATATTGATAATCATATTCCTTGTATCCGGTATTCCAAAAACTAATTCTGCATTTGCTTTTGTACCGGCGTTTCTTACCGTCGGCGCTGCTCCGCCATGCAAAACCTCAACCGCAACGCTTTTTATTAGCGCTGCCACTTGCCCTAGATTTACTGTTCCCATTTTTCATTTCTCCTAGAATGTATAAAGCAATTCTCCGTTTGCGTTCAATGTCAAATTCGGAGCCGTATCTCCGCTATAAGAAAGCATTAAATCCCCCGTGTTTCCGTCAATGTAAAATCCGAATAAACCGGCAGCTTCAACGGTTGCCCCCGTTCCTGTCTTTCCATTTTGCACTTTGAACTCATGCCGCGAGTGATCGGTAAGTTCTACCGTGAAGATATTCTCTCCGCCGGATTCATCGCTTGTTTTAGTCTGTTCGATGCGTTTAATAAATAAGCCGAAAGGAAACACATCCGGCATAATAAGCCCGTATCTCATAGTCTTACCCCGTAACACAGACATTCAAATGATCATCTGCTTCAAAACATGTTATGCGTACTCCAGTAATTTGATTGATAATCGTAATGCCGTCATCTTTGTCAAATTCTCCCAAACCTTCAGCCGGATAGTCCCAAAAGCCACCGGTACCATCAGAGCCAACCCGCTCCGGACAATTATTTGTTACCTCAATCTTAAATCTTCCTGTACCCGGTGTCTCGTCGTTACCTTTCCAGAAGTGTCCTACAACGGTAAGACCGGATATTCTATCTGGCAGCATTAAAAATAAGCCTTCCCCGCCCTTGATATCTTCGTCTACCGAATATCTACTAGATCCTATATTTCCTCGCGGAAATCCCTTGCGGTATTTCATTCGCCACCCCCTGTATCATCGTTTTCAAGTGTTTTACTAGACGGCGCGGCATCTTGCTCCATCGGCTTACTCAAGAGCAGTTTTTGAAAAAGCGATACCTTTTCGTCTTTTACAAAATGCGCAATAAGTGCGGCGTATAATTCATCTGTGATTATTCTCATACCCTTATAGTCAGGCTGAAATGAAAAAAACCTGCAAAAAATGCAGGTTTTTGAAAGAAAGTTGTATTTTTTTGTTATAAATATTTAAAGTTGTTTTTGAGCTTTGCTATTTTGTCCGTCGACGGTGGTATACATAGCCGTGCTTTTTCATTGCCTCTTCCCATTCTCTTTCGTAGCGCTCTCTATCTTCCTGCGTTTCTTCTATCATATTTCCCATTGTTGAGATATGTCCGGTTGTTTTCCCCGTCCGTGTGTCGTATGTTTCAATATCACCATCTTTTGAATATCTTATGCCTATATGATTTTCTTTACTCATTCACTGCCTCCTAATAAAATTAGTTTTGTACGGTTTAGTATAACCATGTAATCAGCACGGAACGGGCTTGGGACTGCACGTATTACGTCGTATCCCATAAGCGAGGCAAGAACGCCCTTATCACGATCCCGCCAGCCGTTACTGATGATTTTATCGTTTATTTCTCTTGTTGAATAGCCTTGAGCCTTTAGCTCTTGCGTGTATCGGTAAATAAATTCATTTACGACATTCGCTTCATCAATGATTCGTGCGCTTGGATCTATTGTCAATGTTTCGGTCATAGTGTAATGCTCGCCGCGCTGGATTGCACCAAGATTTTGATAATGTGTCATCTCATCAATCACACGGCGTAAGTCTTTACCTTTCGTATAATCCGCTGCTGCATACATTCCTTTCCCGTGGGCTCTGCCGCCTGTTCTACAATCGACATAAAAATCGCCGCTTCGCAACATGTTGATATACTCATCGAGTTTGTCTTTGCTCGGTGCGGTGTATGTCCGTTGCGCTATAAAGGTGTCATCTTTTACTGCCTTTAAAAATTCGGTTTTATTAAGTACGGTTGGCTTGCCGTCAAATCCTTGCGCTTTTAATACCTCGTTTATATCTTTGAGGTCTCGTTTAACAAATAGTTTTCCTGCTAAATCCTTTCCTTCTACTAGTTGTGCTCTTTGCAACGTTGTCATCGTTTGCGTGTGTTGCGCTTTTGTAACAAGGGTATCTAAACTGCTGCTTGCAACATAGAAGGTATCCGCTTTGGCGTTCATATCAGCTATCTTTTGTACAACCGTTTGATTGACCGGCTGCGATTGTGTAAATGCGTGCACTACTTGCGGTTTCAACGCTTTCGGCTGTTTATCTCCGTTCGGCATTCCGATATACTCTCTCGCACGGTCGCGTCTGATACCGGTTTGCTCGGTAAAGTCTCGCGCCTTTGCCTGCCATTCGCCGATTTTACAGCGGGCGGCGGTGTTATCAACTCCCATTGCATCCTGTGTTGCGGCTTCTTTTTTGTAGTGTCGTATCGTCCGTTCAATATGCCGTAACTGCTGTTCCCCTTCATAGCGGCTGTAGCTTTTGCCGTTGTAGTCTACCATCTCCTTGCTCATTTCGTCTAAATCGTCTTGACTGTAGTGTTTTTCCATCCCTTCAAAATACGGATAAAAAGAATGTCGGCAGTTGACCCCGCAAATACCGTCCGCCTCTCCATAGCCGCATATACTAAACGGTGGGTATTTTTCGCTTTTGCCGCTTACGCTGTATACCTTGCCTTGCCACTCTTCATGCTCCGGTCTCGCTCCTATATGCGCGGTAACCTCTACTAAATCGCAGTCGAGCGCCTCGCAGTTATTCATCGTTTGCTGTGAAGCGGTTTGATTAACACCGGTTAGGATATTCATACGAACGGCGCTTTCAAGGCTGCGTCTTACGGGCTTGGCATTGTTCGTATAGGTTATCATCGTTGTAACGCCGCTCTTTGCGATCTCGTTTGCTGCCATCTTCATTGCCGTATCGTAATCGAATGCGCCGCTTGTTACCTGCATATACGCATTGTTTGCCTGTTTGAGAAAGGTTTTATTTGTTACCTCGGCGCTGGTAAGGGTAAGACGTGATAAATCTTCATGCGTTTTTTTCATTGTCGCAAGCATCATTTGCGCGTTGTTATCGCTTATGGTGCGGCCGGTCGCTTCGGCAAAAATGCGATTGTCTGCGCGAGCGTTTTTTATCAGGGCGTCGTTAAAGATTTCCTGTATCTCTTGAACAATACGCTTATCGTATTTATGCAATATTCGCGCGATATCCTGCCTTAATCCGCCCGCCTCTGCCAATACTTGCGCTTGCCATTTGGTTGCCTCGGTGATTTTACCTACCCGCGCAAGACGCCGCGCCATATCGCGGAGTATGTCGATTTCAAGCTGTGAGTAAATTTCTATTAAGTCGTCCGAAAGACCGGCAAGGTAACGGGGCGAGAGCATTCTAGGTCTTCCTTTACGCTAAATCAAACGGGCTTGACTGCACCGGTTCAATCGGTACATTCGCTTTAGCGGTCAATTCATCTTCTCCAAAAAAGTCCCGCCGATACTCCCATTTATCGCAGATGCCGGCGTTTATTTCGTTGATTTTAGTTATCTTTGCTCGCTCAATATCTTTGCGTGTCGCATCATCGTTCCATGTAACGGTAATATGGCTATCATTGCTGCCTAAGCCGTATGCGGCTGCCATATACGCAAAGACATCGGCGCATTGCTGGTACTTTACCTCTATTTCGTCTTCTATGCGGTCAATGATTGCGTAGAGTTCCTGCCTGCCGCCTGAATACTGCGTTGCTGTCTGCTGAACGCTTTCCATATCGGAAATCGTCCCCTTGCCGATATTGCAGGTAAGCTCAATGCGGCGGAGTATCTGCTGAAACATTTCATTCTGTGAAGCAGTGCGGAGGTCGGGGGCATGTTCGGTAATCTTCTTGCCGTCGGGGCTTCCGTCCCCGTCTATCATCGTAACAAGCCGGTTAAGGCTGCCTGTCATTTTCACCCCAACCGTACCGCCGTCCCGTATCACCCGCTTTTCAAACATATCGCGGTCGGCAAATACCCTAAGCTCTCCGCCTTCCTGCTCCCAATTCATCCGCTCGTACTGTTCGTCTGCATCCCGTATCAGATTTTCAGAACCGGCAATAATTGCAACTGGTACGTTTGAGCCGTCAATCTTATTGGTGCTATGATTGCGGAACTCAATAATCATCGGCTGCTTGACGTGCTGCCATGTATAGGAAGGCGTTATGTCGGCGGTTTGCTGGCAATCGGTTAAATTGACCTTATGCATACTTCCGAGGTCGTTACGGTATAAGGTGCATTCAACCGAATGCGCACCATCTTTGTAGGCGTGTTGCTCTACCAATAAATACAGCTTTTTGCCGTCTACAATCTGCTTGAATATCAGCGCGCCGGTAAGGGTGCCGTCAAAATCATAGCTTGTCGGTAAGTAGTTTCCGAGTGGCAGTGCTTCATATTGGAGCTTGCCCGCACTGTAAATGGGGCGTATCAGAGCGCCGCCTAAAAGCGTAATATATTCGATGATTTTATCGATGTTTGCGTCTAAATGCTCCAATACGGATTTGATAGCATCGCTTCGCACTTCGATGGCAATCTCACGCAATACCATCATGGCAAGCCGTCCCGCTATCTGGTCAAGTACGCCGCACGGCGGGGCTTTCTCGTTCCATGGAGCCTGCCCCGCGGCCATGTCAGCCCATAGCCTTATACGCTCATACATCACGCTTGAAATATGCGTATCGATACCGGTTACTTCTTTGATGGTGTAACTTTTAAAGAGGTTCAGTATGTTCATAAAAAATCCTTTTATCGCTTCAAACATTGTGCGTCTCTACTCCCTATAGTCATCTTACGCCCCCGCCCGCCGGTACACTGCTTCCATTGCATACCGCACCGCGTCCATACAGTGGTCGGGCTGCCCGTCTGGGTATCCTGTCATTACGTCCCCGCTTCGCTTGTCTAGTTCGTACTCATAAAGGGTAAACTCATCGGCGGCGTGCGGACATCGTACCGGATCGATGATGATAGCGTCTAAGCCCTGCAGCCACTTAAAACCGGCGTCCCTGCTGCCCGCTCCCTTTATTGCCCCGCGCATATCCGCTCCAAACGCCCGAAAGTCTGCGATGCTTTTCGGCTCCGCACTATCAGCGGTAATGCGTTCTACTGCTATTCTGTCTTTTTCGCCTTCTTGCCGAGTGTCGTACCGGTACCGGTCATACTGTGTATTCATGTGGTCTTTTAAGGCATCGAACGCTTCTATGTTTCCGTGCTTGTAAAGTCTGAACTCGTCAAAAACATAGAGTGTCGCTTTTTTGTATGCGACTGCTACATACTGGAACGGATCGGGGTAATACCCCCAGTCAACACCTCGATAGACATAATCAAATGCCTTTATCTGATCGTCCGTAATCGGTTGTAGTTTGACATTTTCAAAGACGTTTAAGCCGGTACCGGTTGCTTCTCCAAGGTAGATATTCCGGTATGCCCGCTCGTTCGTCTCTTTCGTATGCGCTATATCGTGTAGGATTGCTTCTCCCAGCCACGCCGCCGGTATGTCGAGATAGGTGGTGTGTATTACCATGCGATTGCTATCGGGTGTGCGCGCTTCGATATTACACCAGTGTCGTGTAGCACTCGGCGGGTTATAGCTTTCAAAGATATAAAATGTATCCCCGCCGCGTAATGCTGATATACGGATATTCTGCAATTCATTTGCTGAAAATTCCGTCTTTTCTTCTACCCACAAAATAGCAAAATACCCCGATGCTGTTTTCAGTGATCTGATTTTCTCCGAATCATCGCAGCCTGCAAATAATATCCGCTGCTGTATGCCGCCTCCGCGGTTGTAAATAATCGGCAAGGCAGCCGTTTGACTACGCGATATCTGGAAACGGCGCTCAAGACCTAAAAGCCTAATTGCCCAGACAATCTGTTCAAACACGGAACGGCGCAAGGTATTAGCCGTCTTTCGGATAACAAGGGCGTTATAGTCTGGAAACATAACAATCAATAGGACAATGCAGATTGAAATAAACGATGATTTACAGCTTGCCCGCCCGCCGGTAAACGTGTATCGCTCTTTTTTATGCGCCATAATTGCCTTAAATGCGCTATTGTATGCTTTTGCAAAAAGGGTGCTACTCGGCACTGTCATCTATCTCTATCCTCAACGTGTTATCTTCTGGAGCAATACTTTCAGGTGGAGGGGCGTCTCCATACCCTCGCGCTCGTCCTTTGGTTGCAAGAATAAAGCGGATCATTGCTCCATCTCCGCCTCGCGCTTGCTCAAACGCCTTACCCTCTACGAGGTCAAGCCCTGTTTCAAGCTCATCTCTATACGCCTCCCGTGTTTCTTCGTGCCGGTCTATATTCGCTTTTGCTGTATGCCAATCACAGCCGAGCTTTGCAGCGATGGTTGTAACAATGCCGCCCGAACCTTTGACAGCAGTAAGTATCTCGCCTTTTTTGTAGTGCTTTTTCTTTCTGCCGCCCATGCCTACCCCTTCGGAATTTCGGATTTATGAAATACTTTTTGAGCGGATAAAACATTGTATGCCATACCCTTATAGTCATGCTCAAGGCGATTTTTTAGGATGTTTTTAGATTTATTTGTTCATTTATCCCCTTAATCATTTCCCCAATCCAACGCATGACAGGGACTGCCATACTGTTACCGATTGTAAGGTTCCACCCCATGCAACGCTTACCGCTTCAATACCGGAGCAGACAGATAGATAGGTCATTCCTGAGACAATGTCCCCTCATTCACCAGCAACACACGCGGTTTAAATCCCTGTTTGATTGCCATTAAAACTTGTTTCGGGATAAAGCTTTCCGGTATTTCTGCTTCATACGTTAAATGAGCAGCTTCAACGCCAAATGCAGCCTCTCCCGGATCACACTCTTGCCAGTTAAAAACCAACTTC
Organism: Treponema vincentii F0403; assembly: GCF_000412995.1. NCBI lineage: Bacteria > Pseudomonadati > Spirochaetota > Spirochaetia > Treponematales > Treponemataceae > Treponema > Treponema vincentii. Next base: position 2,131,882 of record NZ_KE332512.1, on the reverse strand, counting down.
ATTTTGTTTACTCCTCCACCAATTCCCCGCAGGGGCTGCCGTCGTCGGCAAAAACATACCTATCTAAAAAGGTTGTAAAAGTATAATAGCTTCCGCCCACACCTATTGAGGCTACGCTGTCGGAGATTTTACCTATACTGGTAATTAACTTTAAATTGTCAGTTGTTTTGTCTTTTACCCATCCGCCGTGTGCTTTAATTGCTTCCATCGCTTTATCAACGCTTTCAAACGGCTTGTACTTCGGTTCGGCGGGCGGTTCGATAAGGTAGGCTAAAAGAAATGTTGTATTAACATCTTCTTCAAACCGTTCTTTTTCACAGCCGTCGCGGACTGCTCTAAGCACATACACATGTCGTTGCACACTATCGCTTTCCACCTTCTTGCGTAGGTCATGTATCGTATCAGCAAAAACACACCTACTCCCAATCGGTAACTCATCCGCATTAAGCGCGGTGTATACTCTCGATTTGTCAAATACCATGATTTATGCCTCCTCATTTTTATAGTGCTTTTCAATACGGTTAAATACATCTTGCGCAGTTAAAAACCCAAGCACATCATCGTCTGTGTCAAGTCTTTCCTTTTCAGTCATAAGACCTCGTATTTCAAGTAAATCCTTCCGGCTTCCATAGCTAAGGTCATGCTCAATGACAGAGCAGGCCGCACTATTAAAGCATGGATATACGATATGAAAACCGCCGCGCAGTTCGCTAAAATCAAAAGGTATCTTTGCTTTTTCAAGCATATCTTTTAGCTTAAAAATTTCATTGTATTTTTGTTTGCTTACCATTTTTCCTTCCTCCCTCTTTAAAGCGCTTTGTCAGGACATCCGTGATAATTTCTCGTACTGCAAGAATAATTTTTGTCTTGATAGCTACAATCTTCACCGGCAATACTGCGACCGTAATGGGTATAGCGGTGCGGAGCAAAACAGGGACGCCTTACACATTCCTTGTCAGACACATCACAAATAACTCTTTTCCCTTCTATTTTTATTTTAATCTCCATGATTTATTTCTCCTCGCTTTTGTAAAAATCTTCGTTACAATCCGTAACCGTTGATTGTGCAGCGGCGATGGGGTACGGTGATTCTGCACTATGCTCAAGCTGCTGAATATCAGGTAATTCCTCGTTTTCAAAAGCTGAAAACGGTAATGCTTTTGCTGCCTCTTCTAACATAGCACGAGCATCGTCCCAATCTCTTGCCCACACCTCTACAGCGTTAGTAACTATCAGTTTTTCGATATACGCCGTGTACCGCTTATAGCCTTTTGCTTTCATTTCTTCGATGGTCATTTTATTTTCTCCTTCACAGCATTACTATCAATCGATTTTTGTGCCATCACTGCAACTTGTATCATTTCAGCAGCACAATTGAGCGCATTTTCTTTGATGTATTCAAGATTTTCATTTGCGGAACTATAATTATCTTTTCGCATGCACATAAAAAATCTATCAAACATTCTTTCAGTTTCTGCAAAAGCTTCTTTTGCTTCGGTTATTTCTTCCGCTAAAATCCCATACACTTCATGCAACGAATGGAACAATAGGTGCTGCTTGTTTACCTGTTCATACTCACCGGCAGCCGCACGCCTCACATCAAATAATAGCTCTTTCATCATTTTTCCTTTACCTCATCCTCTCTAATTCGCTTCCGCTTCCCGCAGCTTCGGGCGGTAGCTTTCCCAGAAGAAATTGAACGATTTTCCCTTTTGTTTCAGCCGGTCGAGCACTGAACTGTCAAGCACTGTTTTTACCCATTCGTAATTACAGTTTCCGGCAAGCCACAGCGGGCGGTTGCGCTCATGCCGTTCACGGCAAATAAGCGATAAACAGCGCATCTTTGCATCTTCATTCTTGCCTTTCTCGATTTCGTCGATAACAAGAAACGGAATGGTACAATAATGAGTAATAAGCTCGTATTCTGTTTTCTTTGCTGCGAAACTATTAAACGTTGACCGAATTTCCATGTCTAAAAATTCCCATGTTGTATATACTCCCTTGTTGAGTATTACCGCTACACTTGCAAGGTGGGTTTTGCCCGTGCCGCTTTTCCCATAGAGCAATACGAACGTATCGCGCGGATTTTTGGCAAGCTCATAAAGATCGTGAAGATATTGCGCTGCTGTTTCATTTTGAGGAATGTAGTTTATAAAACTTGCATTTAAATATTTGTCGCGGATCCCCATTGCTGTGAGCTTTTGCGATCGGAGCGCTTCACTTTTTTCCCGCTTTTCTTGCTCTTCTCGCTCTTGCATACACATAGGGCATTCAGGCGGCTTGGTCTCCCCGTCTAGGTGCATTACCTTCACATCCCCGTGCTTTTCGCAGTGAAAGACTCCCTCTTTGCCGTGAAAGAGCGGAGTATAGTTTTTTGCTTGCTTTATTTCACATGTACGCATAATTTCTCCTTGAGCTTAAAACGGCATCTCTTCTTGAGAGCCGGTTACGTTGTAGTCAAACCGCTTATTTTTTCCTTCCGGCGGGGAGCGGGCGTATTGCTGCTGCATTTGTAAAAATACCCGCGGATATTTTTCTCGCAATTTTGCGCCCGATATGATATTTGGACACCAGAAATTATCCGCCGTTTTTGCCCAGCGGATTACTCTCTCAACGTCTTCATAGCTGCGTTTATCAATGCGGCTCAGCTTTTCTATGTCTTTCGCCCATTGCTCAATATGCTTTTGACTGGTAGTGAAATGAGGGTCTGACTGCCGGTGGAGGTCATAGAGAAGGTGCGCTAAACGCTCCGCTTGTTCCGGAATTGTGTGTGTGTTTTTAACAGGCGAAGGGTTTACATCCCCGTCCGGTTCTTCCGGCGGGGATACTATTTCATCAACATTAACATTATCATTAACATCTACATCTACATCAAGGTTTTCGATATTTGCGTTGGGTTTTTGATATTCAAAAGGGGTTTTTGATATTTGTATAGGGTTTTCGATATTTACAGAGGGTTTTTGATATTCTTTATCAAAAACTTCTTTTTTGATATACGATATGCTTGACTGCGCTATATCGTATTTTGCTGCAATCTCTTTTTGTGTCATCCCTGCTTGTAAATCTTCACAGACTGCCTGTTGTATTTCTTGCGGTATTTCAGGGCGCCCGCCTCTTTTCCCGTCTTCGGTATTTTTTATGCGGCGGGCTTTGGCATTGTCTATCGCTTCTTGTATTGGAAGCCATGCGCACGCCTCAAGCCCTGTAAAATCAGGTTCCGTACCGTAAAGCCCGTATTCAATAATCGCTTCATAAAACCTATAGCGCAATTCTTTGTCTAATAGTTTTAATTGTTTTGCAAAGGTTTCATAAAAGATAAAACTTTTCGCCATATTGAAGCTCCGTTATTTTGCAATTTTAAAATCATCTAAATCAAAAAGCGTTGGCACTGTCTTTTCAATATCAGCTTCTTTCAAATACGCAACGCCATCATTAAATGAAATCTCGTTTAACTCATGCCCAATACCATAGCGGCCTTTTTTTACGGCAATATACGGCACGGTAAAAAGCCCCGCAAACGGATCGTAGACAACCTCGCCTGAATTTGAATACCGCTCAATAAGGCGTTCAACGACATCGATTTGCAGCGGGCAAATGTGCATATTAAGCGCTTTTCGAGACTGCTCGCTATTGAGTGTATACATACGATTGACATCATCCCATACATACTCGCTTGGAGAAGCGTTGCTAATAGCAGAAAATGAAGCCGGTAGCTTCCGTGCTTCGTCTAGTTCTTCTGCGAGCCGGACATGTTCGGCATAATTGTAAACATGCTCTTTTGAATAGTGCCGGTAGAGCTTTTGCATATCGGATACCGGACATTCTTTTAACTCTTCGAGTGTTACTAATCTGTCCCCGCTTGATCGCCAATATGCGTGCGCATCAATTTGCCAGCGGCCGCGGCTGTATGCTTCTTTCGTCTTTTGTACCGGCGTATCTGCGTATGCTTTCGTCGTATCGGTTGGGAGCTTTCGGAAAAGCAGAATGTATTCAGGGCATCCTACACCCATTTTTGAACCGTCTTTGCATTGTTCAGTCCATCCGAGCCGATAGGTTTGATTGTTTTCCCGTACGACATCGGTGGTGATAATAATGCGCCCCATATAGCGAAACCCATGCTTTAAAAAATGGAATACTGTCATGTCGCTAAAAGGATCTACTGTCGGCATTCCGTCTCCGGTCGCATTACCGAACAAGATACGGTCTTTGACATGGATACAGGCAAGCCGCCCGGGTTTTAATACCCGCAAGAGGTGCGGGGTGAGAAAATCCATCTGTTGAAAGAATTTCTCGTTATTTTCGTTGTGTCCGAAATCATTATAGGTCGGCGTATATTCGTAGTGATTGCTGAAGGGGATTGAGGTAACGATAAGGTCAACCGTGTTATCTGCCATTGTAGGAAGCTCGATACAATTATCGTTTAAAACCGCTTTAAAGTGCTTTCCTTCAATTACCTTTCTTTCAACACCGATCGTACGGGCGAGCTTTTCTGCAAGCGTTATTGAAGATAATCCGTATTTACGGACAATCTCTGTCATCTGGAATACAAGATGTTTATGCTGCTCCCATTTTTCCTCTAAAGCCTTTAATACCGCTTGTTCACTTTCGGTGTAGATAATATGTACTTCAACGGGGTATGACTGTTGAAACCGATAGATGCGGTGTACCGCTTGAATAAAATCATTGAACTTATAATCAATACCGACAAAAATACATTTATGGCAATGATATTGCATATTGCCGCCTTGCGCCGATATATCAGGCTTGGTCGCAAGATATTGTAATTTGCCACTTTTAAAAGCCCTCGTAATTTCGACGTTCTTTTCAAGGTCTTGACTGCCATAAACAAAGCCTGCATCAGGGAAGGCTTTTTGAAGAGCGCACCTCTCTGCTTCTAAATTATGCCAGAGGATAAAATGATCGTCAGGGGCGGCCTGCACTATCTGAAGTGTTTGCGCTACTCGATCGCTGATACTGTCTCTCTTTTCTTTCGATGCTTCTTTTAAACCGAGCGCGGCATCTCGAAACATTTTTACTTGCCCGTCATCTTCACATCCGGCCGTTGCATTATCAACCGACACCTTATGATAGATAACGTTTAACGCCGGTAAATCATACCCGCTATCGGAATAAGAAGGATTAACATCGGAGGGTTTTGTAATAAAAAGCGCCCACGTAGAAACCCATATCCAAAATTCTTTTTCTTTATGCGGGTAAAGCGTCAAGTTATTAGATTTCGTGCTGTCCCGTTTAAAAAAACGGGTAAGTGCTTGACCGTTATCCATCACGCCTAAAAAACCCGCATAATGGATAAGCTCTTTATATTTATTCGGAGAGGGCGTCGCTGTTGCAACAAACTTATAGCGTATATTTTTAAACTTCGGTAAAAACTCTTGATACGTTTTAGAGCCGTAAGAGCGCAGTACAGACGCTTCGTCTAAACTACACGCTGTGAACGAATCAAGATTGATATTCCCATCCCGCACCCGCTCGTAGTTTGTAATAAGAATTGCTTCACTTGCCGCCGCTATATCTTCTTGCGTTTTAATATACCGTATAGGAAGATTATCAAGAAGCATTTGCGCATCGTGATAAAATTCGTCAACGATATTCAAAGGTGTTACAATCAACGCCTTGCCACCTTCTTTTGCTAAAATTAAACGGAGTATCTCAAGTTGTATAACCGTTTTACCTAATCCGAAACTTGCAAATATTGCACGGCAGCCTCCGGCGATTGCCCACTTTACGGCATCTTTTTGATGAGGCTTTAAAATAGGATGTATGTCATTTTCAGCTACAGAAAAACCGCTTGATGATGCGATTGCGATTTTCTCTTTCAAAAATTCTTCGTATGTCATGCTTCAATATCCTTTTGAGGCGATACTCCTCGCCGATATAAAAGCAGCGGGGAGTAAAGGTGTTAAGCAATCACCGATACTTTGATATGTTCTTTCAAATATGCGGCAATCTGTAAACGCGCTTCATTACGCCATGCTCCGCCATCAGCCTCGAATAACGCAGCTTGTACCGATCCTTCATCATCCGTTCTGATGCGCAATAAAAATTGACTTTCAGGCTGCGCAATCTCTCTGAATGTCCGGTACGGGGAAAGGCGGACGATCGGCTTTATCTCTCCCTTCTCTTTTAATGCACCGCTTATGCCTCTTTTGACGGTTACGTGTTGCGTAATACCGTCATCATCCGTATCGGCAGTGTCAGCTTGCACTATTTTTGAAACCATCAGCGCAACGTAATCAAAGTCATCGCCCGCTTTTCTTTCAAACAGTGAATGCAACCTGATGATAAATTCTTCTTGCGGCATAAACTGTCCAAACGGGAAAGTCTGCATGTAACTATCAAGCCTCGCGTTTACAAGCACCTCTCGAGCCCTCTTTTCTCCCGAAAGAGCAGAGCACAACATAACTTTTTCAGGATCGTCAACAACAGCAGTGTAATAATTTTCAAAATCGAGATCATCAATATTCCTCTCGATAAAATCAACAAACCCTGTAAGTGTTGAAACATTGATAGCAGCCGCCTTAGGCTCATACAGTACAGGTTCTAAATCCTGCGCACTGTATGTTTTACCATCCACCTGTACGGCATAGCTGTCTTTTACCAGCTGTTCAATCTTTTCGATTGCTTCTTTTCCAAAATCCATACGTTTAACCTCCTATGGCAGCTACTGTGCCAGCTTTAAAATCGAGCGATTGCTGCTTCGGATCATCTTCAAAAGCGGCAAGCTCCCCATTGTCGGTATCAAAGAAGATGACCGTTTCCGCCGGTTTAATCGGAGCGAGACTAGACGTAACCGATATATGTACGGTTGCTACTCGCCGCGTCTTTTCCGGTTTTACTTTCAACTCAATTTTGATACTTCGCGCTGCTTCCGGCTTGGTATTCTCATCGTTCACGTTTGCAAGTAGTTTTTCATACTCTGCATTGAACAAGTCGATCACCGCACCGCCGTTAAGTGTTTGCAATGCGACCTTTTCCATAACACACCTCCTCGCCGTCTCATCCGGCGTGTACTATTTGTTTTATAACCCGCTTACGGAGTCGTTAAATCCTTCTGCATTCTTCATTACGAACGAAGAATGCAGCGTATCGCATTATCACGATATGCAATTAAATAAGCCTGTGTCATACATTCATCCTCGCTATGAATAAAGCGCGTTTGTCATATCGCAGTAGATAATCGCTGCGTCGATTTTCCGATGATAAAAAAGTTCGTACTGCACCCGTTTATAAAGGTATGCCGTATAGCTTTTTTTTATGTAGAACGTAGGACGCTTTAAGTATTGTTCGATAATGTAGCTTGAGGCGCTATGCGCTTTCTCGTTCCGCTCCATCCGCGCAAGGCTTTGAAGGTGCCGATTCGATCCAGCGAACTTGTTAATCATTTTAAGCGCAACTCTCACACCGAGCCGGTACATATCGGCGAGCGCTTTTGTATCGTTATCTATGATGTAGCGTTTTTGCATATTCATAAATCTTTGATTGTCTGTTTGCGCTTCGCTGTAGTACGGGATATCGAACAATAACGAAAGCTGCCTACTGTCTACCCGTTTGATATTTGAGCGCCTCCCGCTCGTAAATCGCTTTACAAAGCGCAATACAAGCGCCTTCGTTTCGGCTAATGTCAAGCGCATCGTTGCACCGCAGACTACACGTCATGCCGATATTTAAAATATGGTCGATAATAAAATCGCCGTACTTCGCACGGTTTGATTTTGTGTTGCCAATCCGGTGCGCCCCTTGCAACGCTCCACACAAAGGACGCTGCCCGCAGACTTCACATACCCCGCCGCTTTTTGCCAGTGCATAGCGGCGCTGTTTTTCTTGCTGCTCTGTCATCTGCTATTCCTCTTTTAGGATAATGCCTAAATCAGCTGCTAATAAATGCGACGCTTCTATCAAGTACGCGCATTCCTCTGTACTCGCTTTCGATTCACCTTGCGGAACGATTACCCCGTGAAACTCGGTATACGGATAGCCGAAACTTTCGCAGGCTATCATTTTAACCGCTGCTTTTACCGTCTCGTAGTCATTCCCTGTTTCGGCGCATATCTGCATGATATGCCCGTTTAAATGGTGATTTTGCGAGCGATCTCCTGTACTGCGCGGTCGGCGCGGAGGCGTCAGGGTAACGCTGATATAATCGTTTTTCTTATCGCGGCAATAAGAAAGGATTTGTTTTATCCCTTCTTTATCTACGAGGTTGTTGGGAAGCTCAAAGCAGAGATGCCCTTTATTAAAAACTCTTTTGAGCGTTACCGTGATACTTTTCACTCCTTCCGTTCCTTAGTACAGGTCTTCCTGCGGCGGCTCATCGTTCTTGCAGCGTTCTACCATCTCGTCATAGACAATAGCTATTAGCTCGCTTGCTGTTTTATCTTTCCGCATAGCACTGAACGCCTGTATATCACTGCGTGTAAAAACAGGCTGTCCGTTCGGGTGTTTGTAACGGAACATTTCATCAAGCTGTTTCCGCTCATCCGGTGTCGCCTCTCCGCCTTTCGGCGTAAATCCTTGCGGCGCGGCTTGCGGCTTTTGCGGTGTGCTTTGCTTAGGCGTCTGTTTTTGCGGTTGCGATTTTCCCTCGGCGTTTGCATCCACGTCCTCATCGCTGGTGATACCGAGCATTGCACACAGTGCATACCGGCGCATATACGTTATGCTCATCCCCAACGTTTGGGCTGCGTTATTTTTTGTGCTTGTGATTACAGGTAGTGCGGCAGTGTCCTCGATGTACTGCCCTTTTGTGTTAAAAACGCGCGTGGTCAACGTCATTTGATCCTGCGATGATCCGCTGATACTTTGTAAATAAGCGATTCCGTGTTTATACAAGATCGGTTTTATCGTTTGCGTAATAGTGTCTAAATCCGCATATTTATAGCCATACGCGGGCGTGTTTTTAGGCATTGTCGGCAGCTCGCTTTGTACCGCCACAAGAGCGACCAGCAATTCAGTTATATTTTCGCTTTGTATCATTTTTCTTATCTCCTAAAACGGTATGCACTCGTAATCATCTTCACCGGCGGGCGGAGTGCTTACCATACCGCCCATATTGCCATCGCGGGCACTTCCAAGAAGCTGGATTGTTTTTGCAATGATAACAATCTTGCTTTTTGTCTGCCCGTCTTTTTGCCAGCGCTGTTGTTGTAGTGTACCGGTAATAGCAACCTGCTTACCCTTATCCAGATAGCGACTCAAACCCTCTCCCTGTCGTCCATAAAATACTACGTCAAAAAAACTCGCTCTTTGGCTCCATGAGTTACCGTTTTTGACGCTTTCATTTACCGCAAGGTTAAAATTCACAACCGCTGTACCGCTTTGCAAATATTTGATGTCGGCATCTTTCACCAAGCGCCCGATAAGCGCAACAGAATTAACATTGTTCATAGCGCGCCCCCTGTACCGCCCTCTTGCATTTGTTTATAGAAATTGCAAAAGTCTTTACATGTACAATAATCATTGCATTTTCTGCTGACCGCGGGGCGGTGCTCTACGTAATGTTTTTCGCCGAGCTCTTTAGCGTGCGCGTTCGCATCATCTTGTGTGTCAAAAAGTTTAACCGCTGTTTTCCTGCCGATTTTCATAACCGCCCATTTTTCACCGTCTGCCCAACGTTCAGACGCTGTACAGGGCAAAATGTCATCGTCGCTCATTTTCTCCGCGGCTTCTATTTCTTTTACTTTTGAAAAAATTCTCGCTTCGGCTTCTGCAAGCATTGCTTTTGTTACGTCAAACTCATAGATAAAAACAGGGCTTTGCGGATATTGACTGTCTGTTTTTGCTTTCGTTTTACTGTGATCTTTTAACAAAGCGATAAAACGACACTTATTAACGGTAAGTCCGTTTTGAGTTAAAAGCCATGCGTATGTCATTCCCTGCTTTTTCCAATCTTCAAAGTCCGACATAATAACTTTCCATACCGATGCGGTTTTCCAGTCGTTGATAATTCCTTTTTCCATATCATAACTATCGACTTGACCGGTAACGGCGCTCTGTAATACAGGAATGCTAAAACGCTCTTCATGGAAGCAGCTGTCTTTTTGCGCTTCAAAAAGTGCATGAACCGCGGTACCCCATACCGCCCAAACGCGATCCGCTACATCATCCGTAAGCTCGTCCCAATGTCGTTTGGTTAAGATGATTTCTTTTACTCCCTTGTTAAGGGTCGTTGCGCTATACTCACCGTCTTTGTTATGCTTTTCGGTTGATACCGCATTAACGAATGCGAGCGGTAAATTTTGTTTATTGGTTATCTGCATCGCTCGCCCCTCCATTTCCTTTTTCTAACTGCTCCGGTGTTTTTTGCACTGCAATTTTCAATGTCCAATACGACACGCCGTCTGCATCGATTTCTTTTCGTGCCTCAACAACATCGAACGATACATCGCCGCCTGCATACGCAAATCTTGACGCAATCTCGAAAAATTCGTTCATAGCCATACTCCTCGTACAAAGTTTTTAAGCTCTTTAGACGGCCGTCTTTTAGCTTATAAGATGCGCGGGGCTTGCACCCGCTCTAATCCCTTTTGGTACACCTTTATATACAGCCCGCTTTTTTCAGCTGCTGTAATGCGGCTTCTACACTCGTTACCACGAATGCAACGCCGCCTTTTTTGTTTATGTCGTTAATTCTGTATTTTTGCTCTGCCGATAAACGCCCGCCAACCGGACGCTTGCACTCGATACCGACGAACCGCCCGCGGTTATCGTAACCTTCAAAGTCGAGGGTTCCTTTATTCGCACTGCGAATAAAGCGGCGTGCTTTACCCGTACCGACCGCAAAAGCGCCGGTATTTATTCGCTGGATTGCAAGGCCGGTTAATTCGATTACCGCTTTTACCTCGCGGATTACCGCATCTTCCGTAATTGCTTTTAACGCCGCTTTACTTGTCATGCTACCATTCCTCTACAGGTTCGCTGTAGAACACCATGCAGGAATAGACAGCGTGATCATGCCGTGTACACGCTGCTTGATATTGAATGTCGATAATGTAAAAGCCCCTTTCCATCTCTTTTAAAATGAAGCTATTGATTGATTGCTCTAGCACTTTTGCTCTATCTGCTGTAAAAATTCGAACCTTTTTAACGTAGCTCATACAACAACTCTCCCTCCCCCTGCGATTAGGGCAAAAAAAAGCACGTAAGGCTGATTTGTGGTCTTCCCTACGTGCTTCCCGGAGCATTATGGCTAGTCCGTCTCGCGTTTAAGCGATTAAACAGACGACCACAAGAACCTGTTTAACCGCTCAAAACAGCCGGTATATGGCCGGCTTTCTGATTGATGGTAAGCAAGCCGCTTGCAAGCCCGCCGTAACAGGGTCTTGCGCGTCTTGCCTTTAGTCTTACAGTTAGAGGTCTGCTTCCGTGATAAAATGTCGTGATAATTTGTTAAGATATGTACTATGGGCTATCTATTGCATTTTTTGAAATTCTGATACACAATTAATTCATAATTATGAATTAGCCACCGTCCACTCTTTAATTGTCCTCGCCTGTTCGTCAAAACTCGCACCGATCAGCACTATCTTTTTCCCTTCTGCTTTGTACTTCGCAGCGTAGCCATTCTCTTTTATCTGATTGATTGCATCTTCCGCAGTGCCGCTGCCGGTCAGCTTAAACTCGAAAATGTAGATGCTATCGGCTGTTTGCACTATACAGTCGGAGCGTCCGGTAGAATCGTCAAAACTATACGTCCGTGTATAGTTTTGACTACGAGTTTCGGCGGAGCCGAAACATCGCTGCTGCGTGGAACAACCGCCATCCATGGCGATTCTGATTGTGCGGTTTCCTTCGCTAATATCATACGGTATACCTGCTATGATTGACCGCATCCGTTCCATAAAAGATTCCACTTTGCCATTGCGGATATCTTGTACAAACCGGCCTACAGACACCCCTGTTTGGCCGAATGGTATGTCGGAGTATGCAGGCATCAGATTCTCTAAAAAGCCGTACCGTACTTCGTCATTCGGAAACCCAAGCCGATACAGCCGCAGATCGCTTATATACTCTTTTATCGTTAAGTACCCTGCTTGAAACAAAATAGGTAAGGCATCCCGCCCTACAGCCCGATACGTTTCCAAACCTGATTCAGTAAGTTCTACATGCCCATCCAAGTCCGGGATAAAGTAGTGTGCCTCTCTTAAGAAGTTAACTAAAAATGTCGGTGTGCCCGTACTGAACCAGTAACTGCCGAACCGCTGCTTTACAAAGGCATTTAATAGACTGAATGGATTATACATGCCATCGCTTCCGGGATAAAAGCAATATCCGTCGTACCATTGCTTTAAGGCTGCAAGCGTTTGATCATACGATAGTTTTTGTTCATCGGCAAGGACTTGAATTTCCGGCTGGAAATTATCTTTCAGTTCTGTTTCCGCCATACCGCAGATACCGGCATACTGTTTTTCCAGTGATATATCCTGTAAGTTATTCAAGTCGCTGAAAATACTGATCTTACTAAACTTGGTTACTCCGGTTAAAAAGGCAAAGCGGATATATTCGTCGCAGGTTTTGATTACAGAATAAAACGCTTTAAGCGTATTGCGGTATTGTTCGTTTAATTCCTCATTCACCCCCATTGTTTGCAGCAAGGGCTTGTCGTATTCGTCTACCAGAATGACTACCTGCTTACCGGCTTGCTTGTAAGCCCGTTCGATAAGTCCCTTAAAACGGCTGGGAAATGTTTGTTCTGCATTGTCTGCTCCATATTGTTTTTCCCATCCGTTTAGGTGAGTATGAAGAATACTATGCATACTTTGTGTATCATTATAATTTTCCGTGTTAAAATCCAGATACAGCACCGGATATTCTTCCCATGCAGTTCTACCTTCCCGTACGGCTTGCTCTTCTTCCGCTTTTTCAAGGTACAGCCCCTTAAACAGCTCTTTTTGTCCTAAAAAATACGCTGCTAAGGTTGAAAGAAACAGGCTCTTCCCAAACCGACGCGGGCGGCTTAAGAAAAAGACTTTACTCGCTTGGCTAAGCTGCGCGATATATGCGGTTTTATCAACGTATAAAAAATGCTTTTCCCGTAAATCTTTAAAGCTCTGTATGCCGACAGGCAGTTTGTGTGGTGTGTTCATATAATCAGAGTATAGCAGGGATATTGTCTTTTGCAAATATGCGGACATCTGCGCCGCAGCTTCCTTCAGTATATCAGTATAATAGATATTTCTTGCGTATATTGCTGAATTGAGCGCTCTCTTTCTCAATTCGGGTAAAATAATCCTGTGCGGTTTGTGAGGAATCGGTGAGCTGTGTACAACCTGTTAATAAATGCAGACCGCAGTATTTTTCGCCTGCATTGTTTATCGTAAATTCGTTCGGATATAGGTGTTTGAGCTCATAAAACATGGCGATTGCCGTTTTAACGGGCGCAAAACTGTGGGGGTCGGTAACGGCAATCTGTACGCCTCCGCACAGCTTTCCCGCATAGAGTGAAAGCGTCGGGGTAAAAAAGGCGGGCAAAAAGCGAACCCCGTCCAAGTCCAACCTGTTCAGCTGCTCGGCTAGACGGTAGGCATCGATATAGGGAGCCCCAAGATACTGAAACGGCATCGCCGTTCCCCTTCCCACTGAAAGATTTGTCCCTTCAAACAAACAGACACCCGCATAGACGAGCGCGGTTTGAGCTGACGGAATGTTGGGAGACGGCGGCACCCATATCAAAGGCAGCTCGTCAAAATAAGCGGTTCTATTCCATCCTTCCATCGGGATGACCGTTAAATCGCAGCGGATGCCGTATTCGGTGTTGAAGAGAAGAGCAAGTTCCCCGACCGTCATACCGTGCCGCTGCACAATGGGAAAATATCCCGTAAACGAGCGGTACTCAAGCTCCAGCATATTCCCTTCGACGGAGCCGCCGATCGGATTCGGCCGGTCGAACACGACAAAGCGTTTTTTATGCCGGGCACATTCTTCCATCGAGTATGCCATGGTAGAAATATAGGTATAAAACCGGGCGCCGACATCCTGAATATCAAAGCAGAGCACATCGATATCTTTCAGCATCTCCGGCGTCGGGCGCTTGGTATTTCCGTATAGACTGTATACCGGCAGCCCCGTGCGCGGGTCGGTACTGTGCCCGATAGAAGCGCCTTCCCGCTCATTGCCCTGTATGCCATGCTCCGGTGAAAAAAGCACCGTCAGTTGCGCCGCCCTGCTCAATAGTACCGCGGACGGCGTTCCCTCGGCATCGATGCCTGTTTGATTGGTAATCAGGCCGACCCGTTTTCCGGCAAAAACTTCGCGGTACTCAGGCAGCCGCTCAATTCCCAATTTCAAACGGGTCTCCGCCGCGGCATTTCCGCACGCAACGCACAACAGGAAGAACAGCAGCCCCATCGTTTTTATCCGTTGCAGGCGGCAGCGAGTTATTTTTACAAGAGTATCAAGGGTATCAAGAGTGTATTGTACGGATGTCTGTTTCATCGGAGATATTATAAAGCACATACATACTTTTTTAAATAAGACTTTAAAGGGAACCTCTAAAAATCCAGCCGAGTTTTTAGCGATGCTCTAAAGTATTCGGCCGTACGCGCTCCGATGCCTGCTCGCCGCCGCTGTTTGATTAGTGTGCTGGCGGTTTGTATTACAATGCGTTCCATAGTAATCCGCCGCGCATCCGAACCCATTGCGTCAAATTCGGCGGTTTTGGTGTCGCCGACTGTACGGCGGATCATTTCGGTACCTGCAAAGCCGTAGGCATCGGCAACCATTTCAGCCAGCCGCCGCCGGATATACTTCTCGTTGTAGAGCGGGTCGCTCAACGGCACGGTCTTGCACCGTTTTAATGCTTTGGCGGTAAAAAGCTGCGGCAGAGCTTCGATCGCGGCGGCTATCCGCTCGGTAAAGGCATTGGCGCCGCGGATGAAAGCGGCATACATCCATGCGCAATAAAGGTTTGCAATGATATTGCCGAGGTCGTAGCCGATTGGGCCGTAAAAGGCAAATTCGGGATCGATAATCTTCATGCAATGCTCATTTGCGCTATTACTGCCGAGACTATTGCTGCTGTCAATGCTCTTGCCGATAAAAATCGAGCCGGTGTGTAAATCCCCGTGGATGAGCGCTTCCGCCTTATTCATAAACGTTTCCCGCAGCGAAGCGACCTCTGCTTTAAGCGCTTCGTCGGTGTAAAGAGTCTTTTTGACAAAGGATTCGTTTCCGGGGGTGATACGGTTACGGTTTTTGCCGTTGCAGTACGGTTCGGAAAACACCAGTGCTTCGGAAATTGCGCACAGTTCGGGGTTGATAAACGCTTTTACCCGCGCCTTCTTTTCCTCCGGCGGCAAAAAAAGGCCGCTTGTCGGAAAAACCGCATCGGCTAAAAAAGAAGCGGCATTTTCCGCAAAAGATACCGGAAGTAACCGGCCTGCCATCAATTCTTTCCGCAAATTGCCGCAATAGGAAATATCTTCCATGCAGATAGCGCTCATCCCATCGTCGTAAGCATAAAAGTGAGGTATGAACTGCGGCGTAAGAGCTGCATAGATACGGAGCGCTTCCGCTTCTCTTTTGCTGCGGGTAATGTCGAGCGGACGCCCCGATGAGCGGAGCAGCCTATCCGCCTGCTTTACAATAATACTCTTTCCGCTTGTACGGGAACGCACACGGAATACATAGTTGATATTCCCGTCTCCGATCTCCTCCGCATCGAGCGGTTCATCCGGGGCAAACAGCCGGCGCCGTTCAACAAGGTAGGTCTTTACGGTTTCGGTATCCAGTAAGGAATGCTCTTTCATAATTGCCTGTTCTCGTTATGTTCTAAAGAGCCGGTAGAACAGCACGATCAGCAAAAAGAGGGCATAGCGGAATATATAGAACACTTTAAAAGGGTTGCGCAGCAGCTGCGGCCAAAACTCATGGCCTTTTCTAAACGCCGCATCGGAAGTACGTTTTTTACGTTTTGCAAAGATATCGATGATGTCATTGTTGTGGATAAAAATACTTGCGGGTAATTTTGCTTTGTTCCGATAAATCCATCGAACGCCGCCGGGAATACCGTTTCCGGCAATCAGCAGGGCGGGATGAGCTTTGACAATCGAAAGGATTATGTCGGGTTCCATACTCTTGCGGTAAAATCCGTTAAAGCGGCCGACAATTCCGATACCCGGAAAGGTTGCATGTACATTGCGTTCGGCATCGAGGAGGTTTTGCGCCCGTCCGCCCAGTAAATAGAGCGATTTGAAGTGCGAATCGATGATGTTCAGAATCCTGATAATCATATCGAAAGAGTCCCGCCTGATCGGTACCGGCAGTTTAAGGAAGTGCGCCGCTTTTAACAAACTTTTGGAAAGCGGAAGACAGAGCGCTGCTTGTTCCAGCATTGCACGGAACTCCGCATCGCGGCGCGCCCTCAGCAAATCCCAGATTGTAATAAACACAATCTGCTGAGGTTCTTCTTTGCTCAACATATCCATTACGGTTTGTTCAATATCTTCATCAGGGAGAATATCGATGGGAATTGTCAAGAGATTTATACGGGTAATTGCCATTGGTCAGCCTCGTTTATAATAGTTTGCGCCGCCGCGATTGCATACAGTGCAGCGGTTTCCGCGCGTAAGACATTTGTCTTAAAATGAACTGTTTGAAATGCCGCCCCGCGGAGTACCGCCGCTTCCGCAGGGCTTATGCCCCCTTCCGCTCCGATTGCCAGCACAATGCGGGAAGGTTTGGCGGCGAGCAGTTGGTGAAAACCGATGGAAGCTTCGGAGTTTTCGCTGCACATAGCGAACACGGTGCCGGCGTCCGGTATAAGCGCTTTTAAGGTGTTGAGCACCGCGGCAAGCGGAGCGGGTTCCGTAACGGCGGTATCCACCGGAGAACCGGATTGCTGCCGCGCCTCTTTGATGATGCGCCGGAACCGTTCAAGCTGCGCGGGATTTTGCTTTTTTGCAACGGAAAACTCTCCAATCACCGGCAGCACGGCGCGGATACCGGCTTCCGTTGCCTGCCGGATAATCGTGTCGGTTTTGGAACCTTTGAGCACCCACTGCAATAAGATAAGTTCGGCCGCCGGTGCTGTTCTTGACGCGCCGAGCGGTGCTGTCTGCCGTCTTAACCGCAGTTCTTTTTTTACGGTGTTTATCGAATCGATTACCATTTCGGCAGCACCGCTTTGCGGCAGCAGAGCATGCAGTGCATCGCCTTCCCGCATACGCCGTACTTTTATCAAATAGACAAAATCCTTGCCGCTCAAACTGAGCATACCGTTAGCATCCGGTTCGCGTTCGATAATAAATTGCTTCATACTACCAATTACCGACTCCCCGTAGCCGGTTTAGGATGCTTTCTTCGCCTCGGCGGCGGATTCTTCCGCAGCCGCTTCTTCCTGCATTTGGCGCACGGTTTTGCTGTTTTTGAGCAGTTGCGGCAAGGTTCCGCTCTTGAGGATTTTAACAGCCTCCTGCAGCGGCGCATCGTATTCGATATCGGCCGCCGGAGCGGTGTGCGTTCTATTATATTCCTGCCGGATTAGTATACGGAGTAATTCTTTGTTAAGGGAATATTCTTTTGCAAGCGTTTCCGCATAACGGGTAATCTGCGTGGCAGTTAAATCCTTGTTGTTCTTTACAAAATCGGCAAGCTTTTCATCTTTGAAAAGTTTTTCAAGGTTCTTTTCATCATCCGCCGATAACGCCGGGAACAACAGCACTTCTTTGTCCGGTTTAATACCGATCTTGTCGATATTCGCATCGCTCGGCGTGTAGTAGCGCGAAATAGTCATCTTAAAGGAATCTTTTTGCGTTAAATCGAATATCTGCTGTACGGAACCTTTCCCGTAGCTGGTTTCTCCGACGAGGTATGCGCGCTTATAATCCTTTAACGCTCCAGCCAATATCTCCGAAGCGCTGGCCGAACCTTTATTGATAAGTACGACGAGCGGCACGTTCGCAAATTCCGCATCTACCAATACGTTTGTGTTAAACTCAAGATTCTGCTGCGGAATCCGCGATTTTGTAGAAACGATCACCCCTTCTTTGATAAAAAGACTTGCCGTATCGACCGCTGCGGTGATAAGTCCGCCCGGATTATTCCGTAGGTCAAGCACCAATTTGGTTACCCCTTCCGCTTGCATTTCTTCCATCGCTTCCCGTATACGGCGACAACTGTTGGGGTTAAACTCTATTAAGCGGATATAACCGATATCGCTCGTCAGCTTCATAGATTTAATGGTCGGTACTTCAATCCGTGCCCGCACCAGCTTAGCGGGAAACTCCATATTCTTTCCGCGCCGGACGGTTACCGTCACGGAAGAGCCGATTTTTCCCCGAAGCTTTGCAACGACATCCGCCTGTGTCATCTCGACGGTGGATTCACCTTCTATCTCGGTAATAAGGTCGTCTGCTTGAATACCGGCTTTCCACGCAGGGGTTCCTTCGAGGGCGGAGACAACTTCAATATAGGACGGACGTTCTGCGGTTGAAGCGGTCGGCTTTGTAAACGTAATGCCTATTCCGCCAAAGTAGCCGGTTGTCGTATCCTGCAGCCCGACGCCGGTCAAGCTGGAGTTGTCGATATACATAGTATACGGATCTTTAAGTGCGTTAAGCATTCCTTCCGCCGCACCCTGAAAGAGCACTTCCGGATTTACTTCATCAACATAATAACGCTGAAGCGCTTCATTTAAGTATTGCAGGTATTGCATATACGGTATCGTACTTTGCCCCTGATCCTGCTGTGATTGAGCAAAGATCGACGGCGCATACGATGCGGTAGAAATGAGAATAACGGAGAATAAACAAGTAATTATCCAAATTTTTCGAGGTTTCATAGAAAATATTTTCTATTATATTGAAAAATTGTCAAGTCTTCTTTCAAGTACATCGGATGATTAGTAATATTTCGCTTGTCATCTATCGAGTGTTTCTTGTATATTCTATAGGGCATCTCTAAAACCCGATTGGATTTTTAGAAGCATATAATCTTATCGTGAGGTAGGCTATGAATCGCCGTTTTAAAACTATCGGATGCGCTTTTTTATGCATCGTATTCATTCTCTATAGTCTTATTGCTCTTGCCGCATGCCGCAATAAGCAAGAAACGGTTCTCCATTTGTATAATTGGACGTACTACACTCCCGATTCCGTTATCCAAGCCTTTGAAAAAAAATACGGCGTCAAAGTTGTTTACGACGATTTTGCTTCCAACGAAGATATGTTTGCCAAACTCATGGCCGGTTCAAAAGGCTACGACTTGGTTGTTCCTTCGGCAGACTATGTTTCCATTATGATCAAACTGAACATGCTCGAACCTATCGACATCTCCAAAATTCCGAACATCCGCTATCTACGCCCCGAAGTACTCAGCCGAATCGACTACGATCCTCAGATGCAATTTTCGGTGCCGTATTATATGGGCGCTGCGGGTATTGCGGTAAATACCAAAGAAGTAGGCGACTATGAGCGGAGCTGGAATATCTTTGAGCGGAAAGATTTAAAAAACAGAATGACGATGATGGATGATATGAGGGAGGTGATGGGTGCTGCATTGGGTGTCTTAGGCTATGAGCCTAACAGTACCAATCCCGAAGAACTGGAACAGGCATATCGGTTAATCCAAAACGGCTGGAAGCCCAATCTCGTAAAATTTGATGCGGACGGGTTTGCTAAGTCTTTTGCATCGGGGGATTTTCTCGTGGTGCACGGCTATGCGGAGGCGGTATTTGCGGAGCTGCAGGACGATCAGGCTCAATATGTCGATTTCTTTATTCCGTCCGGCATTCACTCTCCGCTGTACATCGACAGCTTCTGTATTCCCAAAGGCGCCCCGCATCCGGAGCTCGCGCACGCCTTTATCAACTTTATGCTCGACCCTGCAATCTATGCCGAATTTTTAGATACGTTCGGCTTTCCGTCTTCCATTCACACGGAGGCGGGGAACTATCAAAAGAAGCAACCGCACTACACGCTCGACGATCTGAAAGATTGCGTTCTTAAAAAAGACCTCGGCGTAAACTTGGAGCTGTATAACAGTTATTGGCAGCGCATCCGCTTTACGCCGTAGAATTCTTAATTAAGAATTATGAATTATAGGAAACTTTCCTTTCATCTTCTATTTTGCAATGCACGGATTTTTTCGCCTAAGCCTTTTTGCCCGGGTATTCTGACTGTCGGACCGATTTTTATCGAAAAATTAGTGCTTGTAGGATGAACCATCGATGCCAGCAGAAAGAATTCGGAAGCATTAGCAGCGGGTATTTCGGAAGCCGTAATCAAAGCCCCTATCCCCCATGACCACATACCGGTAATACTGATACCGAAATCGCGTGTAAAATAGTATTTAAGTTCCAGCCCTATCGGAACCATAAAAGAAAGAAACGAAGTTTTTTCAAATACGGTAATGTATTTCAAGAACTGCGCTCTTTATTTTTTCTTTTCCTCGTTCCATACCCAGCCTCTCCCATTATAATTATCCCAATCCCACTCACGGTACTTACCGTAAATTTCCCAGATTTCTGCTTCGTCCATGAGGATATATTTTTTCTTAAACAGTTCTCCCCAAAAGTCTTGTGGTGTTATCCATGTCGTCTCTTGTGGTTCAACAAGAAGCACATCATTATCTAACGCATTATTCCTATAAGCCACAAATAAATGATTAAGGCCACCGGGTTCCGTGTTTTTATGCCAAATAAGTATTGTTGCTGGCATAAGCTCATAAAAGCGCACGGCATAATCGATACAGTTAATCTTTCCGTCGTAATTAACATCGCGAATCGTTGTGTAAACCTTTCTAAGCGTCGCCTCTAAGTCAGGTTGCTTATAAGGCTGCGGATGATAGGTTATAAACTCACTCGGTGACTATTCCAAATATTTAAATAGCCCTTGTGCATATGCCGTTCCCATAACCAACGCCAAACACATACATACAATAATCTTTTTCATAGTAGCTCCTCTCTACTTTTTTCGAAGCGCATTGCATCTTCGATTTTTTTATATAATCCATCATATTCCTTCTGGCTATATTCTTTTGTGATACTACCGTTATCCGCTGCGGCGTAATAAGCATCAAATACTGCTTTGATTTGTTCAAGTCCTTTAGTGGTATCTTGAGCATCCAGTCTTACAATCACTCTGCTTAAAATAACAAGTTCTTCTTTGGTTAATTCTAATATCATTTTCTCAACTCCTCCTTATAGTTGTGTATTTTTACTCATCGCAAACGATGGCATCAAAATCCGCCCGTGTAGCCGGTGTCGCGTATTTTCTTTTTTTCTTTTAAGCTTAATGAAGAACACCCTACAAAGATATCTATCTGGTGCGTATTTCCTTCAAGATCTTGAAAAGAATTGATATAACCGGTTCCATAAGAACGCCCGTCTCTTCGTTCCATTCCCATCCTCTCTTGTTATAATTATCCCAATCCCATTCACGGTACTTGCCGTAAATTTCCTAAATTTCCGCTTCATCAACAAGTATGTACTTCTTTCCGTATCTATCACCCCAAAAATCCTGCGGTGTTACCCATGTAGTTTCTTGCGGTTCAACAAGGCGCACTTTATTTATTGCATTATCTTTATACCCTACAAACAAATGATTAAGGACACCGGCTTCCGTATTCTTATGCCAGCCAAATACTGTCATCGGCATAAGCTCATAAAAGCGCACGGCATAGTCAATGCAGTTAATTTTCCCGTCGTAATTAACATCGCGGATTGTTGCGTGCACCTTTCTAAGGGTCGCTTCTAAATCCGGCTGCTTGTACGGCTGTGGATGAAATGTAACAAATTCACTCGGCGCTTCATCTTTTTGAGCTACAGCAAGTGTTTTTTCTACTGCGCTCTCATTATGAGTAACTTCTTTCTTACTCGAACACGCGCTCGGTGTGCAGCACCATAGGCACACAATGCAAATAAGCGCAAGGACCAAAAGCCCTAATGATTCATCGCCACTTTGATGGCTATACTCATACTGCGCGTTCTTTGATGCCATTGCAAATGCTTTTTCTTCCGGCGTTCCGCTATAAAGATTGATATTATACAAGCACTTCTCACATTTGCCATTGCATCTCCCTTCACGGCTCCTTGCAATACACTGGTAAGCAATTACGCCTAAGTCTACTTCATTCATGTTTTTGCTCATCGTATACTCCTTCCATCTTCATAATTTCATACGTCGAATATAAAAGGTTGTCCTTGTCTTCGTGAAAAACAACCTTAATCTCCATCTTCTGCCAGCGCTTTAACCAAAGGTCAAGTATTGCTTTTCCTTTCAGCGTCCTATCAAAAGCATGACAATATCTCCTCCTTTCCATTCGAAGGTTCGGTTAATAAAGTTCATACGCGACCCAATTAATAGATTGTCCATTGTTTTGTATTCTGACTAGCAGAAACAATTCGCCTTGTACTTTTTTTATAATAAGGGCGTATATTTCTTCGTCAGCTACATTGTATTCGCCGAGAGCCGACCAAATCAGCCACCAATCTCTTTCGGTCAGTTTTTTTATAGGTTTGAAGGATTTATAACCTCTTGCACGAGCGCCCTCTGCCATAATGCCGGATAATCTTTCCTCAATTATTTCATCAAATACTGTACCATCTTCGTCAATGCATATATACTTTATTGACGCTTCGCCCGTCCAACCGTTTGTGTAGTTATAATAGTAAGTAAACTCTTGCGCATACGCCACGCCGACAACAACAAGTAACCACACGCACAAAAGATAAATCTTTTTCATAGCTATCCCTCTCTCGCATTATTCACTGTGCCGTTGTTATTTTCCGGCCGTACTTGTATCGATATACTTTTAGTACACACAGGAGAACGTACATCGATCTTTTATCTAACATCCCCCCCGATAAAAGAGTGTTTCTTTTATCGGGGGGTCTTGTTAATGAGCCGGCATGGCTGTTTATTTTTTAGCCGCTTATACCTTCATACCGAGCTTGAAGGTAGGGCCTACTTTGAAAACAAGTGTATTACTAAAACTAGTACCAGACGTAATAGGAATGGTCATTGTATCAATAAAAGTAGCTTCTATACCGATAAGATCGGTAAAAAAGTATTTAATGCCAAAGTAATATGCAAGACAAAGTCCCCCCAGCTTATACACATTTTTAACTTCCGTTTTTTGTGCCGGAATATAATAATATGGATTGCTAGGACTTCCAATTGCAGGAGTTTCAATAGTTGAGGTTGTTTTTATTGAACCTGCGGTAAAACCTAATCCGAAAGCAGGGGTTAAATATAAGTTTTTCACCGGTTTAAAACTATAACCGCATAATACTGACATCCGAAAAAGTACCGCACTGTCAGTCTTGTCATTAGGGTAAATTTTCAGCTTCCCCCCTATTCCGAGATCGATATTTACAATGTACATCAGGTTTCTATACCATTCTTTTGCCGGATTTGGTAAACCAAGCATTGCCGCATGGAAGCCGATATCAAATTGGGTTAATGAGAAACCGAATACCTGTGAAACCCCAAGTGCAGGGGTAAGAGTAAATTCCAATCGGTCGGAGATTGCCTGGTCTTGCTTTTTTGCATCTTTCTTTGCCTCTGCTGCAAAAAGGATGCTGCAGCTCATAACCGCTAATACTGCCATTGCAGTAATTTTTTTGCTTTTCATAGAAAACTCCTTTTGATGTTCTTATAAATTCGACAGCCGTATGAAGATGACGATATACATTTTCATAGCGGCCTATTCAGTGAACAATCTTTCTTCCATATTACCCCCCCCCCCCCCCCTAAAGAAGTCAAGTGGGGCAGGGACATGGCTATCGGGGAAACCGGCAATCTTTGCCGTCGTAGGTAAAAACTACAGTGCTTCGGGCAATCTCATCTTCGGTATGCGATATGCCTGAACAACCTGCTTTTAATAGTGGGTAATATCCTTCACCTGTTTTAAGCTTTGCACAATACGACCACCTTCCGGCGATTGAAAAAAGCGGAGTGTCGCCGGAGGTACTATAGCCGCCAGTTTTGTCCAATCTTCTTGCTGCAGCAGTCGCCGGGCGGCGGAGGCGCTGATCGGAACGCCGTTTTCGGTTTTGCGTGGAATAACATGCAGCTGTACGCCGTGCGCAGGCAACGAATCCTGCAAGATGCGGTTGTAAAGACCGGTTACATGGCTAAACGGCTCATTGCCGACAAAGCGATGCGTAATGTTGAGTGCATGGGCAATAGCGATAAAAATATCGGCGTCCAAGGCGGCTTGCAGAGCGATGGCTTCATCGGAATCTCTGAGGAAATAGGCGGGAAACGTTGCAGACGATATGAGGTAGTCTTGGGTTCTATGGTACGAAATATTTTTAAAATGAGCGGTATTCTCTTTAATCAGCCGCTCTCGTACTGCGAAAGGGATAGCGGAAGCATCGTCCGAGACCATAAAGAGGTGCAGGTGGTCAACAGCTGCCGCAGCCTGTTCGACAAGGTAATAATGTCCTATGGTAAAAGGATTGGCATTCATCACAATAGCGCCTACAGTGCCTGAATACATTCCGGTTTTCTGCAATGAGACAAGGTATTTTTCAAAACCGTTCTTTTTGTTTTCCAAAAAGACGAGTGTATCCGCAACCGTAACGATAGGATAAAACCCGAGTCTTTCAAAAAACGGAGCGGCTTTCCGCTTTGTATAGATAAAAAGGTTGAAAAATCCGTGCTCATTCCTGTCTGCAATCAGTTCTGACATTAAGGGCGGCAGTAACCCTTCCCCTTGCAGGGCTTTTCGGACGGCAATGCAGCGCAGTGTATTTTTATAGGCGGAAGCGGTTGCGGCAAGCGTGTCCGCTTCATCGAATAACCCGTATGTCGTGTCAAGGCAGGAATCAATATGCAGGTCATCCGATTCCAAAAGATCGATCACTTGTTGCCGCTGTTGGGGATCGTTTAAAAAAATTTTTCTTACCTGATACGTCATTCTGATTCTCCTGCGTTATTTTGTACCGAACCGGTCGCATCTAAAAACTGAAGTTTTTGGACAGCCCCATAATAAAAATCTCTATTGCTGTTGATTAAGTCCGTACCGGCAGAGACGATACCGGCGAATAAGCCGGCGTGATCAAGTATTATGGAGTTTTTTTACAGTGTCAAGCTCATTCCTCGCTACTGATGTATTTGCGGTGATAAATCTTATTCGTGCGTCGGGGTTGTTGATTATAAGCCTATCGCTTTTGCTCTCCCGGTAAATCGGATTTCCGCTCTAGCTGTTTTTTTCTATAGTGATATAATACTCATAAGAGGTACCTATATGGAAATTTTACATGCGGCGACGGCAGGCACGTTGGAATCAAGCGATGTGCAGATAACCGTTTTGCCAAGCGGAGAATTGGATGTCACCATCGAAAGTGATGTGATACATCAGTACGGCAACCATATACGTCAGTTGATAATGGATGCCTTACAACGGATGGGGGTTCAGCGCGGTGAAATCCGCGTCATCGACAAGGGAGCGCTGGACTGTACGCTTGAGGCGCGGCTTGAAACGGTGTTACATCGTGCTGCCGATAAGCTGGTGCCCGAAAAATGGGGCAAGTAGCAAGACGCCTTGCGGAGGATAGAATATATGGAACCGAATAACACGAAAAAGAACAGGATACGGCGGACGATGATGTTTTTGAATGCGCAGCGCCCCTCTTTGCTGCAGGATGCGTATATTTACCGATCCGACAGCTTGATATTCGACCTTGAGGATGCGGTAGCCGAGCGGGAAAAGGATTCCGCCCGTTTTTCTCTGTACCATGCGCTGACGTCAATCGATTATCAAGGCTGCGAAAAAGTGGTGCGCATCAACGGACTCGACACGCCGCATTATAGAGAAGACATACGGGTATGCGTTGCAGCGGGGGCGGACACGATCCGTATTCCGAAATGTGAAACGCGGGATGATGTGCTGCATGTTGCCGAATTAGTAAGTGCTGCAGAGAAAGAATACGGACGGGCTGAAGGTTCAACCTTGCTGATGGCAGCCGTTGAATCCCCGCGCGGAGTGATCAATGCGCTTGCGATCTGCGAGGCTTCGGAGCGGATGATGGGTATTGCACTCGGTGCAGGGGACTACATCCGCAATCTGCACACGGTAAAGTCGGATTCCGGGGTAGAACTGTTGGGAGCTCGGTCTCAACTGGTGATTGCGGCGCGGGCTGCGGGCATTCAATGCTTCGATACGGCCTACCTCGATGTAGATAATATCGAAGGCTTTAAACGGGAAGTCGCGCTGATTAAGCAGATGGGCTTTGACGGCAAATCGTTGATCAGCCCCAAGCAGATTGCACCGGTGCATGAGCTGTATACACCGACTGAAAAAGAGATTAGCCAAGCGGAAAAAATCATCGTTCAGCTGGAAGAAAATAAGAAGAAAGGAATTGGTGTCTTTACCATTGACGGGAAGATGGTTGATATTGCATTACTTGAGGGAGCACAGCGGACAATCAACTATGCGAAAGCCTCCGGTGTGTATAAAGGAGCGTTGTGATTATGAAAAATCAAGCCGGACGGGACATTCCCGACAATATACTTTCAAACGGAAAACAAGCATATCAAGGTGCCTATCACTTTGACGGCACGAATTTTCAGCGAGTTGCCCGGAAAGGATACGCAAAACTCACCTCATCTCCCGAAGATAAGGTTGTGCACGATCTAAAAGAAGCGGTTAAACGGGCTGGTCTGAAAAACGGAATGAGTATTTCATTCCATCATCATTTTAGAAACGGCGATTATGTGGTGAACAAGGTTGTGCAGGCAATCGGTGAACTGGGCATCAAAGATATTACGATTTATGCAAGCTCGCTGGGAGAGGCACACGATGCGCTGCTCCCTTATATTGAAGACGGTACCGTTACCGGTCTTTCATCCAGTGGTGTACGCGGTAAAATCGGCGAAGCAATTTCGCACGGGCTTTTCCGCGATGTGGTGTACATTAGAAGCCACGGTGGACGGGTGAGAGCAATAGAAGCCGGTGATATTCATATTGATGTTGCGTTTATCGGAGCGCCCAGTGCGGACTGCATGGGGAATGCGCGCGGAAAGGGCGGTAAGTCGAATTGCGGTGTTCTTTCGTATGCGATGGTCGACGCGCAGTATGCGGATAAGGTGGTTGTCGTTACGGACACGTTGGTACCCTTTCCGAATTTCCCGCCTGCTATTCAGGCAATCGATGTCGATATTGTTGCGGTTGTGGATGAAATTGGAAATCCTGCAAAAATAGCCAGCAAGGAAGTCCGCTACACGGATAATCCCAAAGAGCTGATGATGGCCGACTATGCGGCGCGGTTTATCGCACACTGTCCGAATTTCAAAGACGGCTTTTCGTTCCAAGCCGGAGCAGGCGGTGCTGCGTTGGCGGTTGTTCGCTGCCTCAAGCAGTACATGGCGGAAAAGAACTACAAGATGAGTTTTGCCATCGGCGGCATTACCGCGCCGATTGTGCAGCTGCTTCATGACGGATTGATTAAGTGCGTAGTCGATGCTCAGGACTTTGACCTTCCGTCGGCAGAATCTGTTATTGACAGCCCCGGACATTTTGAAATTTCTACGTCGCAGTATGCCAATCCTTTTAACAAGGGTGCATTCGTGAATATGCTTGATTTTGCGGTACTCGGCGCCTTGGAAATTGATACCGACTTTAACGTCAACGTAATTGTCGGCTCGGACGGCGTTGTGCGAGGTGCCCCCGGCGGTCATCCCGACGCGGCGGCAGGAGCAAAGGTCAGCATCATCATTACGCCGCTTATCCGCTCACGCATTCCGGTGGTTATTGATAAGGTTACCACTGTAACTACGCCCGGTGAAACGATTGACGTGCTGATTACGGAGGAAGGCATTGCGATTAACCCGCGCCGTACCGACTTAATCGATGCGATGAAAGACAGCGGGCTACCGATTACTACTATCGAAGCGCTGCGCGACAAGGCGTATCGTATTTCAGGTGCGCCGGAACCGGTTCATTTTGATGAAAAGGTTGTTGCAGTGGTAGAATACCGCGACGGCACCGTGCTCGACGTTATCAGAAAGACAAAACCTTTTGAGTTTAGTAAATAAGGGTGATACTGCGGAAGGTGCATCGGCCGATAGGATCGATAGAATCGATAAGGTTGAGAGGGCTGATAGAGTTTGTAAAGAACTCTCAGCCCTTGCGGTGAAGGCGCTGTTGGATGAAGCGGCGCTGTTTCCGAAGCCCGGTTTGGTCGATCCCGTTTCGCAAGGTGCGCATTCGGATATGGACTTTACGACCCTTGTCAGAAGCGCCGCGGCGTTGCAGCAGGGGTTTTACGAATGCGCGCGTATCGGCTATAAGTCCGTCGCGCCGTTTTCTGCTGGGGTGCGGCCGTGCACAAGCGACTCCGGTATTTCCGCCGCTCCGGCTCAACCGATAGCCGCTGCGGTACGGAAACGGCTGCGGGCAACAGGGCTCGCGCTTGAAAAAGCAATGTTTGCTGAAACGCGCGGCGTCAACACCCATAAAGGAGCCATCTTTATTTTTGCATATCTTTTAGGAGCGGCGGGTTTGCTGTCGGGTGCTACACAGCTTGACGGTATCCGCAGCGTAATGGAACTGACGGAAACGTTGTGCGCTCAGGTGCGGGTTCTTGCAGCCGGTTTATGCAGCGAGGATATGGCTGGGGTGAGCACAAAGCGGACGCTGACGCACGGCGAGCAGGTTTTTTTGCAGTACGGCTGCACGGGCATCCGCGGTGAGGCGGAAGCGGGGCTGCCCTTGGTACAACGGAACGTAGCGTACCTTGCCGGACTCACCCATCTGACGCAGCGGGATGCGTATCTCTACACGCTGCTCCATATCATTGCGGAAAACAAGGATACCAACGTGCTGTTTCGGGCAGGTTCTGCCGCATTGCGCGATCTGCAGATCCGCTGCGCTTCTATCGTTGCATCAGGGGCTACCGGAGCTGCGCTCTACGCTGCGGTTGAATCCCTTGACGCCTACTGCATCGAGCGGCATATCAGTCCGGGAGGTTCGGCTGATATTTTTGCCGCAGTGCTATTCTGCCGGGGTCTTACCGGCGCATGAAAAATATCGGTACATCTCTCACAATCTAACCTGATTTTGGAGAGATATCCGCCGATATTGTGAGAAAGGCTTCTTTCAAACGCGGCTCAACGCAGATTTGAGAGGTTCTTATAAGAAGGAGATTTGACAATGAGCGAAAAAAAATCATTGGAATTTTTCGGTATGCCGTGGTATGTTGCGCTTGTAACGGTTGCCGTTATTTTGGTCGCTGCCTATACCGGCGGTCTGTCGAAAGATTTACTCGGTTCATTCGCGTTAATGTTCGCAATCGGTCTGGTATTCTATGAAATAGGCGAACGCATTCCGCTCTGGAATACCTATATCGGCGGTGGCATTGTGCTTGCCTTTATCGGTACAGCGGTGCTGGTCTATTTTAACCTTATACCGGAAGCATATCTTAAATCCATGAATACTGTTATGGATGATCAGGATTTCCTCTCATTCTTTATTGCCGTGCTGATCACCGGCTCTATTTTAAGTTTGGAACGGAATATTCTGCTCAAATCTTTTGCGGGCTATATCCCGGCGATATTGGGCGGGCTTGTCGGAGCCGCCGCTCTCGGTGTTCTGGGTGGGCTGATTTTTGGTGTTTCACCTTCACTGACAATATTGAAGTATGTATTGCCGATTATGGGTGGCGGTAACGGCGGCGGTGCAGTTCCGTTAAGCCAGATTTACGAGCAAGTAACCGGACAGCCCAAGACAGAATACTATGCCTTTGCTATTGCCGTACTGACGATTGCCAATATATTTGCCATTATAACCGCCGCAGTACTCGGTAAAATCGGAGAAAAAAAGCCGTCATGGACAGGCGACGGTACCGTATATTGATGCGCAAATATAAGGAAATTAAGTCTGAAAGCGGGAAGGCCTCTGCAACGCTTGCACAGGTCGGTGGCGGTCTTATTTTATCGGGAGGCTTTTATGCGCTTGGACGGTTGTTTGGAAAAGTACTATTGCCGAAAATCTTCGGTGTTGCTATTCACCCCTTTGCATATATGATTTTGTTCGTCGCATTGGTGAGTGCATTAGGCATCATCCCGGAAGGATTGCGCACCGGTGCAAAAAAACTGCAAAGCTTTTTTACCGGTACCCTCATTTTGATTATTATGGTAGGGGTCGGTGCTGATACTAGCTTGAAAGAATTGTTGGATGCAATCACCTTTGGAAATGTCGTTATCGCCTTTTTAATTGTTGTCGGCGCTATTCTCGGTTCCGCAGTAACGGGCTATCTGGTCGGTTTTTATCCGATTGATTCGGCCATTACCGCCGGGCTTTGTATGGCGAACCGCGGCGGTTCGGGCGACTTGGCGGTACTCGGCGCCTCAAAGCGAATGGGCTTAATGGCCTATGCGCAGCTTTCATCCCGTCTCGGCGGTGGTATCGTGCTGGTTATCGGTAGCATTTTATTTTCGCTGTTATCATAAGCTGCGCATGAATATTTTTGCTGAGGGTGTTCCGCAGACCGTACAGGATATGGCAGCCTTGCGAGATGCCCGGCGGGAACAGCAAGCACGGTTATTCCGGCTTGCGGAGACGGATAGTGGGCATCGATTAAATCAAACGCTGCCTGTAAATAAAACCGTGGTGATGTTCTCTCTCGTGATTCCGGGACCGATAAAAAACAACCGCTTTCTGGAGGCAGTCTTCGATGAAGGCTGCCGCGCATTTTTAGATCGGCTCGTGCAGGAGCAACCGTACACGGACGAAAAACCGTCCGGCGCGGGTTCTGTGCAAACACCACTCATCGTGGCATATTACGAAGACCGAGCGCCTGCAGGATGCACTGCATTTTGGCTGCTTAACGCGCACGCAGAAACAGTCAAACGGCAAACGGTAGCATTGGAACGCACGCATCCGATCGGTATATTGTGGGACTTCGACGTTTTTTCGGCGTTTGAACAAAAGCTTTCCGCATCGGAACTGGGACTTTCCTCCCGTCCGTGCCTTATCTGCGGCAATCCCGCTAAGCTGTGTGCACGAAGCAGAACACACAGCGTCCCCGAAATGCAAGCAAAAATTTCAAAACTGATTTCCGTACATCGACGTATATTGTTTGATGAAAGCTACAGCAGTTAAACCATGAAAGCCTACAGCGGGAAGCGCTTCATTGTTTCCCGGCGTATTTCTTCAGCGGTGCCCAGCAGGCTGACGGCTTTACAGAGAGCCTCTGCATCGGAGATCCGGATAGATTCGATCCGCTGCGTAATCTCAGGGATTTTTTGCGCTGCCATGCTGAACCGCCGCAAGCCCATCCCAAGTAAGAGCGGAACAGCCTCCGTATCGGAAGCCATCTCCCCACACATAGACACGAATCCGCCGCGCAAATCGCCGGTGCGGTGCAGGAGCGGCTCCGTCTCAATAACGTGCCGGATAAGCCGCAGCACTGCGGGCTGAAAACAGTCGGCTAAATGTGCGATGGTTTGGTTTTCTCGATCCGCTGCCATTGTGTATTGAATAAGATCATTGGTGCCGATAGAGAAAAAGTCCACCGCCGGTGCATAGAGGTCGGCAGCGATTGCGGCGGAAGGCACTTCGATCATAATGCCAATCGGAATATCTTTCTTATACGGTATTCGATTTTGTTCACACTCTTGCTCAATCTCTTTGATTAAATTCCGCACGGCGGTGATTTCTTTTTTACAGGAGATCATCGGAATGAGTATATGCAGATTGCCGATACAACCTGCCCGCAACAGTGCCCGCAGCTGATGCTTAAAAATTTCGGGACGATCCAAGCAATACCGGATTCCCCGCCAGCCGAGGAGTGCATTTCGCTCCAGAAGATTTTCCTGCTCTTTCAGCATTTTATCGGCACCGGCATCAAAGGTACGGATTACCACCGGCTTTGATCCCATCCGTTCCAACACCGTACGGTACGCTGTGTACTGATGTTCTTCATCGGGAATATCTTGGGTTCCTAAAAACAAGAACTCAGACCGAAAGAGCCCGATTCCGGCGGCGTTTTGCACGGCCGGCAGCGCAGCTTCTTCCGTAAGAACAATGTTTGCACTCAAATGAATGGGAATACCGTCTTGTGTATAAACCTGCGCATAATCTCGTTCTTCTTCGGTTACCTCAATCTGTTCACTACTTGTGGATTTTATTCGTGCGATAGTTTCTGCATTGGGTTCCAAAGTCAGCGTTCCATTCGTAGCATCCAGCATGGCATACATTCCGCTTTTTGCCGAATCCATAAGCCCATGAACTGCAATCAGTGTCGGAATATTCCACGCTCGTGCCATAATCGCAATATGACTGGTTGCGCCCCCTTCTTCCATAATAATCCCGCAGGGCGCAAGTTTTTTTATTTCGAGCGCTTCGGATGGTTTAAACACCCGTGCCGCAAGCAGAGAGTCAGGCTGTACGCCGACAAACCGGGAAGGAGCCTGCTTATGCTGCGGATTTAAATAAGAAAACACCGGTTCGTAGGCATCCTGAATATCAACAGCCCGCTCGCAAAGGTAGCTGTCTCCCGAAGCAGTCAGCATAGACGTAACTTCATCCAATTTCCGTTTGAGTACCGCTTCGGCATTCGTCAGCGATGTTTCTATTTCCGTATAAATGCCGTGCATAAACTCTTCGTCGGCGAGCATTGTTTGATGGGTTTCCAAAATAGCCTGTTCGGGAGATTTCGTGTGGGTATCCGCTTCCTGATATTCGGCAAGCGCTTGTCGTAACTCATCTTGAGCCGTTTGTACGGCGGTGTGCAGTCGTTCCTGTTCAGTTTTAATATTTTGTGCGGTAATTGTATAAACGGGTGTTGCCTGTTCTATTGTTTCAGGAATACATACAAGCCGACAGGCTACTAAACCGTCGCAGACAGATAAACCGGTAAACTTTTTCATAAAATCATTATAGAAAAAATGATGAGGTTTGCATATATAACGGAACAGTACGGGTAAAATGAGAACCGGTCCCTACGGGAATCGAACCCGTCTTTTAAGATTGAGAATCTCATGTCCTAACCGATAGACGAAGGGACCAACAAGAGCATCGACTGCTCTACTACGCGAAAACCTCTAAAAATAATCATTTTTAGAGGTTTTCGGAGTATTCCCCAGGGAGGATTCGAACCCCCACAAGCAGAACCAGAATCTGCGGTGCTACCATTACACAACCGGGGAAAGTTGACGGAAAAGATAATAGCATATATTGCTATTCCATGTCAAGAAAATATATTAGCCCAAAATCATCGTAATGATCGGAGCAAAAAGCCCGGAGCAAAGGCCTTGCAAAAAAAGATACATCCGTGTACGTTATTATCATATATCGTTTTTATGCTGCGTTATGTTACGCCGTCTGATAAAAAACGGGCAATCTAAGGAGTATGATTTTATGAAGAAATTGATTGTATCGGCGATGGCTGCCATCTTCATTCTCGGCACGCTTTCCGCGCAGGAAGAGCAAAAAGAGGCAAAATCAAAGGTAAAATATTCGACAAATATCAATTTTGTCGCCAATTGGCCTTTGGAGGCGCGACTGACCGTAACGGAAACCATCAAAGTTCCGGTTTTAAACTTTGATAATCCGTTTATGCGCGGTAATAATATTGCGTTTAAATTGGGAGCAGCCGTCACCCCCGTTACCCTTGAAGGAAAATTCGATATCGTGTGGACACCGATCGCTTTCTTGGAAGTATACGGAGGCGCAAGTATCGGATCGGGCTGGTCTATCAAATTATTAGGCAGAAATATCCACGGTCTTGCATTAAATCTGAATAACGGTGGTGAGACATTAAAAGAACCGGTTAATTTTACAAAAGCGTTTTACACTGCTAACTTCGGCACTGCTTTGCAATTCGACTTAGGCGCTATTATTCCGACCGATTGGACTCACGTCATATTTAGAACCGACCAATACTTTTTATATAGGGGTGTTACCGGTGTCGGAGCATCTGATTCATGGGTGATTATGGACGATTACGGCGAGAACAGAAACGGCTTTTCTTACTATGGAACGTATCTGATCGGGTATCAGCTGCCGCTGCCGATGAACATGATCGCATTCAGACTGGAAACGAAAAAAACGTTTTTCAGCGCTTCCGGCAGTCTTGATAAGAGCGTATGGGGAGAAGACCGCTTTGATGTCGTATTCGGTCCAATCATCAGCTTTAAACCGATCGATCAACTATCGATTCTGCTGATTGTGCAATTTGAAAATATTCACACCTATACCAATGGCACTAAGGATGATAATAAGTTTTACCAAACCCGTATAATCGATAAAAGCAAGGGAGACACAATCCGCTTTAAACGTGTAGGGGTTATCTTAGACTTTACTCTTCCGAATAACTAGCTTATAGCCTATACCGTCGGAGTTCTGCGTAAAAATGTTTCGATTGTGCGTATTGCTTCGACGGCATGAGCCTGTGTTGCAGGGGACGGATCGCGCAGTTTTTCTTTTAACAGCACTAATGAACGTTCTACCATCTCGGGCTCATACTTCCCGATGATGCGGAATATATCCGGAGCATGTTCACGCACGCCATGTACGTCGGGGTCATCAAGCATACGTTCAAATAAACCGATATATGGCTTAAAAACCGCCGCTTTTGCATGAGCAATACTTTGACATGCATCCAGCATTGCTGCCCGTACCTTAGGAACAGGGTCGCAGTGCAATTGAATAATCTTATCCAGCCGGTTTTTTACCGTGTTGATATCCGCCCGCCCCGTACGGCCGATCGCTAAAACTGCCTGTTCCCTGATTTCCCAGTTACTGTCTTTCAGCGAAGCAAAAGCGCTGTCTATCGCACGCATCACTTTTTCAGGGTGGTTCAGTCCGATGTGCCCGATAGTCGAATATGCCTGTGCAGCAACTTTTCCGTTGTCGCTTTTAATGTTTTGAATAGCGAATGCAATATCATCACCGGTGAGTATTGTGGGATTTGTTTGCGCCGTATAAGCAATGGCTTGCAGGCGTTCAATAATTTTGCTCATGCTTTCTTCCTAAAATAAATATTGCTCGTTGTGTGATGGATTTATATGGTTATCCTATTTATGCGCGGGATACTACACTGTTAAATAAAGAAAAATCAAGTGCTTGAAAGTCTTCCATTACTTTTTCCGAATACTTCGGCGGCTTATTGCGCTGTACCCGCTCCATAGCTTGTTCCCACAACTGCAGCGAGCGGGTGTCCAGTTCCGTGCCTTCCGCTAACACCATACTGCGGTACGGTTGTTTATGCAGCTGGATATTTCCGTACATTGCATGATTTTGCAGCTGCCAGTTCCGATGGATATGATCGCGTACCTGTGTGTATAGTTCTTCACGCGAAGTACAGAATATCAGTTGAATATCCGCAGTTTCGGTATTGCTATTCCGTTCTTTGTTTTGGCGCTCAATATATTCGGCGGTTTTGGGGTTGTTGGTAATAATCAGTTGTTTCACGGTATCTTCCTTTTTATTAGGGCATCTTTTAAAACTGAAATTTTCGGATAACCCGGTTCTCATTTATTTTTCGTTTAAAAGCGCCGCCGTTTCCATAATATGATCGAGCTCTTCTTGGGTATCGCACACGAGGGAGGCCGCATAGTAGAGCGCAATTGCGGTTTCGGTTGTGAGTCCCCCCATCGGCACTGCGCCTTCCTTCCATAAATTACGCGCACTTGCATAACCGGAAAAATCGATTACTTCTTCTTGTTGCGAGGTACAATAAAACCTACATTGCCGCTTTTTACCCCGTTTAAGAAATTCCTTTAGGGAATACGGACTGTCTTTCATGTTAGCCGTGCCGTTTCCATACAGCTCCAAGAAAAAGGTGCGTATATCATCTTTTTGCAAGAATGAAAGGAGCCACCCGCTCCTAATGCCGGGATACGTTTTAATTAAAAACATATTGTCGGCAGCCTCGCTCAATAAGCTTTCAAAAACAAGGCTATCGCTTTCCGTATAATCCGAAAGGAGTCCTTCTCCCCGGAAGAGCGGGGTTTGCATATTCCAATTGACAAATCCGGTACCGGCAGAGTCGACGAACTTTAGATTGAGCGGCGAAAGCACTTTGCCGTTAAAAGAAACATACACGCCGTTTTCTTTTTCCCAAGCGAGCTTGACTGCATCGTTAAAGTTACGCCGCGCTTCCTCCGATTCCGAAGGTGCGGTAGCGGAGGCGGTTAAGACAATGGAGACCGGTGTGCCGGCAAAAAGCCAATAGATCAGCGGCGCAGTGTAGACGAGCGAGTCTGTTCCGTGCGTAACCACGATGCCGTTTGCCGTACCCGAAGCAATCTTTTCGCAGATTGTATGGATAAGCCGTGCCCAATCCGCAGGTTCCAGCTCTTCGCTGAAAAGGCCGTCTACAATACTCGGTTCAATGCGGATATGACGTTTTGCAATATCGCTATCCAACAGTTCGGATAGAATTTTAGTGTTTCCCGATTCCACCTGTCCGTTTTGTATTTTCCCCGAAATTGCGCCGCCCATCGGAAGCACGTAGATAATACGGATATTCAATTCTTCTTTGATGATTTGCTTTACCAGCTGCTGGTCGGCAAATCCTTTTGTCCGCTTCATCACCTCACCGCATAGAATTTCGAGGTACTTCATCGAACCCGCTTTAAGCAGCTCCGATTCTTTCGGATGTTTGGCGAGCATTTCTTGGACAAGTGTCCGCAGCGTTGTTTCGTCGGAGATTTTTATCCAATCGTCTTGAGCAAGCAAAGTTGTGGGGTCGGCGCCACCGATGATAATCTTTTGCAGCAATGTGCGGATAATCGGGTGATTGATTGTTCCTTCCTGCGAAAGCCGGACAATGCGGGCAAAAAATTCAGGCGGCAAAATAAGGGAATCGATTGTTTTACCTGCACGTTTCAAAAGCGGAAGAATATCTTCAAGGATACCGTTTGCGGCAGTTTTCGGTTCCGTTCCGAATTGCAGTACCGCTTCAAAAAAATCCGCGACCCGCGCTTCCGCACACAGAGCCCGCACAATCGGAATAGACAGCCCCAATGACCGGATATAGCGCAACTTCCGCGACTCCTGATTTTCCGGCGCGGTGTGTAAAACCTCTTGTAAAAGAGATTCCGGCGCGGTATAAAAATGCCGCTCTTTTACCGGCTTTGTTTTAACGTAATCGATAAAATCCCGCAGCTTATACGGTTCGGTACGTTCCATGCGGGCATTCCACAGCCGGCTTTCGGAAATCGGCTCTTCTCCCTGCTTGAGCATCTCTTCCTGCCGTCTTAGGTCTTCGTTCACTGCTTTCCGTACAAAGTTAAAAGAATTAAGATTCCGAAGCTTTACGTAATGCTGCGGCGGATTGGGAAATTCGGTAGAGGCCACATACGCATTACAGCGGATTTTATGAATACTGTCCGAATCGGTCAACAGCCCGATGTACCGCATCCTGTTGTTCAACTCGGTTAAAAACATTTCCGCTTCTTCACCCAATTCAAGGTTGTTGCCGGTTCGTATCCTAATGCTCGGCATTCCCGCGGAACTGTAATCCATAAAAGTCTTTCCGTCGGCGTGCATCAACCTGCCGGCATCTTCTTCGATGCGTATTTCCAAAATATCGATCTGCTTTTTATGTTTATGAAATTCAATATCGAGAGCGCCCTTTTCCGCAATTTTTACCGACGCTCCGCAGAGCTGGTATTCGGGCGGAAGAGCCGGCATACCCGAAGGGTATTCATATTGAGCTTTTTGAATAAGCGTACAGCCGAGGCTTTGCGCAAGTCTATAAGCATCGCGGGCAATGCTTTCTTTTAGGAGCGGAGGATGTCCGGGAGTGCACGTACAAATGGGACAGTGTTCGGCGGAGGAGCCCGCTTTGCACGAGCAAAACGCTTTTTCATCCGATAAGATTAAAACGCGGATTTCAAGAAAAGTATAGGACTGATACAAGCGTTCCCCCTGCAGCACTGGAATAACATCCGGACATCTCTAAAAATGTGATTGTTTTTTAGAAATTCCCGTTAGAATATACAATAAAACTGAAAAAATTATACAACTATGCGCAAAAATATGATATACTATATACGCGAAAGATTGGCTGAATTATTTTTATGATTATTTCCCGGTGTTTAACGGACTGTACTGTATGATGCACTATGTGTACGGATATCGTTAAACCTTTGAAAAAAACATACCGATAAAATCAGCGGATTGTTGAGGAGCAATGGTGAACAAGCGCGATTTTCCAAAAGTGCATTTTTATGATCAGGATTTTGTTGATATTTATGATAGGACATGGTCGTTCATTCAGGATTTTTTATTCAATATAAAAAACGAAAAAGGATCAACCGAAGGCTTCTTCCTCTATCCCGATAACAACGGATGGTTTTTAAATCAGTATGAAACCATTTTTTCATCGTTCTTTTTTGTTTACTCTAATAGAAACTATAATGCGAATCAGGGCTTGGACTTTTTTTATGCACATCAAGAAGAGTCCGGAGCTATCCGCTCTAAGTACAATGTAGAAACCGGCGAGCCGGTATTTTCAAACGATAATCCCGAAGGTGTCGGTATGCCGCTTTTTGCGTGGGCAGAATACAATATGTTCCACAAGACGGCAAATAAAAAACGGGTAAAAGATGTTATGCCGGTATTGACCCGCTATATGAAATGGCTGGACACGTCGTTTAAGCAGCCGAACGGGTTGTATACAGTCCCGCTCGCCGCCGTAGAAATGTACAACACGCCGCGCGAGAAGGCTGCGTATTTGGTAGACTTTAATTCAGCGCTGGCGATTAACGCGTTGTATATGTCTGTGCTGGGCGATATTTTAAACGACAAGGAATTAAGTTTTCAGTATAAGCGGGTTTATTTTACGCTGAAGACCCGCATCAATGCTCTGATGTGGAACGCCGAAACCGGCTTTTACCACGACATCGATGCAAAGGAACAGAAACTGCCGCAAAAAACAATTGCAGGATTTTGGCCGCTACTTGCCGAAATCCCCAATGAGGACAAAGCCGAACAGCTTTCCGCGCATTTGCTGAATCCCGAAACATTCGGCGCGGATCATCCTATTCCCAGTTTGTCGCTTGACGACCCTGCATATAGCGAGCGCGGCATGGGGGCGCGGGGCAGTGTATTCCCGTATTTGAACTTTATCGTTATTAAAGGTTTGGAAAAATATGAGCGGTGGGAACTTGCCCGGGAATGCGCTATCCGCCACATCTACTATGTGCTTGACGGGCTTGCTCCCGATGGAAACAGCAAAAAAGGCGCGTTATGGGAAGCGTATTTGCCGCAAAAAGAAGGCCCCGCGCAATGGCCGGGACACGAGAATTTTCCGCGTAAACAGTATCTTTTTTCGACGGCGCTTTCGACTATTACATTGATGATAGAAAATGTGATCGGCCTTTCCATCAGCTTCCCGCGGAAAACCGTCGATTGGATTATTCCGAATCTTGAGGTGATGGGCATCGAAAACTTAAGCCTTAAACGGAACCTCGTTACCATCTTGTCGTCAAAAACGCAGCGCGGTTGGGAAATCCACATGGAAAGCGAGAAGCTCTATTACTTTACCATCAATATCCTCGGCCAAAAAAAGAAAACGCTGCCGATACCTTCCGGCAAGTGTTCGATGCTCATCGATAAACTTTAAGTGGAAGCCCCGCGGGGCTTTCCGCAAACCTATATAACAATGGATTATCTGAACAGAGAGCTTTCTTGGATCGATTTTAACGCGCGGGTTTTAGCGGAGGCATGCTCTTCTTCGGTGCCGCTTTTAGAGCGGCTCAAGTTTATCGGAATAGTATCTTCAAACTTTGACGAATTTTTTATGGTGCGGGTGGCCGGCTTGCAGGAGCTTTATAAAAGCGGCCATCCTTCCGACAACTCTAACGAGTCCGGCGGTTTATCGGCAGAAACGCTGCTAGGAGCCATCGTACAAAAAACGCGGGTTTTATTCGATATTCAAGAGACGGTGCTTAATACCGAAATTCTCCCTCAACTCAAGGAAAACGGGCTTATTTACCGCAAGCCGGAAGAGTGTTCCGAAGCGCAGCGGCTTTTTTTAAAAGACTATTTTGACCGGCGCCTTTATCCTATTATCGAACCGCAGCTGTCCGGCGACGAACAGTCCCTTGCCGATAGCGTCGCAAATGTGCAGCTGCATGTCGGCTTCCTGCTGGCGGACAATGCAGGCGCTCAAGACCGGTTGGCGATTGTGCCCGTTCCCGACTTTCCCCGGTTTGTCTTTTTATCTCCGGATGATGAAGCCGGGCAGCCGAAAACAAAAGCTGAACCGCCAAAGCGTGATGCCGAACCTCCGGCACACGGCGCCGATTCATTTGTAAATAAAGCCGAGTTTGTGCTGATCGACGAGCTGATCCGGTATTTCGGCGGCGCGTTTTTCCCCGGCAGCCGGATTACCGGGACGGGCATCTTTAAGATTAACCGCTCCGCCAGTATGACGGTTGACGATTCTTCCGATGACGGTTTTATCGAGGCTTTGGAAGAAATCCTTATCCGGCGCCGGTATTCGTTTGTCGTCAGAATGACGAGTACGCATGAATCGCCTGCTTTTATCAAGCGGATGAGCGATCTGTTCCAGCTTGGCGAGAAAGATGTCTATTTAAGCGATGCCCCTATCGGTCTTTCCTCCTTTGCGAAGATTGCGGACACGGACGGATTTAAGCGGCTGCGGAATGAAAAATGGAAGCATTTTGCACACCCGGCCTTCCCGGCCGAGGGGGCGCTGTGGGACAGCATTAAAGCCCGCGATATTATGCTGTATGTTCCCTATCAGTCGTATAAACCGGTTATGAGGCTTTTATCGGATGCTGCCGAAGATCCTGCGGTAACATCCATCCGTATGACCTTATACCGTACCAGCAAAAGTTCGCCGGTTGTCCGCGCCTTGGTGGACGCCGCAAAGCGCGGGAAAAAGGTTACGGTGTTCGTGGAATTAAAGGCGCGCTTTGATGAGGAGCGGAACCTCGGTTGGGTAAAGCGGCTGCAAAAACACGGCGTGCGGGTAGTGTATGATCTGCCGCACCTTAAAGTTCACGCAAAGCTCCTACTGATTATGCGGAATGAGGAGCAGGGCGAGCAGGGTTATGTGCACCTGTCAACCGGCAACTATAACGATACGACGGCGCGGCTTTATGCGGACATATCGCTGTTTACCGTTAATCCGCGTATTATTGCCGATGCGCACATTATCTTTTCCCGCCTGTGCCGGAAATACACGCCGGAAAATCCGCGCTATATTATTACCGCGCCCGAAATGCTCAAGCGTACACTGCTTGAATATATCGAGCGGGAAATCTCTTTTGCGCGGCAGCATAAGCCCGCCCGTATCGTCGCGAAGATGAACAGCCTTTCTCATCCCGAATTGATCGCCGCGCTTTACAAGGCTTCGCAAGCGGGTGTCCGTATCG
The DNA here is from genome assembly GCF_000412995.1 of Treponema vincentii F0403. NCBI lineage: Bacteria > Pseudomonadati > Spirochaetota > Spirochaetia > Treponematales > Treponemataceae > Treponema > Treponema vincentii. Next base: position 2,090,561 of record NZ_KE332512.1, on the reverse strand, counting down.
ATTTAAACGTGCGGGGCATCTGTATGCTCATTCCCGGGCAGCGCGGCATCAGCGAGCGTATCCGCGTTATCAGCATTATCGACCGCTACTTGGAGCACAGCAGAATATTCTATTTTGAAAACGGCGGTAATCCGGAATGGTATCTTTCCAGCGCGGATTGGATGCCCCGCAATCTTGAGCGGCGGGTAGAGCTGCTGTTCCCCGTGTTGGACAAACAAAATAAGGCGCTTCTGGAATATTTTTTCAGTGTGTATTTTGCGGATAACGTAAAAGCCTTTGAAATGCTGCCGGACGGCAGCTGGCGCCGCCAAACTCCGCAAGAGGGGCAACCGCCCATTCGGGCTCAGGAAACCTTCCACCGTTTTTTTGAACAGCAAGCAGGGGAATAAATTTAGAAAACTCTTCAAAACTCGATAAAGTGCACGCTTAATGGCGGGAAGTATTCATAATTCATAATTTTTAATTAAGAATTGATATACCCCCTTACATCTATAGCTTTTAGGTTTAATGCCGATACTATGAAAGCTATGGTCGTATCTTTGCCTAAGAAAATTGCTCTGCTTTTTTGTGCAGCCATGTTTTATACAGTCGGTATGTATGCCTATGATGCCGTAAATCCTGAAAGGAACACTGCCGTTCCGCCGGGACAGATTGAATGGAAACCGGTTTTTCCTCAAGCCCTCTTCCTTAATAGGACGGAAATGAGCGTTATGGAAACAGGCGGTTTGGCAGGACCTGTTGAATATCAGGATATTCTAAAGAATAAGGCGCGGGCGCAGCAAGGTTTACAATCGGTTCTGCTGAACAGCGATGTGTTTGCACTGTATGGAAAACCGAACGCCCGGACAATGGGCATACTCGGTCAATATTCGCTTGAAGAGATCGAGCCGATTATGAATGAGTTTGTTAAACTCTACGATGCGGCAAACGGCAATCGGAATATTATCCCTGCCTTTTATATCATTTACGGCACCTGTTGGCCTGCCGGCGAAATCGGCATACTGTCCACCGATATAGTCGAACAGTACATTGCATTTGCAGCGGCTCGGGGCTGGTATGTATTCCTTGACCATCAAATCGGCAAGTACTCTGTCGCCGAAGCAACAAAAAAATTACTTCCGTTTTTAAAATATCCTAACGTTCACCTTGCGCTAGACCCCGAATGGCGCACTACGAAGCCGATGCAGGAAATAGGTTCGGTAACGGCAGAGGAAATTAACGAAGCGCAGCAAATTATGCAGGATTATATGATAGAACACGGCATCGGCGGCAGGCGCATGTTGGTTATCCATCAGTTTAATGCACGGATGATTAAACAGCGGCAATTAGTTAAGAGCAATTATGAGAGGGTTCAGCTTATTCATTGTTCCGACGGGTTCGGCTCGCCGAAATTAAAGAAAGAGACTTATGCATATAATGCGGCGGCAAAAAATATTCCGTTAAAGTCGTTTAAGCTCTTTTTAAAACCGGCGGTTGCGGGTGCCGGTTATGACATTCCGATTATGAAACCGGAAGAAGTATTTTTGCTTGAACCGCGCCCGTATTTGATTATGTATCAATAGAAAGAAATGTTGGAGATGGGGGGAATTGAACCCCCGTCCTAAAAAGAGACACAGGAGCATCTACAGGTTTATCGGCGCGAGGTGGTTGTCGGGATCCGGTGTCAGCGCCGAAAGCGTCGAATCCGTACTGCGGAAAGTGTCCTTTCTACCGTCCGCATCCGGTAAAAAGCAAGCTCCGAGTAGCGTCGGAACTCTACCTCGCTCGGAAGCAACACTTGGTAGGTTCCGCGGTTACGCAGCTAATGCGTAGTCGGAACTGTCGTTGTTGGCAGTTATAAAGTTTGCCGCTTTTTAGGAGTACGGCTCTCCACCTGCAACTCAAGCCTCTGCTTCCTAGTCGAAACCGGAACATCCCCAAAACTTGATTTAATCGAATATACGGATTTACGCCTCTCCTGTCAACCCTCTTGATTGACACATCCGGCATTCGTTTGTATATTACGGGTATGAACAATACTTCATTCGACAACATTTCATTGCAGCAAGCAAATGAAAAAATCACCCAGCGGTTTATCACCGCGGTATATGGATGGATGGTTGCAGCTTTGGCAATCAGCGGAATTGCGGCCTTTGCGGTTTTTAACAGCAGCGCCCTCGCGACTTTTATCTTCGGAAGCCGTTTTACTTTCATGGGATTAATCATCGCAGAATTTGCGCTTGTTGTGATCCTATCGGCAGGTATTAGAAAGATGAGCTTTGCAGCGGCCGCCGCTTCTTTCGTTATTTATTCGATTGTCAACGGCTTAACCCTTTCATCGGTTCTGTTTGTATATACGGGGACTTCGATTGCCCGCATTTTTGTAATTACGGCGCTGATGTTTGGGGCAATGAGTATTTACGGGGCAACGACAAAGAATAATCTGCAGTCTGCAGGAAAGTATTTGATGATGGCAGTTATCGGACTGATTATTGCCTCGCTTGTTAATATTTTTATGCGTTCTTCCTCGCTTGACTGGCTGATTTCATTTGTAACGGTTGGTGTATTTACGGGGTTAACCGCTTATGACACCCAAAAGATTACGGAAGCTGCCCGGTATGCGCAGAATAATGAAGGCTTTAAGAAGGTTGCGATTATCGGCGCATTAGAGCTGTATCTTGACTTTGTTAATATCTTCTTAGCCCTCCTCCGCTTATTCGGCAAAAGAAGATAAACGGCATACAATACGCGGGCTTTGCGGTACACAAACTTGACGGTTCAGTACCGCAGCGGATGACCTTAGCGATATTCGCTATTTACAGCGGCCAGTGCAGGGAGAAGGTTGTCCGTAAAAAAACGGTCTTCAATCGGGAGATTTGCGGCGGTTCTGCCTAAATGCACATCCTTGCGGTTTGCTCCGTGAAAGTCGCTGCCGGCAGTAACAATCAGCCCGAGACTTTCGGCAAGTTCTTGTAGCCGGATACATTCACCGTACCGCGCCCCCGAATGCCATGCTTCAAGCCCTACTAAACCTTCTTCCTTAAATTGTGCGATGGTTTCAGGCAGCTTCCCCCATGAAAGATAGAGCGACATCGGGTGAGCCAACACGGGAACGCCGTGTGCGTCTTTGATAGCGTCAATTGATTCCGTAAGCGGTAAACATTCTTTTTCAATATAAAACGGACGTCCTTTTGCAAGGTATTTCAGGAAGGCATCTTGAATGGATTTTGCTTTTTTCTCTTGTACAAGATACTTTGCAAAATGAGGCCGTCCGATTACCGCTCCTCCGGCGAGTTGGGCGAGCTTTTCTTCGTCGATTACAATACCTGCTTCATAAAATTTTTCAATTATCCTACGGTTCCGCTCCACCCGTTTTTCCTGTGCATACTGCATAAGGCTGGCTAGCGTTGTATTTTTACTATCGATTCCAAGACCGAGTAAATGAAGTTCTCCCGGCTGCCATTCAACGCTGATTTCTATTCCCGGCAACACACGTATACCGAGGGTTTTACCGGCCTGCTGCGCTTCGGCAACACCCGCTACGGTGTCATGGTCGGTAAGGGCAAACAACGAAAGTCCTGCTTTATGTGCTTCTGCTGCCAGTTCCGCCGGAGAAAAAGTGCCGTCGGAAGCGGTGGAATGAGTATGTAAATCTATCATAACAATCATTATAGCAAAAAGATGTATAATGCACTAGGTTTTTTCCGCAAGGTATGATATAATCATATAAGATAGTTCTTACCGTTAATTATTTGAATAAATAAATGGAAACTGCTAAAAATCCAACCGAGTTTTTAGCGATTTTTCGATGTATGATTACAGTTGAGAACTGCGTGTGGTACGGAGGACAAAATGCCAAAGGCTGTTCAATACAGCGCAAATTCAGTTATTTATTTTTCAGGCGATTTTGATGCTCGAGTTTTTTTGCTGCATAGCGGACATATTGCGCTTAATTCGCTTGATATTGAAACCGGCGCGCAGGTAACGGAATATATTAAAACCGGTGAGTTTTTTGGAGTAAAGTCAGCACTTGGAAATTATCCTCGGGAAGAAAGCGCGATGGTCTTAACGGACTCGCTTGTATATACATTCTCGGTTGCCGAATTTGAAAGTTTTGCTCAAACAAATACGCATCTTCAAATGTTGAAAGTATTTTCCCGGCAGTTGCGGAATATTCACCGGCAACTTGAATCTTTAATGGATAGTAAGCAGCAAACAAACAACGAAGACGGCTTGTTTACGGTTGCAACGGCTTTTTATAAATCACAGCATTATCAAGCTGCTGCTCAAGTAGCAGCACGTTATCGGGCGCTCTATCCGGCGGGTAAGCACTTGGGGGCTATCGGTCCGATTATTGCAAACTCGACACAGATGGCCGGCCGCAGCTTCGGAGAAGCACGGCAGCCGGGCAGCATGGATAGTTCTTCTTCCGGTCAGCCTACAGGATCAGCTTCCATTCCTGCGAGCGGTCCCGTTCAACAGGCTCAGCTCAACGATGCCTCAGTAGATTTAACTTTTCAGCTGGCGGAAGACCTTGTAAAACAAGAGAAGTGGGCTGATGCATACAAGCAATATCATACCATTATCGAAATGAAGCAGGGTACGAAGCTGGAAGCAGCTTATTTAGGAGCTGCCCGTTGCTTATATAAACAGGCGGAATATGTGCGGTGTATTCAACTTGGTACGGGCTTTATCACTCAATTCCCGAAATCTTTAAAACTTGCAGAGATTCTGATGCTTCTCGGCCTATGCTATCAAGGTATGGATCGACCCGATAAGGCGCTGCCGTTCTATGACAAGGCTTTAACAATGGCAGGTCCGCTGCTGGTGCCTAAGATTAAAGAGCTGCAGACTGCATGCGAAGGAGCTATCCATGCCTGATCTATTTGCCTCGTTTGCCCGTTTTGCTAAAAAATTTCCCAAAGGTTCGGTTATTTTTTCCGAATTTGAACCCGGTGCTTCCTTTTATCTTATTCAATCAGGGCGTGTTCAGTTAATTAAGATTATCAACGGAGCGGAAAAAAATCTTGATATTTTACAGCAAGGAGAAATCTTCGGCGAAATGGCCGTTTTGGATAATTCTCCCCGTTCCGCTTCCGCAATTGCCTATGACGATGTCGTCGCGCTTGAGTTTAATAAAGAAAACTTTGAAATCCTCTTAACCGGAAATCCGGCCATCGCAATGCGCCTGTTAAAGACCTTTGTAAAGCGTATTTACGTTCAAAAGCGGCGATTTATGATTTTGACGATACAAGATACTATCGCCCGTATCGGCGACGTATTCTTAATGCTTGACGAAACGCAACCCGACCTTGACCGTTCGACTCAAATGCGTACCTTTATTATTACGCCGGAAGAAGTTGCCCGGTGGGCAGGTCTTTCTGCTGAGGCGACCGGCGATGCACTGCGTAAGTTTGCCGATCAGGGACGGTTGGAAGTATACGGCGACCGTATTATCGTAAAAAACATCGTTGACCTTGCCCGTTTTGTAACGACCCGACGCACAAAAGACAACTTTTTCGGCTAATTAGCGGTGATGAAAGAACAGACATTACAAGACAGTATCTGCTCATGGAAAACCATGGAAAACGCTTTTTCCTCTTTGAAGGAAGGGCGTTTTCCCTATCATATTTACGGACTTTCCGGAGGTATATTCGCTTTTTTTCTTGCCGAATATGTCCGCCGCTTCGGCTCAAATCTCTGTATCGTTGTCCCAACCGAAAAAGAAATAGAAGAGCTGCATGCCGACCTCGATATTGCGGGGCTGCAAGCGCAGGTTTTGCCGTGGTGGGGCAATATGGCGTACCGGCCGGTACAAAACTCCGCGCCGGTGTTTGCGGAACGCGCTCAAATGTTGGCGGAACTCTGTGCCGGCGCACCGATAACCGATTCAACGGCCTCCGGTTCGGCGGCTTCCGAAACAGCGGCAAACACGGTAACGGTTATGACCCAGCGGGCATTCTTAACGCCGGTGCCGCCTCCTGATTACCTTAAAACACTCACCTGTACCCTCTACAAAGGAAAAGAAATCGATACGGAGAAGATAGCCTCGCTGCTGGTGCAGTGGGGCTATACGCGGGTGCCGCGGGTAAGCGTCCGGGGCGAATTTGCACTCCGCGGAGAGGTGCTCGATGTCTGCGCTGCCGCCAATAAGGGTTCGCAGCACACCGCCTACCGTATTCAGTTCGACTTTAACACCATAGAAAAGATTAAATCCTTCGATATGCACACGCAGGCCTCGGTCGAAGAGTTCGGCAGCCTGACGCTCTATCCGATGAAAGAGGTGATCTGGGATGATGAGCGGATTGCCTCGCTCGAACGGAATATGCGAAATATGCCCGAATTTACCGCAGACGGCATGGAAAAGCTCATCGCGCACGTAAAAGAACACCGTGCATTCGACGGCGAAGAACTTTTTTATCCGCTCTGTTTTGAAAAGCCTGCAAGCATTCTGGACTACCTTGAGTATTTGCATGGCGGTAGTAGCGCTGCAGAACCGATACTCCTTTACATGGACTACGACCGGCAGCGCAATGCGGTGGAGGCCTTGGAGCGGGAATATCACGGCTTGTATAATAAGGTTACCCGCGCAATCGACGACGATATTAAATATAATCTTTTAATTACCGAATACCCCATGCCACAGCGCCTATTGCTGTCCTTTACGGAGCTGACCGGAAGCTATCCGCAGAGTATTTTCCTGCGGACGCTTAAAGAATCGGATGACGGCGGCGAACCGATTGTGTTTAACTGCGACCCTCCCCGCAGTTTTTTCGGCAACATCGTGTATTTAAAAGAAGAACTCACCCATTTACAGCAGGAAGGATGGCGCATTTTCGTATTTGCGGAAAGCGATGCGCAGGCTCTCCGTATCGGGGAATTGCTGAAAGATATTAAAGCAACCGTACTGCCGCTGACGCTTTCTTCCGGATTTGGAATCCCCGAGCTAAAAATACTCGTCATTCAGGAAAATGAAATTTTCGGCAGGCGGCGGCGCATCCCGAAGTCGATTAAGCAGGTAAAAAGTTCGGTTATCGACACCTTTGTGGAGCTCAATCCCGGCGACTATGTGGTGCACGTCAATTACGGTATCGGGCAGTTTAAGGGAATCGAGCGGGTTAAGGCGCTGGGGCACGAACGCGATTATATCAATCTGCTCTATGCGCAGGACGAAACGGTCTTTATCCCGATCGAGCAGGCAAACCTCGTACAGCGGTATATCGGAAATGAAGGCGAAGCGCCGCGGCTGGATATTATCGGCTCCAAAGCGTGGGAAAACCGGAAAAACAAGGTTAAAAAGTCGGTTGAAGACATCGCCGACAAACTTATCGACCTGTATTCCCGCCGCAAAGCCGCCGCCGGTTTTGCTTTTGCAAAAGACAACGAATGGCAGACCGCCTTTGAGGCCGCTTTCCCCTACGAAGAAACGGAGGATCAGCTGACCTGCATTGCCGATGTTAAAACCGATATGGAAAAACCGGTGCCGATGGATCGGCTTATCTGCGGCGATGTCGGATACGGTAAGACGGAGATCGCGATGCGGGCGGCATTTAAGGCGGTGATGAGCGGGAAGCAGGCTGCCTTTTTAGCCCCGACCACCATCCTTGCGGAGCAGCATTTTGAAACATTCCAAGAACGCTTTCAAAAATTTCCGGTAAAGCTTGCACGGCTGTCCCGCTTTGTCTCAAAGGCCGAGCAAAAAAAAGTATTGAACCAGCTGAAAAACGGCGAACTCGATATCGTTATCGGAACGCACCGCGTTATCCAAAAAGATGTGCAGTTTAAAGATTTGGGACTGATGATTGTCGATGAAGAGCAGCGGTTCGGGGTCAAGGACAAGGAGCGGCTCAAGCAGATGAAGACGAATATCGACTGTCTCTCCTTGAGCGCAACCCCCATTCCGCGCACCCTGCATATCAGCCTGTTAAAAATCCGCGATATGAGCCTTTTGACTACGCCGCCGCAGAACCGCCGGCCGGTGGAAACGGTTATTTCTCCGTTTGATTCCGAAAGGATTGCGCAGGCTATCCGTTTTGAAGTTGACCGCGGCGGGCAGGTGTTCTATCTGCATAACCGTGTAGAAAGCCTCGAAGAAACGCGGTATAAAATTCAGCAGCTCATCCCCGAAGTGCTTATCGATATTGCGCACGGACAGATGAGCGCAACCGAGCTGGAAGATATTTTCCGCCGCTTCAATATGGGCGGTTTTCACGTTCTTATCGCTACCACTATTATCGAAAACGGTATCGACATCCCCAATGCGAATACTATCATCATCGACCGTGCCGACATGTACGGCGTTTCTCAGCTGTACCAATTGCGCGGCCGCGTCGGGCGTTCCGATAGAAAAGCGTATGCGTACCTGCTGTATCCCGAAAACAAGGCGTTGTCGGAGGTGGCAATGAAGCGGCTGCAGGTTATCTCCGATTTTACGGAGCTCGGTTCCGGCTTTAAAATTGCGATGAAGGATATGGAAATCCGCGGCGCAGGAAACCTGTTGGGAAAGGAGCAGTCCGGCGATATTTATTCCGTCGGCTTTGACCTGTACCTCAGGCTTTTGGAAGAAGCGGTTGAGCGGCTGCAAAACGCCGGTTATGAGCCGGAAACGGAACCGGTCATAGAGCTTGAGTACACGGGCTTTATCCCCGACAGTTATATCCGCGTGCCGGAAACAAAAATGGAAATTTATAAAAAGATTGCCGCCGTCCGTACTGCGGAGGAGTTGGACAGGCTCTATGCGGAACTGTCCGATCGGTTCGGACCCGCTCCGGAAGAAGCGGAAAGCCTGCTTTCCCTTGCCGAGATAAAAATTATCTGTGCAAAACTTGCAATCGCTTCGCTTAAAGAACGGAACGGAACGGTGCGCATCACCTTTGCGAAGGTCTCAAAAATCTCTATCGATAAACTGCTCCGCATGATAAAGGAATCGGCGGGTCGGGTTAAACTCGATGCAAAACAGCCGAACGTCATCATGCTCGAAACCGGCAATATCGGTTTAAAAGAAAAAAGCGAATTCATCAGCGAAAAACTCAATCAGTTGATTTGAGGTGAAAATTATGCGGTTGCTATTATAGCGATAAAACCTAACTCAGACTAACCGCGTAAAATATATTCGGTACGGTTAACCTGCTGCCTGCCCCCTTATCCCGTCGGATAAGAGTACCACATTCCGCGGTCAATAAAAACATATACTCTCGCAGGTAAGAAATGTACAAGGAAGTACATTTCTTACCGTGTATCAGTACCGCCACGGATGGCGGTGGTTCTACGCAGCAGCGAGTTTTGTGCACAAAACTCGTTTTTTTCCGACATACACGGATGTATGTCGGAAAAAAGTGTACATGGATGTTACACTGCTTAACAGGCTATTTCCGCTTCTTGTAGGCCGCTGCGGAGCCTGCGCTGAGAGGATGCTTTTTTCTTGTGTCCTTTTCGCGGAAAAAAGCTTCGCGCCGGTTCCCTTCGCGCAGTTTGCGTGAAGGGCTTTTTTTTGCAGAGCCTGCAGGCTGGGCGTTTTTGTCGGTTACATTATCGGATTTTGTATCGATGTGGATATGCGGCATATTCGCTCTTTTCTTTGAAAGTCTGAGCGCCTCATGAGCCGCATCGGCGGGTAAGTCCGCAAGCGAAAAACGGTCGAATAATTCGATACGGTCAACTGCGTGTTCGGGGATGGAAAGTAGCGTGCTGAAAAACTGCGCAAGACTCCGCTTGCTTGTTCCGTCTTTTCTGCCCAGTCCGACATAGAGCCGTATGGTATTCTCCCCGGAAGATTTTCCCCGCTTCTCTTCGCTGCGGGGAATTTTGATATTCCGATAGTGGGATGCCGACAGTACCGAACCGTAGTGCAGCTGCAGGACGGCGGCAAGCAGCTCGGCGCTGTCAATATGCTTGACGCCGGATACCGCGGCCTCAGCGCCGAAAGCAACGGCTTCGTCAACGTTTGCAGTATTTGCAACAGCGGTATCGGTACCATCAGCGGCGGTTTCTTCAGTGGCAGCGAGACTTGCCTTATTTCCGGCTAACAGTTCCCGGGCAAGTTCGATAAAGGGTTTGTTGATGGTATGCTCGGTACGGATGGCGCCAATCTGCCGCCGCAAATCGGAAAAGAGCCTGTCCTGTTTTTGCGCAAGAACTTTTTCTATGGAAGGAATCTTTCCCTCCAGCAGCTCTCCCCGCGCATGGCGGCGCAGATAGTCGATCCTGCGCCGCTCATTCGGGCGGATAAAGCTTACCGCCGTACCCTTTGCGCCCGCCCGTCCGGTTCTGCCGATACGGTGAGTATACGTGGGGCCGTCGTACGGGATAGAGTAGTTAACGACGTGCGTAATCCCTTCGATGTCGATACCGCGGGCGGCAACATCGGTTGCAACTAAAATGCGGGTTTTCCCCGCCCGAAAACGGCTCAAGATTTTTTCGCGTTGCCCCTGCGGAATATCTCCGTGCAAGGCGGCGGCTTCGTAATGTCGTTCATCAAGTTCTTTCGCAACGGCATCGGCGTCAACCTTAGTCTGGCAAAATACCAGCCCATAAAAGTTTTCCGCCGTGTCGATAAGGCGGACGAGGGCTTCGGTCTTGTCCTCTTCCCGCACCATCCAAAAAAACTGCTCGGTAAGCGGCAGCGGTTCTTCCGACGCTTCTTCTTCTACAATTTCATATTCGCCCATAAAGTCGGCAGCGATTTTAAGAATTTGCTTAGGCATAGTCGCGGAAAACATCAGTACCCGCGAATCGGGGTTTGCTTTTTTAAATATCGTCTCGATATCTTCGATAAAGCCCATATTCAGCATTTCATCAGCTTCATCTAAAATAAAATATTCGATACTGTCCAAATTCAGCGAGCCGCGCTCCAAATGATCGATAACACGGCCGGGGGTTCCCGCAACAATTTCGCATCCGCGTTTTAAGTTCCGCAGTTGTTCTACAATCGATGCACCGCCGTACACGGTCGTGATACGGGGATAGGTTCCTTCTTTAAACGATTCTATTTCCGAAGCGACTTGCAGCGCAAGTTCGCGGGTAGGCACCAATACCAGCGCACGCGGTTTTTCCCGCGGTTCCCTCAATTCCTGTACAAGCGGCAATCCGTAGGCGGCGGTCTTACCGGTACCCGTTCTCGCCTTTGCAATCACATTTGCATCGCCGTTTAAGAGGCGCGGAATTGCCAACACTTGAATGGGTGTCGGCTCTTCAAATCCTTTTGCCGTTACCGCATTCAATACGGACTCATCGAGTCCTAAATCTCTAAAAGATATATCCATAATCGTTGCGAGTATATCAGATACGGGGATAAGTTCATAGGGCATCTCTAAAAAGAGCGGGAGAAAGCGCTTTTTCCAGTTTTAGCAATTGTATCTTTTTATCGAGGCCGCCGGCATAACCGGTTAAATTGCCGTTTGCTCCGATAACGCGATGACAGGGCACTATGATCGAAATTCCATTATGACCGACTGCGCCGCCTACCGCCTGTGCGGACATACGGGCTAAACCTCGTTGGTGGGCAATCTGCTTGGCTATTTCACCATAAGTGGTTGTATGCCCGTACGGAATGGTACAAAGTATATTCCACACGGCATTTTGAAAGTCTGTCCCGTTAAAATGGAATGGCACGGTAAAATCGGGTTCCTTGCCACTAAAATATACGTCAAGCCATCGCTTTGTTTGCTGTAAAAACGGCGTCTCTTTTTCTTCATGCTGTTCTTCAAGATACTGAGCAAAAAACTTTTCATCGTTAAACCACACACCGGTCAACCCTGCGCCGTCTGCCGCCAGTAACATTTTCCCCAGCGGGGAATCATACCATTGAGTATATGTCATCTTTATCCTTAGGTTATCACATGTCAAGGCAACCTGTTCCGAAACGGAAGTTTCAAAACAGGTTTAATCTACGTCAAACATACTGTATCCGTATACATCTTTTAGAACTCGTACGCGGCAGTGAGTCTGATAAAGCTGTTGCGGGCAAACTGTCCTAAGCTTCCTGTTTCTTTACCGCCGAAGATGCCGACATTACAGTCGAGCAGCAGCGTCGCAAACTGCCAGTGAATACCGGGCATAATGCAGAAGTCAGCGTCTTCAAGTCCGACAATAGCGCCGAGCTTCCATTCAAAAGAATTACGCAAGAGTGTTTGCGATACGGAAAATGCAAGTTTAGTATCTGTCGCTTTTTTACCGGCTTCGACATCGTAGTCTTGCGTACCGATGCTATTATGATGCAGCCTGATACTTTCCGCTACGTTTACACCGAGCGTAAAGCCGAGTGGCGCGGAATAAACTGCGCCGGCATTCCATGCAAGCGAGGGATTATATATGGAAGGATTATTTCCTGATAAGTCCGAAGTGATATTCGCTGCGAGTTCCGCGCTCAGCGATACCGAACCGATGCCGATGCCATAGTCGATTCCGATATGGTGATACGGATTATACAAGCCGGTAACGGGATGCCCCCCTGCAGCTTCCATTTTAAACGCAAGTTCCGGCAGCCGCCCGTAAAAATACTGCACACCTAAGTCATGCTTACCGCCTATGGCAGCCGTAAGCCGCCCGCCGCCCTGCGAATAGGCAAGGGTATCGGTAGCAGGGGCATTAAACGAGCTCACCGACGGGTTATTCCATATCCGGTCAAACTGCCGTGAGTACCAGCGGTCGGTTGTTCCGGCAACAATACTGTTCCCTTCAAAGACGGGTAAGTACACACCCTCCAGTTTGAGGTCGTACGGAAGGTACACAGCGGCGGATATAAGCGGGCGGGCAATCTTCATTTCTTGAGGATCGTACATCAGCGTAAGGTCTGTCTTATCGCGGGGATTGACGATATCGAGTACGCTCAAATTTTCCGCCCGCCCCCAGTTCATCTTTTGGATACCGCCGGTAATAACTACCGAGCCGAAGAGCATTTTAAGATAGGCCTCGTCAATCCACGGAGCAATCTGCGGCTGTGCGGGAAACACAGCTTGCGTTTTACCGAGGAGCGGCGCAAGTGTTTTGCCGTTCAGCTTAACGCCGAAATACGCTTCCGTCATCGGCGCCGTTGCATGAATGTGCAGCTTTCCTTCTACCAGTGAGCCGGGCTTTACATCCTTAAAAGTTTTAAAGTCGTTAAAATAAAAAGAGCCGCCGAGGGAAAGCTTTCCGCCTATATCAATCGAAAACGCGCTGCTCGATTCCGTACTCTCGTCAAACCCGAAGTCATCCGCAGCATCTTGCGCATACAGCGCCGTGCAGCACATCAAAAACAGCATCCCTGCCAGAATTGAAATCTTTTTCATTCTTCCCCTCCATACTGGAGAAAGTATAGCAGGATTTGTTCAGTCTGGCAATTTCGATGTTCGTTCCCAGCCTTTCTAAAAGTCAAACGACATAAAAATCGGTACTTGACACCTAGGGGGGGGGGGGGGTAATATGGAAGAAAGTTTGTTCACTTGACAGCTCGCTCTGAATGGGTACCGATAAAACCGGCTCATTCTCAGACAGCTACAGAGCATCAGAACATCACAAGGAGTTTTTATGAAACAGCACTTTGAGCGTTTGCTCGTTACATTGTTGCTTCTCGGCTTCTGCATAGTTTTTGTACTAACGGGATGTAACACGGCACACGGTCCATCCGATAAGGGGGGAACTTCTTCCTCAACAATTACTTTTGTCGATGAGCAGGGGAATACACTCGGCACGCAAACAGTTAGTAGTACGGGATCTGTAGATTTTGACTATAAAAAAGAAGGCTATAAAGGCGCTTTTTTTAATTCAGACGGAGTACAGGTATACTCGGGTCAGTTTACTACAAAAAAAGACTGTAAAATCACCGTAAAGCTTACTCCTATTACCTATACGGTAAAGTTTGCAAGGGCTTCATACAGCAGCGGTGCTTACGGGACTTTTTCAGGCCCGCTTCCTGACGATATGGTTTGTACGTATGACGTTGAATACACGTTGCCTGTAAATGCTTTGACGTATGAGTACTACGGCACAAAATATAAAGCGCGCGGTTGGACTAAGACAGAAGAAAACTTTAATCAAAAAGGCGAATACAAAAGCGGCGCAAAAATAAAAAATGTATCAAAAACCGACGGTGAGGTAATCACCTTGTACGCCTGCTTTAATAATGACGACAGTTTTGAACTGAAATTCTACAAAAGCGACAATACGTATTCTATTGATACCGTCTCGGTTTATGCGGATAAAGGAGAAGTTCTTTCCGATTCGCAAATTCCGGTTGCGACCGCAAAAACAGGATACGTATTTAAAGGCTATTATCTTGACGGAGACGCTTCTCAAAGTATTATCGATTTTACAAAATATACCGTAACGGGAAAGGCTACTTTCCGCCCGAAATTTACACCGGCTTCGTACACGGCAACCTTTGTTACGGAACGCGGTACTGCTCCGGCTCCGCTGACATGGACATATTCGGATTCTTATTACGGTGCAGATATTCGCATTGATTCAGGTGTATATGCCTTAACAGCAACCGGTTATAGCTTTGACGGTTGGTATAAAGACGGGGAAGTGTTTGAAACGACGTATATCAATCGGCATACTGACACGAAAGATATGACGCTTACTGCAAAATGGACTCTTTGGACGGCAACAATTCACTACGAGAAAAATGCTCCGGCGGGCGTAAGCGTAAACGGTTCAATGTATGACGATCAATTTTCTTACGGGACTGCAAAAAATCTGAGCAAGAATAAATATTTTGCCAACGGCTATAAGTTTACCGGATGGAATACGAAAGATGACGGAACAGGTACGGCTTATGCGGATGAAGCATCTTTTACATGGAGCGGATCTGGCAATGGCGAATATATTAGGCTTTATGCGCAGTGGGAAGCATTACAAACATCCATAGATATATCCGTGGGAACCCCTCCTACACATTCCGATATCAGTCTTACATACGATTCCACAGACAAACGCTTTAAAGCTGCACTGGCGGGAGCGAGTACCTTTAAATGGTACATCGATGGTGTTGCGGTAGAAAACGAAACGGGAGCGACGCTTTCAGCTTATGTGCTGAGTGCAGGACACCATTCCGTTATGGTAACTACGGAACTCGCCGGAAGAAAATATGGCACTACGCTGAGTGTTACGGTAACAGGAAACTGATAAAAGAAGGAGAACAAGATGAATAATAGTAAAAGGTTTTTAGAAAGATTTGCGGCATTCTTTTTGGTTGCAGCCGGTTTTGTTTTAGCATCCTGCTCAAATCTTTCCTTAAATATGGAAGAAAAAGATATGTCCGCCAAAGACGGATATGCTGCAATCTCTCTTGCAGTAGGATTAAAAGGATCTGAAAAGGAAGCAAAGTCGCTTGAGGCAAATGCACGAACCGTAATGCCGAAGGCTGATGCCAACAATAGCGCTTCCGGTTTTACGGACATCTGTCTTTATGCAAAACTTTCTTCCGATCCGGCAACGCTCGGAACAACCGACACGCTTCTTACAAAGTGGGAAAACTACAACGAAATGCAGATAAAGCCGTATTCCAAGCCCATAACAGCAGGAACGTACGATTTTATGCTGACTGCAAAAAATTACGGTGCCACCATGACACAAACGCTCACCGGAAAAATGCTTGCAAGCGGAGATACAACAAAACTCGATTTTACTTCGCTTTCGGCGGATTCCAACGGAGCACAGACAGGCAGCATTCAATTAAATTTGTATTATCACCCTTATAATCATCAGGTAGCTGAAGATTTTAAAAAATATGTTCAATCGATCGTTTCTCCCTATTTTGCACTATCCATTTCGCTTGATTCGAATCTCATTGGAACAAAAGACTCTTCTACCGCTTCAATTAAGAAAACCGACGAAACCGGAAATATGTATGAAATTGACTGGAATTCGACATCTTTTACTTCCGCTCCGGTAAATGCAGGTTTTCATATTGTAAGTTTTACATTTACAGCCGGTGACGGCAGTGTATTTGTGTATCCTGTTCCCGTTCATGTTGAAGCGGGCTATTTGAGCAAGGGGGCTTTTTATCCGTTTGAGTCACCGGCTTCAGCAACACAAAATGCCGGTACGCAGTCTTATACCGTAACTTATAATTCAAACACTCCAAGTCCGGCTGTTAAAACACAAACCTTCTATCCCGGT
Source organism: Treponema vincentii F0403 (assembly GCF_000412995.1). Lineage (NCBI taxonomy): Bacteria > Pseudomonadati > Spirochaetota > Spirochaetia > Treponematales > Treponemataceae > Treponema > Treponema vincentii. The sequence continues at coordinate 2,074,481 of NZ_KE332512.1, read as the reverse complement.
TCGTCCATTGCAGATGCAGAGGCGTTAGGCTTTATCTCGGGAGACGGTAAACGCTTTAAGGAATGGAATACGCAGGAAAACGGCTCCGGTACTGCTTACAAGCCCGGTAGCACTCCGGCACTTACCGGCAATCTTACGCTTTACGCGCAATGGGCAAACTTTAAAAAAGTAACGTATATCATAAATATTGAATCGGCTGCTGATCCGTCTTCAATGAGAAATGATTTTTATGTTCAAAACTATGAAACCGGAGATACCCTCGTAACTCATACGGCAGCTTTTTCCGATTTTACTTCTTCAACTGATGCCGGCAAGTATACGTTCTGCGGATGGGATACAGCTGAGAACGGAAGCGGAACCCGCTATGCGGATGGAGCAAGTCCGGCTCTTACCGAAGACACCATTTTGTATGCACAGTGGTGCGGAAAAAAAACTTACTTGGGATATTATTCTGTAAAAGATGCAAAACAATGGAATGCTTTAATGGGCGCCCCTTTTGCAAATACCGTTAGCGGAACAATTACTGCAGATATTTCGCTTGAGGTCGACTATTCCTCCAGCAATACTATTTCAAATCCGGCGCTGTCTTTAACAACCGGAAAAACTTTTAAAGGAGAAATTGTTAGTACAAAACGATCTCTTCTTATGAAAATCTCGGGATTTTCCGAAGTTTTGTTCGATAAAATTGCCGCAGGAAGCAAAATCAAATACGTCAACATAAACGGACCCGTCTGCAACACAAATGAGGGAACCATAGATACTGTTACTGTTTCCGGCGTACAGATGAGCGGATATGCCCCTATTGCAAAAATAAATGCTGCAGGCGGTGTCATCGACTCTTGCACTGTTCAGAATTGTACGGTAGAGGGAATAAAACCTGCATCCGGAGAAAGCTTTGTCGGCGGAATTTGCAACGAAAACTTAGGCGAGATTAAAAACTGTGAGGTAAGAGACTGTACCATCGACGGTGAAACACACGGTATTCAATTTACGGGAGGAATCTGCGGGAAGAACTCCGGTACGATTTCAGGCACAGGTACTCTTTCAGGTCATTCAACAAAAGTAACCGGAACTGTAAAAGGCAGCTCCTCAGCCGGTGCTTACGAGGCTGTTTATACGGGCGGTTACTGCGGCTATAATTCCGGCAACATTCCGGATAAAGGAGAGATAAACATTACGCTTTCCGGCTGCAATGATGAAAAGGGACACAAAGGATATGTTACCGGAAAAAATGAGACGAATGCGGTAAATGAAGATTCTTCTGCCAATAAAGTAAGTTCTCAAATAAAAGTTGCCGGATGGAAGAACGGAAAAGTAATTATAAATCTTGAAAATGAGACTTTGGGAAGCGGCTCTACATGGACTTCCGATACGTTTTCTTTAGAAGAGAATACGAAAGTCTATTTCCTCTTACAAGACAGCTCGGGAGGAAGCAAGACGAACAAAGAAACCTTAAAGCTTTTAACATCCGACGGAACTCCTGTAAAAACTTTTATCTCGAACGGCAGACCGAATATCGCAACCTCTATTTATCTGAACAAAGGAACGTATAAACTCAGCCGATACAATGGCAACGGATTGTACACAAGTAAGATGGATATAAAAATCGTAAGATATTAGGTTACCTATTGTGGAACGGCGGCGGATTGCCGACGGTAAAACGTGTCTTTCAAAAGATTTAAGGTATTTACTGCCGGCTGTCCGCTGTTCCGCTTCCGCTTTATTGCTCTACTTCGCTCTCCGGCGCAAACCGGCTTTTTCATCAATTCATAAGCCGCACTTTTTGTTTGACAAAAGATGTATATACAGCTTATAATATACACAGGATGTAATAATGACTTTTGAATGGGATGAAAATAAAGACCGCTTAAATCAAAAAAATCATGACGGAATTTCTTTTGGATATGCGGCCAGGGTTTTCCTAGATTCAAAAAGAATTGAAATGTTAGATGAAAATCATTCTGATGAATCTGAGGAAAGATACAATGTAATTGGATGTGTAGAACGTATATTATTTGTAGTTTACACAGAACGGGGAAGTGATAATATACGTATTATTTCTGCACGAAGAGCAACGCCTAAAGAGGAGAAATTGTATTATGAAAACTATGACATTAGATGAGTTAATTGGAAATCCGCTTACAGATAATGATAAAGTAATAATAAACACTGCAAAACCAATTGTTACAGAGGATTGCCCTGAAGTTACAGATGAACAGATGAAAAAATTCAAGCCTTGGTATGAAGTTCATCCAAACGGAAATGATATTTATAAAGTTTCCGTAAAGAAAACTTCTGTCAGTTTGCGGATAGATACTGATGTCCTTATGGCTTTGAAAAATATGGGCAAAGGCTATCAGACAAGAATAAATAATATCCTTAGGAAAGCTGTATTTGGATAATCAAAATCTTTCCCCTTTTTCCGTAAGCAAAATAAACGCATCAGACTTCCTTTTGAAATATACGGCGCATCTACTTCGTTACTGCGCACAAATTAATCCTCAACGTATCAAAGATACACCTGCGGTTAATTTGTGCTTGCGCCTCGTATCTACACCGTCTCTTTCAAAAGGCTGACGAAACAGCCCCATTATTCTGCGGGCAACCGCACCAAACAGTCTGATGCATTTACCTATAGCTTAGACAACGGTACAATATCGGGAGAGGTATTTTCACCTTCCATTGCCGAAAATTCGCTGAGCAGTTTTCGCCCCGATGAGGACATCCGCATCGGTATTTTTATGATCACCTTGAGATAGAGGTCTCCTGTTCTGCCGCTTGCAGCGGGGACTCCTTCCCCTCGTACACGGAGCGCATCGCCGTGCTGCGTACCGGCGGGGATTTTGACCGTCAGCCGCTTATCATTCAGCGATTTTACCGTTATTTCTCCTCCAAGCGCGGCTTGCGTCATGGAGATCGGAATTGCACAGTATAAATCGTTCCCGTGCCGCTCGAACAGGTTATGCGGCTTAATAAAGATGAATACGTAAAGATCGCCGTAATCACCGCCGCCCGAACCGGCGTTTCCCTGTTTGGGAATGGTGATACGCTTTCCTTCTTCGACACCGGCGGGAATCGTGATAATGATTTTTTGCTTTTTCCGTTCTAAGCCGGAACCGCCGCATTTTTTGCACGGGTTTTCGATAATGGTACCCACCCCGCCGCAGCGGCGGCAAGTGCTTGCAATGGAGAAAAAGCCGGTGTTCTGCCGTACCTGTCCCGTGCCTTTACAGTCGGGGCACATCTTCCTGCCGCCTCCACCTGCGCTGCCTGAACCCTTGCATTCCGAACAATGCTCATCGCGGGAATACTGTATTTCAATCTTCTTGCCGTATACGGCGTCGGTAAAATCGATCTGTAAGTCATAGCGGAGGTTTGCGCCCCGAGCGGGCCCACCGCTTCGAGAAGAACCGCGGCTTGAAGAACCGAAACCACCGAACCCTCCGAAGCTGCCGCCTCCGAATAAGCTTTCAAACAAGTCGGAAAGACCGCCGCCTCCGCCGAAGATGTCTTCAAAGCCTTGGAATGCGGATGGGTCAAACCCGCCGCCCATATTTTTAACACCGTCAAAACCGTACTGGTCATAGACGCTGCGTTTTTTATCGTCAATAAGTACTTCGTAGGCTTCAGTCGCCTCTTTAAATTTTTCTTCAGCTTCTTTATTTCCGGGGTTTTTATCGGGGTGATATTGAATTGCCAATTTACGGTAGGCTTTTTTTATTTCATCGGCAGTAGCGGTTTTTGCTATGCCTAATACCTCATAATAATCTCGTTGTGCCAAAATAAGCTCCTAGGGTAAGCACAGCAAACGATTTTTTAGTATATCCCGCAGAATCCTGTAGGCTGTTCAACCTTTCCTTTTAGAAATATGCGGGCATCTACTTCGTTATTCCACAAAAATTAGTCCTCAACGTGCAGAAGCACGACTGCGGGTAATTTTTGTTCATGCCTCGTATCTGCCTCACCTATTTCTAAAAGGCTAACGGAAAGTCTATTTTTAACAACAATAGTCTTTCCGTCTGCGTTTTGTTTTTATCTGTTTGCTGCATTTACCCTTATCTTAAAAAATATGCAGGCATCTGCCTCGCCTATTTCTAAAAGGCTAACGGAGAGACTATTTTTAGCCTCTCCGTCTGCGATTTGTTTTTATCCGTTTGCTGTGCTTACCCTTATTTTAAAAAAATTATGCGAAATTTTCAAGAAAATTTCGCATAAATAAAAGGAAAACATCTTTGTTATTTATCTTCGTCTTTTACGACTTCGTAGTCAACATCGTCGGCTGTTCCCTTGGTGGAACCGCTTTCGGATGCACCGCCGGCCGCGCCTGCTCCGGCAGCTCCTGCCGCACCGGCTTGAGCGCCCTGCTGCTTATACATTTCTTCGGCAATCTTATACGCAGCCTGCTGTAACGCTTCGGTCTTGGACTTGATGTCTGCGGTATCTCCGCCTTCAATCGCCTTCTTTAAGGCTGCAACCGCTTCTTCGATGCGCTGCTTGTCGGCGGCGTTCACCTTATCGCCCATTTCCTTCAAGGTCTTTTCGGTCTGGTAAATCATCGAGTCAGCTTCGTTGCGCACCTCAACCTTTTCGCGCTCTTTCTTGTCGTTTTCGGCATTGGCTTCCGCTTCTTTTACCATGCGGTCGATTTCGCTTTCGCTTAAGCCGCTGGAGCTTTCGATGCGGATGTGCTGCTCTTTACCGGTTCCGAGGTCTTTTGCGGAAACGTGCACGATACCGTTTGCGTCGATGTCGAACGTAACTTCAATCTGCGGTACACCGCGGGGAGCCGGAGGAATACCGACCAAGTCGAAGTTGCCGAGCGTCCGGTTCTGGCTTGCCATACCGCGTTCACCCTGCAATACATGGATGGAAACCGCAGTTTGTCCGTCGGCCGCAGTGGAGAATACCTGGCTCTTGCGCGTCGGGATGGTGGTGTTGCGGTTAATCAACGGAGTGAATACGCCGCCCATTGTTTCGATACCGAGCGAAAGCGGGGTAACGTCGAGCAACAACACGTCTTTGACATCGCCGCCCAAGATACCGCCCTGGATAGCTGCACCGACTGCAACCGCTTCGTCGGGGTTTACACCCTTGGAACCTTCTTTCCCGAAAATCTCTTTGATAATCTGCGCAACCTTAGGCATACGGGTTGAACCGCCGACCAACAGAATTTCGTCGATCTGACTTGCTTCAAGACCTGCATCCTTTAAGGCTTTGCGGCACGGTTCTTTGGTGCGCTCAAAAAGGTCGTCGGTCATCTGCTCGAACTTTGCACGGGTCAGCGTTTTCTGCAAGTGCTTGGGGCCGTTTGCATCGGCGGTGATAAACGGAAGGTTGATTCCCGTTTCCGCACGGCTGGAAAGTTCGATCTTTGCTTTTTCAGCCGCTTCACGGAGCCGCTGCAGTGCCATACGATCCTTTGAAAGGTCGATGCCCTGATCCGCCTTAAACTCTTTTTCGAGCCATTCTACAATGCGGTTATCAAAGTCGTCGCCGCCCAAGTGGGTGTCGCCGTTGGTGGATTTAACCTCGAATACGCCGTCGCCCAATTCCAAAATCGAAATATCAAAGGTACCGCCGCCGAGGTCGTATACCGCAATAATCTTCTCTTTCTTTGAATCCTTGTTAAAGCCGAATGCAAGAGAAGCAGCCGTCGGTTCGTTGATAATACGCTTTACATCCAATCCGGCGATTTTACCGGCATCCTTGGTTGCTTGGCGCTGTGCATCGTTAAAGTATGCAGGTACCGTGATAACCGCTTCGGTTACCGGTTCGCCCAAATAGTCTTCTGCCGTTTTCTTCATCTTCTGCAGAATAAAGGCTGAAATTTCCTGCGTTGAATATTTTTTGCCGTCTACTTCGATACGGACATCGTCTCCCTGCGGTACGATTTTATACGGAACCCGCTTTAATTCGTCGGTTAACTCGCTGTACCGACGGCCGATAAACCGCTTTACCGAGTAGATGGTACCTTCAGGATTGGTAATCATCTGGTTCTTTGCAGGCTGACCGACAATCCGTTCATCTTTTTTGAATGCAACGATCGACGGTGTGGTGCGTCCCCCTTCGGCATTTGCGATAACGACGGGCTCTCCGCCTTCCATAATCGCAACACAAGAGTTGGTTGTTCCTAAGTCAATTCCGATAATCTTTCCCATAATAAAGTCTCCTTATATTGTCCCGTGAGGGATCCTATCTTATAGTCTTTTACAGACTCCGAAACGTGTAATAAACGCGATCGGATGTCCGTTATTTTGTTTCCGCCGGAGCTGGCATCAATACCATAACCTTTGCCGGACGGAGAATCCGTTCCTTCAATTTATAGCCCTTTTGCAGTTCCGCTCCGACGGTCGGTTCCGTAACCTCCGCTGAAGGATTGGTTGCAACCGCTTCGTGGATGTCGGGGTTAAAAACCTTTCCCTGTACTTCGTAGTACTGCAGTCCGTACTTGGATTCCAGCAGCGTGAGTAAGCCGCTCCGGATCATCATAACGCCCTGCATAAAAGCGGCGGCGCTTTCTTCTCCGGCCTTTTTTCCCGCTTCGATTGCGCGGTCAAAGTCATCCAATATCTGCAGCAGGTCGGTAAGCAAATTGCTGTTTGCGTAATCGATTGCCTCCTGCTTTTCTTTTATCATGCGCTTGCGGTAATTGTCAAAATCCGCCGCCTTACGCAGATATTGATCCTGCAAGTCCCTGCATTTTACTTCAAGAGACGCGAGCTTTTCAGCATCGGACGGCTCTTTTTTTGCTTCCTGCGCGGCTTCTGCATGCTGAGCAGTTTGTCCGGCAGCTGCATTCCCAAGCTCTTGATTGCCGGTTTGCTGCTCCGATACAGTCTGCTGTTCGGCGCTTGCGCCGTCCTGCTCTACCGGCTGTGTTTCGCACTCCTGCTCATGTTTTTTTCCGTGTTTCTTTGTCATTACCTTCCTCAAAGTATCCGGCGTTATCTGCTTGCCAGCCGAACCGCCATCTGTGTTTCTCATTTGACAGATAAAAAATACTAACGGAATTGCAAATGGTCAAGATATTTTTTTTGCAGCGCTTGACATTTTTTGCTATTTTCGGTATAAATTTTTCCATAGTTATTTTTAACTTTCCCCTGTAGCTCAGTAGGCAGAGCAAGTGGCTGTTAACCACTGGGTCCGTGGTTCGAACCCGCGCGGGGGAGCGAAAAAAGCTCAAACGGTGATACTGTTTGAGCTTTTTTGTTTTTCTTGGATGTAACTGCGATGCTTCACTTTAAGTCATTACAAACAATATAAAGACTTAAAGTGAAACTCGTTATCAGCTTTGCCGATGCGGCATATCTAAGAATCAAGTAAAATTTTTAGATATGCCCGAATCCGTTTCCCGTTTCCGTCTTACTGTAACAGCTAGATAATCTCAAGGACGGGTTCACCCGCATCCGCTAGGCCGCCCGCTTTTTTATAAATACGGCCGATGGTTCCGGAACAGGGTGCGGTCATGTCGTTTTCCATCTTCATAGCCTCAAAAGTAAACAGCAAATCACCCTCTTTTACCGTATCGCCCGTTTTAACGGCCATTTTTGAAACGGTCCCGGCAACCGGTAGGCAAACCGTTTCCTTTACGGCTGCCGCAGTATTTCCGGCTGTATCGGGAACAGACGCTACGGTAGAATCCTTACCGGTAGGTCCACCGGCGGAGGCATTCACTGCAGTACCGGAAGCGCAGGCCTGTATCCCCGTGTTGCATAAAGCCTGCAAACTGCTTCGGATTTCTTCCAGTTTTTGATAAAAGGTTCGGTATTTTTGCTGCGCTTCCTCCATCGAAATACGGCAGAATTGGATAGTATCGTTTGACGCCATTTGGGCTAATTTGATAATATCTTCCTTAATTACCGTGCCGATTTTTGCATAGCCGCCGGTTGTTTGCCGGTCTGCCATCAAAATGATGGGCTTACCGTCCGCCGGGACTTGGATAGAGCCGATAACCGCCGCGTCGGAAATAATGTCCGCCTTGGTTTTATGTGCAACGGCTGTTCCTTCAAGGCGGATTCCCATACGGTCGGCATTTGCCGTAATCGTGTACGGGTGCCCGAAGAAATCGGATATGCCTTGTTCGGTAAAATAATCGTCCTGCGGCCCGAGACATACGGCTATATCATTGCTGTGGGGATAGATCGGGATAAAATGAGCGGGCAGCCGTTGCGGGCAGGTGCCTTGCCTGACGCAAATGGAAAGCTCATCGCCTGCCTGCAGCATTCTGCCCTGAAAACCGCCGATTTTCGATTTCATCAATGTGGATTTGCTACCGTTTACAAGCGGTACATCGATGGAGCCTGCAAATGCGATATAAGCACGGACTCCGCCCTTTACGCTGCCGAAACTGAGCACGTCGCCTTTTTTAACGGTAAAACTTTCCCAAACCGGTACCGGTACGCCGTTCAGCTTGGGGCTTACATTTGCACCGGCAATTCCGATCAGCATATCTTCTTGAAACTCAAGGGTTGGGCCGAGGTAGGTAATTTCGAGTACCGCTTCGTTCCGCTCGTTTCCCACTAAAAAGTTTGCAACCGACGCGGCAAATTCATCCATAACGCCGGCAACAGGGATTCCGAATTTCTGATATCCGATTCTGCCGAGATCTTGAACGGTTGTACAAGCACCCGGTCTTATCACTTTTATACTACACTTCATGCAAATCACCTCGTTTTACTGTTTGCATATTAATCCGATATGTTCCTTTTTCCACACTTTCTGCGATTGCCGCATATTCTTCCGGTGTAACGGAACGGTACCGGATATAATCGCCGGCTTGAATAAACACCGGAGGATTTTTATCGGCATCATAGAGCTTGAGCGGTGTCCGTCCGATAATTTGCCATCCGCCCGGCGACAAAGAGGGATAGATACCGGTTTGTGTTCCCGCAATACCGACGGAACCCGGCTGAATTTGCAGGCGCGGTGTTTTCAAACGCGGTGTTGCAAGCGTTTCGTCCATACCGCCTAAATAGGTAAAGCCGGGAATAAACCCCAACATATACACGAGATAATCGACACGTGTATGGCGCTTGATAACTTCTTCTTTAGACAGCTTGGTATGCTCCGCAACAAAATCGATATCGGGGCCGTATTCCCCGCCGTATAATGTCGGGATTTCGATAAGCGTAACCGTATCGCTTTCACTGCCGCTTTCGTCTATATTAAGCTGTTTCAGTCTGTCTGTCATATCGGAAAATGTCCATCGCAGCGGATCATACTGTAAAAGAATAGACCGGTACGTCGGCACAATTTCTACAATTCCTTCAATCCGCTGTTTTTCAATTTCTAAAATCGTTTTCCGAATCTTTGCATTGATTTCCTTTGAAATCTCATTTCCGAATTCAATCGTAATTGCCGTTTCCCCGCAGGGAAGATACTTTATCTCCGAATACGTATATAACTCCTTGTTGATTAGCCGGTGTCTTGTTACGCAAATAACTTAAGCAGCTGCTTTAAAGAAAGGATACCGATATATGCCGTCAATAACGTTACTACCCAGCCTAAAACAAAGAGGATGGTAGAATGTTTATACTCACCGACGATGTTCTTTTTCTTGCCGGCAATAAGGATTGTGGCCAAGGTAATAGGCAGGATTAATCCGTTCAAAGAACCTGCTAAAATAAGCAGAGTTGCAGGCCTTCCGATAAAGATAAAAATCAGCGTTGAAGCGACAATAAATCCGATAATAAAGAGATTTTCTTTTGCTTTGACCGGTGCAAAGAGCGTTTTTAAGAAAGAAACGCTGGTATATGCCGCTCCTACAACGGACGTTATCGCTGCTGCAAAGAAGACAATACCGAATATCTTATACCCTACCGTGCCTGCGGCAATCTTAAAGGCATCGGCGGCAGGCTTCCCTTTGTCCAACACATTTCCGGCACTTACTACACCGAGAACAGCTAAGAAAAGGAAGATACGGACGATTGAAGCAACCCCGATCCCTAAAAAAGCGGATTTATTCACTCTGCTCAAATTTTCTTGTCCGACAATTCCCGCATCGATTAAGCGATGACCGCCCGAAAAAATGATATATCCGCCGACGGTACCACCGATGAGGGTAATAATAGCCATAATGGAAAGGGTACTCGGCATTACCACTTCCTTAAGAGCTTGGCCTACAGGAGGAAGGGTTGTAAAAGTTACGTACCCGATAAGCAAAATCATTAAAGCGCCGAGTATCTGCGTTAATTTATCCATCAATTTGGAAGCTGATTTTACCGAGAATACCAGAATTCCGATTGCGCCGCCGATGCAGGCCGCCAATTTTAGGTCTATTCCGAATAAGACATTGAGTCCCAATGCAGCGCCGCCTACGTTACCGATATTAAACGCCAATCCGCCTAAGCAAATCAGAAAGGTGATAACGTATCCAAGACCGGGCAGCACCGCATTAGCGACATCTTGTCCTCTCATCTTGGAAACGGCAAGCACCCGCCACACGTTTAACTGTGCAACCAAAGACATCAGCAAAGAAACGACAATGACAAAGGCAAAAGAAGCTTTTAGGTCTTGCGTAAATTGTGCGGTTTGCGTCATAAATCCGGGACCGATTGCCGAGGTAGCCATTAAAAATGCCGCCCCCAACAAAACTGAAATAGTATTCTTTTCTTTCATACTAACACTCCTCATATTATTAAGCAGTTGAGGCTGCCGAAAAAGTAACCGACTTTTACGACATCCCCAACTCCCCTATTCATTACTTCAACCATTTTACGAGGGGCTGTACCTCGATGCCGGCCTCGATAAGAGCCTTCTTTATCCGCGCCGTAAACTCGATTGCTTTCGGGTTATCGCCGTGTACGCAGATCGAATCGGCGTTTATCGAAATTTCTTCGCCGCTTACCGCCGTTACTTTTTTCTCTTTTACCATTTTGATAACGCGCGCAATCGCCGTGTCGGTATCCTTTACGAATGCGCCGGGCAATTTCCGGTTTACCAAGCTGCCGTCGGCATTGTATCCGCGGTCGGCGAATACTTCTTCAGCAACCCGTAAGCCCCGCCGCTTTGCTTCCTGAGCCATGTAGCTGCCGCTTAAAATCATTACGATGAGATTTTTATCATAGGCTGCTATACCGTCGAGTACCGCATCGGCAAGTTCCTTGTTATTTGCCGTATCGTTGTAAAAACCTCCGTGCAGCTTCATATGCTGAAGCGTAACACCGTGCACCTTTGCAAAAGCCGATAATGCACCCACTTGGTACAGCATATAATTTTTAGCTTCCTCAGGCGTTATCACCATTTTTCGCCGCCCGAATCCGAGTAAATCGGGATATCCCGGATGGGCTCCTACCGCAACGTTCAACTCTTTTGCCATTTTGACCGTAGCATCCATGATGAGCGGATCGCCCGCATGCCAGCCGCAGGCAAGATTGATACTTGTTACCTGCTGCATAATTTCATCATCCAAACCCAGTTTATAAGCACCGAAACCTTCGCCTATATCGCTATTCAAGTCTACACAGAATTTCATAGCTACCTCCGGTTTAAATTATAATAGAGAAAAATTTATTTTGTCAATCTTTTATTCGTGCATGTCAGAGACAATAGATCTGTTCAGAAAGATCAGTTTCCGGACAGGTCTAATATATCAGGCTGTTTTTTGAGCTTTCGAATGTCTGCGCCCGTAATGCGGGTTTACCTGCGCCAAAAGGCGGGTACGCATAAGATAACGATGGTGTACAATTCCAAACGGCCTGCCAGCATAGAAAAAGAGAACACAACCTTTGCCCAATGCGGAAAGAACGAAAAGTCCCCGCCGCTGCCGACTCTGCCGAATGCAGCGCCGATATTACCGACCAATGTAAGTGCTGCCGTTATGTCGGTAAGGAGATCCGCGCCGGTTAAGGCAGCCGTCAAAAATGTTACTAATAGGCATACAAAATAGACGAACATAAAACCGGCAACACTGTATACAACGTCTTTCCGTCCCGGGCGGCGGTTGAGCTGGATACTGAACACGCCGTGAGGATGCAAAAGTCGCTGCATTTCGTTTAAGGCTTGCTTGCGTAAAATAACCCAACGGATCACTTTAATACCGCCCGCCGTCGAACCGGAGCATCCGCCGATAAACATCAGTAAAAAGAGGAGTGCTTGAGCAAAAGCCGGCCATGCACAGTAGTTTACCGTAGAAAATCCGGTGGTTGTCATAATCGATGCAACATGAAAAAAACTGTGGCGGAAGGCGGCAGCTGCGCCGTATATCGGCACAAGCACCGCCGCAATGCCGATCCCTGCACAAAGAGCAATGCGGATATAGGCTCGTAATTCGGAATTCCTAAAAAATTCTTCGGGTTTCCCGGTAAAAAGGTGAAAATAAAGACTGAAATTGATGCCCGCCAAAAACATGAACACCGTACAGATAATTTCAATTGCCGCCGAATTATAGTGCCCGATACTGTTGTTTTGAGTGGAAAAGCCCCCGGTACCAAGGGTTGAAAAACTATGGCACATTGCCTCTAAAAAAGGCATATCGGCAAGGCATAGCAGCAGGATTTGCAATACCGTCATGCCTAAATAAATAAACCAGAGCGCCTTCGCCGTATGCGTAATCTTTGCCGTTACCTTTCCTTTGTCAGGGCCGCTTGTCTCACTTTTTATCAGCTGAAAACCGCCGACTCCGAGCAATGGGAATAGTGCGACAGTCAAAGCAACAATCCCCATGCCGCCGAGCCAGTGCATTTGGGTACGCCATACCCGCAGCGCCATCGGATAGCTTTCGATGTTCTGCAAGGCGCTTGCACCGGTTGTCGTAAATCCCGAAACCGATTCAAAAAACGCATCACTGAAATGCGGCACAAGTCCCGAAAGCATAAACGGAACCGCCCCCAGTAAACCGGCGCCGAGCCACGCTGCGCTTACCAACAGAATGCCCTCGCGTACGGTAAGCCTAATCGGTTGCCGCTTAGTTTTGATAAACAGCAGAAACGTTATAGGCCACAGAATCGCCATCGGTATAAAAAATGCCGACAGCATATCCCATTCATGCAGATAGACGGCAACGGCAACCGGAATTAAAAAAGTTCCGGCAACAATCGAAAGAATCATAAAGATGATGGTTAAACATTGGAGAAATTTCATTTTTTACCGGCAAAATACTTAATAACTTCGTCGCTTTGCGCAACCTGTACGATAACGGCCAGTTTATCATCTGCTTCGAGGATGGTATTTCCGTCGGGAATGCGGCAGCCTGTTTCGTTCGTGATAAGCAGCACAAGGAACACCCCGTGCATCGCAATATCCCTTAGGCTTTTTTCTACCGCTTCGGAATGTTCTGAAATGATGATTTCGACTATTTCAAGCTCGCCGGCGCCCATCGTATGAATACGGGTAAGATGCTTGCCGCCCAAATGGCTCATAATAACGTCAACCGTAACGTCTTTTAACGGAATCGCAACATCCACGCCGATTTTATAGGCAACATTCGACATAACGGAGCTTTGCACAAGCGCAATGGTTTTGGGGATTCCGAGCGTTTTAAGATACGCAGAGGTAATCATGTTCAATTCGTAGTTTTGCGTCGCATTGATGACAAGATCGAAGGAATTAAGCGCAATTTCTTCTATAAATGCTTCGTCGGTAACATCGCCGCTGTAAATACGCGCTTCCGGATATTCCTCCGCCGCATGTTTTGCAAGGGCGCTGTCTTTGTCGATAATGGCGACTTCCCAACGGGACTTGGTACGAAGGCCGAACAGGCGTTTAAACATGCCGAACGAATGCTTTTCGATAAGACTTGCAGCGACCCGCTTCCCGACTTTCCCGATACCCACCAAGGCAATTTTCTTGATGGGTTTAACCGTAAAACCTGCAAGCGCATAAAACCGTTCGATATAGTTCGGCAGCGTCAGCACCGAAATCCGCATACCGGCATGGAGTATCGTACCGCCTGAAGGGATGACGGTTTTAGTTTCATCCTCTACGGCAACAACGACAAAGGGAGCATCGGCAGTAACACTGCGGATATTCTGCAGCGTCATCCCATCCAACTTGCTGCCAGCGCCGATGGTAAAACAGGTAAGCTGATACGGAGAATCTTCAAAAGCGATAATATCGCTCACCGCTCCGTGTTCAACCGCATTGATAATTGCGAGAGCGGCTTCTTGGTCGGGATGCACCAAAAAATCAATACCCAGCGTGCGCTCCTTTCCGGTATTCAGCGACGCGACATAGTTTTCGTTTCTGACACGGGCGATTTTCAGCACCTTAGGAGCAAGGGATTCGGCAACGCCGCAGATAATCATATTCAGCTCGTCGCTGTCCGTAAGCGTAACCAGTGCATCCGCCCGCTGGATATACGCGTCGGTTAAAACCTTGGGGTCGTTACCGCTCGCCTCCGTTACGGTACAGTCCAACCGGTTCGCGGCATGGCGGGCGGTTTCTTTATTTTGTTCGATAAGTACGACATTATGTTTTTTTGCAATCAATCTTCGGGCAAGCTCAACTCCCGTTACGCCTGCACCAATAATAATGACAGTCATTGCAAAGTATACTAGCACAAAAGCACCGGCATGGACAGGGGCGAGGATAATTCATAATTCATAATTCATAATTCATAATTAAGAATTGCCGTTTTTCAGTTTTGTGCGTAGATTCATTGTATGAACATAGACAAATACACAGTTAAAGCACGTGAGGCATTGCAGGAAGCTGCCTCGCTTGCCGAACAGGATAATCACAGTCAGATTGAGCCGGTACATCTGCTCTATAAACTCTTGGATCAAGAGGAAGGCATTGTACCGCCGCTCATTGAGAAGATCGGCGCATCGACGGATCAAATCCTCGATTCGCTCGATTCTATTTTGGATAAAAAGCCGCGGGTAACCGGAGACTCTGCGCAAGTCTATATGTCGCCGGTTTTAACCAAGCTCTGCGCTCAGGCGGAAAAGATTGCGTCTTCGTTAAAGGATGAATACGTTTCTACGGAGCATATTCTCCTTGCGCTTACCAAAAGCGATGATGAAACGGGTGAACTGCTCCGCTCTCATGGCGTTACCTACGATGCGGCGCTGAGAGCCTTAAAGGAGGTGCGGGGAAATCAGCGGGTTACCAGCGAAGACCCCGAAGCGACGTTTAACAGCCTTGAAAAATACTGCCGCGACTTAACGGAGCTTGCTCGGGAAGAAAAAATCGATCCCGTTATCGGACGCGATGAAGAAATCCGGCGGGTAATGCAGGTACTGTCGCGCCGCACTAAGAACAACCCCGTATTGATCGGTGAGCCGGGTGTCGGTAAAACCGCCATTGTCGAAGGGCTTGCACGCCGGATTGTGTCCGGTGATGTGCCGGACAGTTTGCGCGGTAAGCGTTTGTTATCGCTTGACCTCGGCGCCTTGGTTGCCGGCGCTAAGTTCCGCGGTGAATTTGAAGAGCGGCTCAAGTCGGTTATCTCCGAGGTGCAAAAAGCCGAGGGCAGCATCATCCTTTTTATCGATGAGCTGCATACCCTTGTCGGCGCCGGTGCGAGCGAAGGGGCGATGGACGCTTCCAACCTCTTAAAACCTGCCTTGGCGCGCGGTGAGCTGCGGGCTATCGGGGCTACCACCTTGGACGAGTACCGCAAGTATATCGAAAAGGACAGCGCCCTTGAGCGCCGCTTCCAGCAGGTGTACTGCGCTGAACCGAACGTAGAGGATACTATCGCCATTTTGCGCGGCTTGCAGGAAAAGTACGAGGTACATCACGGCGTCCGCATTAAGGACGAGGCGCTGATCGCGGCGGCGGTGCTTTCCAACCGCTATATTACCAACCGCTTTTTGCCCGATAAGGCAATCGACCTTGTGGACGAGGCAGCCAGCAGACTCAAGATGGAAATCGAAAGCCAGCCGGTTGAACTTGATCAGGTTGAGCGCAAAATTCTCCAGATGAATATCGAAAAGGTGTCGCTTTCCAAAGAGACGGACGCGGCGTCAAAGGAGCGGTTGGAAAAGCTGGAACAGGAGCTGTCCGACTTAACCGAAAAGCGGAACGTGATGCAGGCACAGTGGCAGAACGAAAAGACCCGCATCAACGAATCGCGGAAGTATAAGGAAGAGCTTGAACAGCTGCGCCGCGAAGAAACGCAGTTTACGCGCGACGGTAATTTGGATAAGGCTGCCGAGCTGAAATACGGCCGCATTCCGGAGCTGGAAAAAAAGATTGCCGCCGTTACTGCGGAGCTTGCCAAAAAAGCAGGCAGCAGTGGGCAGCTTCTCCGCGAGGAGGTTTCCGAAGAGGATATCGCCAAAATCGTTTCGATGTGGACGGGTATCCCCGTTGCAAAGATGCTTGCAAGCGAACAGCAGAAGTACCTCGACCTTGAATCCGTACTGCAAAAGCGGGTTGTCGGGCAGGATCAGGCGGTGCAGGCTGTTGCCGATGCCATTAGACGGAATAGGGCTGGTCTTTCCGACCCGAACCGCCCGCTCGGCAGCTTCCTTTGTATCGGCCCCACCGGCGTGGGTAAAACCGAACTGGCGCGCACCCTTGCAGACTTCCTCTTTAACGATGACCGGGCGCTTACCCGTATCGACATGAGCGAATACATGGAAAAGCATTCGGTGAGCCGCTTAATCGGAGCGCCGCCCGGCTACGTGGGCTATGACGAAGGCGGGCAGCTAACCGAAGCAGTGCGCCGCCGTCCGTACAGCGTGGTGCTCTTTGACGAAATAGAAAAAGCGCATCCGGATGTGTTCAACGTATTCTTGCAGATACTGGATGACGGGCGGCTGACGGACGGGCAAGGCAGGGTAATCGACTTCCGCAACACGATTATCATTATGACGAGCAACCTCGGCTCCGAGCTGATTTTGGCGGCGGACACTCCGGAAGAAATGACCGCGCAGATTAAAGACCTGCTCAAGCAGCATTTCCGCCCTGAGTTTTTAAACCGTATCGACGAGCTTTTAACCTTCGGACGGCTCGGCAAAGAGCATATCCGCAAGATTGTCGACATTCAGCTACAGGCTGTTTCCGCACGGCTTGAAGCGCGCCGCCTCCATTTGATTGTAACGGATGCCGCAAAGGACTTCCTCGCGGATATCGGCTACGATCCTTTGTACGGTGCACGTCCCTTAAAGCGGGCTATCCAGACTGAGCTTGAAAACAAACTTGCCAAAGAGCTGCTTTCGGGCGCCTTCGCCGGTAAAACCGACATTACGGTAGATGCCGGAAAAGGCGGATTGACGTTTAAAGCCTAGGTAGGTAATTCATAATTAAGAATGCATAATTCTTAATTATGAATTAAGAGAAAGCCGTTTTGCGTTGGAGAAATCCAGCGTAAAACGGCTTTTTTACACACCTATGGCTTTTACAGGGGCGTGTATATACTTCAAAGTTTTAAAAGGGCACCTCTAAAAACCCGAATTTTAGGCTCTTTTTCTTAGGTAGGCCGCTCTTTTAATAAAGTTCGCTCATCTTTTTAGTTAGTTTATTTTTCATTGTACCCATATTTCCATATCGTTTTTGCATCAGGTACTTTATCTTTTATTCCTAATCCTAAAAATCTCATAAATGATAATCGATCATTGATTTGATATTCTGGAGTGTTCATCGCTTATATTCCTTAAAATTCAGCAGCCGAACAAAATATCAATTTTTTGAGGATGCTGAATTGGTACGCGATAGCGTACATACAATGATCGACGTTTGCGGAACGCAAACTCGGCAGCGTTTTTAGACAATGCTATCTGCATTGTCTAAAATAAGCGCTGATGAAGGTACACGGCTGGAAATTATGAAAAAGCCGCATGTAGCGGATTGTGAGAAAACACTTGCGCGTACAGGCTATATCCACATTGCGTTTTCCGTCGGAAGCAAAGATGCGGTTGATGCCTTAACTGAAAGGCTTAAAAAGGCAGGCTTTGAAGTTGTAAGCGGGCCGCGGACAACCGGAGATGGATACTATGAAAGTTGTATTGTCGCCATTGAAGATAATCAAATTGAAATCACGGTGTAATCTGGTATATGTTAACGGCATTGAATATCAAGATTACGGTAGCATAATCCATGAGTATTTTATCCTCAATCATCACTGTGTAAGACTATTAAGAACAGCCTGATGTGTGTACCCGAAGCAACCGTTTGGCATCTTGACTTAAAATGCCTTTGTCATAAAATATCGGTATGAAACATATCTATACGAAAATGCTGCCATTTATGGCGGCGCTGATTGTTATTTCCTGCGGAAGCTGCTCAAGTAAAGACGAAATCAAGCCGCTTACTGAAGGAGGTTCTATGAAGTTGACAAGCACGGCTTTTGCCGACGGCGAAAAAATGCCCCAAGAATTTGCAAAACTCGGAGCGAATCACATTCCTCCGCTCGAAATCGACGGTGTACCGGAGGGTACAAAGAGCCTTGCGATTATCGTGCACGATCCGGATGCACCGCTCCCGGGCGGATTTTATCATTGGACGCTGTGGAACATTCCGCCGCAAACAACGTCGATCGGAGAAGGTAATGTACCGCCGGATGCCGTTGAAGGCGAAACGAGCTGGGGTACGAGCGGCTACAACGGACCTCAACCGCCGTTCGGTACGCACCGCTATATTTTTTATCTCTATGCGCTCGATATGAATCTGAGTCTTCCGGCGGGCAGCAGCGTAAAAGAGCTTAAGGCCGCGATTAAGGGACACGCAATCGAAGCTTCTTCACTTACGGGTGTGTTCGGTGCTAAGGATAATCCCTAACCAAAGCAGTCCGCACTATCTTACCGCACCATTCAAAAAAGTTACCGCAGATATTATACAATCCTTCTCAAATATCGAATCAGTGTCATTTAATCTGGCTTGAAAATCTCAATTTACGCGGCAGCTATAAACCGGTGATCATGGACTACATAGGAACGAACTATCCTGATTTGCTGCCGCTCTATCAAAGTATATATGTTGACGGAGACCGCAGTTATTGGGAACTGCTTGATGCGAAACTACAAGCCTTTACCGCGGACATCGGACATGACTATGTAACAAATGATGATAGTATGAACCGTCCCTTTGATGCACCGCCTGTTGTTGTCAATTATTTCTATCATGAGCAAATCAAAAAATCGGCGTGGAGAAAACACCTTGCAATCGGCTCTACTGTTTGAATAGCAGAATTGCGGTACTGTAACCGGTTGTCGGTTGCAGTCAATTCGTGGAATTTTACACCTGCATCATGTCCAGCGTCAGCGGTAATAGCAGAATACGCTTCTTTATCCAATCGCCGCTTCTACCGACTTAACAGCCTTTTCTAAAATAGACTTGCTTTCATTCCGTAAAGTCTCGCTTTCAATTAGCAGCTTGCTTATTTGCTCCTGTTTTTCTTTTGCGATAATCGGAATTATTACATTTTCTATTTCACTCTTTTTCCAATGATTAATAATTGAACCGCCTGCGTCCTTTTCCGCTTGCATTTTTACCGCTACGGAATTTAACACCAATGCCAGATAATCAGGTAGCACTCTCTTATCTTTAACATCAAGGTGTAGTATGGCAGATGATGTAATAATATCTTCGCTTTTATTCATCTTGTAGGCTATGCCGACAGTCCCGTCTTTGGATAAAAGTATCGTATCTTTTTTTGGTCTGATGCAATCTTTAAATTCGTTTTCCGACAGATAAATATTCGTATCAGTTAAACCGAATTTCGTTAAATCCTGTACTCTTATAAATGGTGTACCTTTTGTCTGATAGCTTTCGCTCCCCGGCTCAATCGACTTTTTGATTGTAACAAGATTAGATAATTTATCACAGTTGTTGTCCGACAGTTTTTCAAATAGCCTGTCATATTTTTCTTGATAGTATTCGCTATCCAATCTTCCGCTCACGGCGAATGTATCTTTAAGATTTTTAACAGTATAATTTGCAGATTTCAGATTATCAAACAAGCCGATTTCTTCATAAAGTCTGAAGATTGCAAGGTTGATATAGTAGCTCGCTTGCTCGTTATAGTAGACAATTAGTGGCTGCTGGCTGCTGGCTGCTGGCTGCTGGCTGCTGGCTAGGAAATTATGTGCTGCCTGTTCATTTTTGTCAATAGCTATTTCAACACTTTTTGTAGAAATTTCAAGTAATTCTTTTGCTTTTTTTGAGTACTCCATACTCTGCTTGATATAGCTTGCGATTTCGTCTTGGACTTCTTTTTTCACAAGTGGAATTGGCATATTTTTTATAGTTGGTAAATCCGTATTTTGTCTAACACTTGCTTGGGCAATATTTCTGTGCAAATAAAAATCTTTTGCTACATTTTGAATATATGCTCCTACAAAATATGGATTAAATCTTTCATCATTTAACCTTGCTCTAATTGTAAATGAAGCGAATAAATAATTTTCTTGTTCTTTTGTCACCACTCCAATATCACCAACAGTTCCCATCTGAGAAATGATAATATCGTTTTCTTTTGTAAAAAACTTATCCTGCAAGTCTTCTGTATTTTCTATTTCATCGAAGTCTCCTACAATAAAACAATTTTTTAAATTCATTCCTTTAATGTAGGGAATGCTTTTGTTATTTTTGACATATGGACTTGTCGGAACAGTCCCATAGTTAATTAAGCTACAAATATTTTCTAATTTTTCAACGCCTATGTTGTTTATTTTTTCGTCAAATATCTCATATTTAGGCTGGTAATACTCGCTGTCAATTCTTCCTGTTCTTAAAAAGCTTTCTTTCAAAGTTTTGATAGATACTTTTTCATTCGACGGATTGAAATTTTTAAGTCCCAGTTCCGATATGAGAAGATTTTCGGCTTGGGTGTATTTTGTATTTGCCTCTTTTGAAGCATTATTTAAGTCGCTCATTAAATAATTTAGTCTTTTTCTAAATTCATGCGAAAACACAGGAACATATAAAGACCGTATAGCTTTCTTATCAATCGTCAAAGGCACAGTCCCATTTACTTTTCTCTGAATGATATTTTTCCCTACTGTAGAATTCAAAAATAGGTATAAAGTATTTTCATCTATGACATCACCTTTCAACCTAAGCAGAAATAAATTCATTCCCAAAGATATTGGCATATCTAATTTAGGCATTATATATGTTCTACCCGGAGATCCTATTTTATTTATTAAGACTTCCCCTCCAAAAACTTTGCTTTTAGACAAAAATTCATATGTTGATTTAGAAACATATTTCACATTGTCTGAAAAATTATTAGTTTCTAAATCAGTTGTTCTAACCATATAAGCATAATCTTTTTCATCTAATAATTTGAAATTTTGTGCAATGGTTTCATAACTTCCGTTAGAATGAAAATCTGTCAGTACTTTTAATTCTTTCTCAAGCACAGTATGGTTAGTTTTCTTTATTTTCAGATATGAGTTCAGGAATTTTTTAGCAAAAAACTCACTATCTAATCTGTATTTTTCATTATCCTGTGTAAGATTTGATAGTTTTATCTCACTTATCTCTAGCCCGTTTAATAGCTTTGTATACTTTGCACTATCAAACGGGCTTGTCAGAAAAAACTTAAATGCTCTTTTTTTGCAAATTCTGCAAAGGCTTCGGCTATGCCGTCTTCAGTCATTCCATCGTGGTTATATAAATCGTGCTTGACGATTAAGTGTCCGTGCGTATCAAGGATTGGTAATCCGTCTTTATCTTTGACAAAGATTTTATCGCCTGAGTTATCCTTGCTCGGCTCTTGCATTGTGGCAAAAAAGATAGGGTAATCCTCCTTTTTAGGGCAAAGTTTATCATCCCATTTTTGAACGAAAAGCACCGATGTTTTCGTTCCTGTATGGGGTTTGAAAACATTTCCGTGTAAGCCGACAACAGCAAGTATTCTGCAACGCTCCGTTATAAAATCTCTAATGTATTTATCAGATGAATTGTTAAATCTGCCTTGCGGAAGCACAATTGCCATTCTTCCGCCGGGCTTTAGAAAGTTAAGATTCCGTTCAATAAAAAGAATATCCCTACCAACATTTGATTGATATTTGCCTCTTGCATTTTTACCAAGTTCGTATTTAGCGATAATTCTTTGCTCTTTAATATCACCCGCAAAAGGCGGATTAGCCATTAGAATATCAAACTCAAAAGAATAGTTGCTATTTTTAATTGTTCTTAGTTTTTTAAACTTTTTCCATCCCTCATTATACGTATCTGTCCAATCTTCGGTCTTAGTCGTATCCTCCCAGCGTTCATAATCAAGGGTATTAAGATGAAGGACATTTGTCTGTCCGTCTCCTGCGATTAAATTAAGTGTTCTTGCTACCCGCACAGCTTTTTCATCAAAGTCAATCGCAAACACGTTATCATTAACATAATCAGTACATTCAGCAGGCTTTTCCTGACTGGTGAACAAATGACTTTGCTCTATTCCTTTTTCTTTGAGTATTTGTTTCCATACATAAAATATTGTGTGAACAGGAAATCCGCAAGACCCGCTTGCCGGGTCTATCATCGTTTCATCTGCCTTTGGATTGAGCATTTTAACGCACATATCTATTACATATCTTGGAGTAAAGTATTGCCCTTTTTCTCCCTTAGAAGATTTGCTCATCAAATATTCAAAAGCGTCGTCGACAACATCGAGATTGGAATTAAAAAGCTTTACATCTTGAAGAGAAGATACACACACAGACAAATGAGAGGGACTAAGTAAAATTTTAGCGTCTTGTGAAAATACACCGTCCCACTTATTCTTTGCCTTGTCAAACAGCTTTTGTATCTTGTCTTTCAGTTCTGTTTCCGTATCTCCGTAATTTCTAAATTCAAGATGGCGTACCTGATTTCTTCCGCTTTCCATTTCATCATAAAGCTTTGTAAAAATCAGTTTGAAAACTTCTTCAAATACATCGACACCTGCGTTAGCAAGCACCTCGTCTTCCATTTCCAAAATAAGGTCTTTTAGGCTCTTCTTTTCTGTAAGCAACTTATCTTTTGAGATAAGGTCATCTATCGTCCAACGCTCACTTAAAATATCTGACAGTTTCTCATTAAAGGTCGGGATATTCGGTAAATCTTCAAAAAAATTAGGATCTTTCCTGTGATAAAAAGAAATCTGTCCGCCGTTTGTCCATACGCCAATAGGAGCTCCTGTTGCATTGCAGTAGCTCTTTAACTGTTCCTTTCCGTCCTTCAGCTTTGGCTTTTTAAGTTCAACAATAATGTAAGGGCTTGTTGTTGCAAGTTTATCAAAGATAACGATATCCGCTCTTTTCTTCTCCCTCCCAAAAGAAACACTGTATTCGAGTTCCATTTTTTCTTTTGGATAGTTGTATTCATTGATAAGTTTATTGATATAAAGCTGACGGACAAGTTCCTCATCAGTAAGCTTAATATCTTTATCTCTTATCTGGCATTTTACATAATAGACATCATTTCCTTTTTTATCCGTTTTAGTAGTGATTAAGTTTTCTACACTATCTATCTCTGTTTGATTAAACTGCTCAATTTTATAATTGGAATCCGCTACGATTTTTGAAATTATGCCGCTCGTATTACTTTTCTTATCCTTTTTTAACATATTTATCACCTTTTTGATTTAATGTTATAAACTTTAGGGCATCTTCTATTTCGAAGGATGCAAAGCAAATCTATACCTGAGTTTTTTCAGATGTCCATCAATGTATCACAATTACTGAACACCATCAATATTTCTTTATTCGTGCAGGGTTAATGCTCACAGGCCGCATCGTACCAGTTCTTCTATTGCAATCGATGCGGATGGACCACCGATCCCTGTCGAAGTAACACTTACCTTTACACCGTCCAGTACACCAGTGTAGGTAATATATTCACGGTTATCTGCAATCAGCTGTGGAGCCTCAAAATATGCAGCAATTTTCTTACACCGTTTGGGGTCTCCCGGCATAATGACATATCGTCCTACCTCATCGGGACATACCTATATATGATGCTGCCGAGGTTTGTCTTTTGCGTCCATATTCATAGCGGCTCCTCCATTATAAAATCTCGATTCAAAATAGTTTCACCCTGTACCTACTTCTTATTCTAAACAATAACGCAATCTGTTACAATGTACCGGCATTGAACTAATAGAGGCTATTCCATTCATTTACTGGACGTAATGTTATTGATTGCTTATCATAGTGATATATGAATCCCCTTGAGATGAGCGATGTTGTTATACGAACGATAAACGTAAAATCTATTTTCACGAAATCAAATTTACCCGTAGCGGATTATTCCGTTAATCCATACACCGGATGTACACATGTGTGTAAATATTGTTATGCGTCTTTTATGAGAAGGGAGAATATTGATTTATGCTTTCAATATTAGGTGCAGTATTATTTGGAATTATAGCAATTATGACAGTTCTTGTTGCTTGCGGTTTGCCTTTGGGCGAATTTACAATGGGTGGACAACATAAAATCTTACCTAATAAATTGAGAGTTGCGGCAGTCATTTCAGTGGCTATCCAAATTTTTGCAATGATAATTATTTTGCAAGCCGGAGGTTTTATTTCCTTGTGGTTGTCTTTTAAGGCTACTAAATATATTTGTTTCTTCTTTGCCGCTTACCTATCTTTGAATACTATTATGAACATGATTTCAAAAAGTAGAAAAGAAAAATATGTTATGACTCCGCTTTCACTTATTGTTGGAATATGTTTTTGGATAACGGCATTTCAGATGTAGTATGCAAAATGAGGATAATCTACTGCCCTGCTTGACTGCGCCTTTATTCTTCTGGGAACCTCTAAAAGCTGAAGTTTTTAGAGGTTTCCCTTAGATTTAATTTGCGATGTTTTATTTAAGTCGTTGTGAAATAAAGACTTAAATAAAACTCGTCGGGCATCTCTAAAAATCTAACCGAGTTTTTAGAGATGCCCTTCTATCGCCTTAAACAGCGCTTGATACTCTCTTGCATTTTCCGCTAAACAGACACACCAAAATTGCACATTCACTTCCGGATCGGATAAAGGAATTGCGACTTTACCGTGCGGAATGGCATTATTGGTATTCGTAATATTTGTTATGAAAGAAGGCAATTTGCTGGCATATACAATTTCACGCAAAGCCGAAAGCTCGCTTTGTTCCAAAAACACTGCGTCAGGAATTTTTTGTTTACATACCGAATACCAAAAACCGATGGTATTGTGTATCAACAGTTTTTCTCCGGCAAGGTCTTGCAGTTGCAGCTTTTTTCGTTTTGCAAGCTGATGTGAGACCGGCAAGACTACGGAAAGCTCTTCTCGAACAAAGGCTTTACAAATATAGCGTGGCGTTCCGTCAGGCTTTTTTTCTTCAAGCGGGTGGAGCAGTATAATCAGATTGTATGTTCCGTCATCAAGTCCGCGGATAAGTGATGTCTCTGTTTCCTGTAAATCGCTCTGTATTGTTTTACCGGTAAAAACTTTTGATGCGATCGGTGCCAATTCCCACATTGGAGCCGGAGCAATCGAGCCGAAAGAAAAATTGCGCAGTCTGCGGTCTGCTTCTCGAACAGCACCAATCATATCATCATGTGCAGAAACAACAACGTGTGCGTGCTGTGCTGCAAGGACACCTACCTCGGTAAGCGCAATATGATTTTTAGTACGACTAAAAAGCGGTACCCCAAGCTCGGCTTCCAAATTCTGCATAGAGCGGCTTAAAGCAGGCTGAGACGTGTGCACC
Source organism: Treponema vincentii F0403 (assembly GCF_000412995.1). Lineage (NCBI taxonomy): Bacteria > Pseudomonadati > Spirochaetota > Spirochaetia > Treponematales > Treponemataceae > Treponema > Treponema vincentii. Next base: position 2,048,928 of record NZ_KE332512.1, on the reverse strand, counting down.
ATCTCTGCCGCTTTAGAAAGCGTTCCGTATTCTGCAAATGCCACAAGCTGCCGCAACTGATAAAGTTCCATAGGTATAGTATATCTCACTATGCACTTCTGATATAGTGCCTTGCAAAACTTTTATTGTACATAGTTTACTCTCTTTGCTATATTGAAAACAGCCAAATACACTAAGGAGGAAAACGATGGATTTTGTGACGTTATCAAACGGTGTAAAGATGCCGGTTCTCGGTTTCGGTGTGTTCCAAATCGATGCAAAAGAAACGGAACAGCGTGTGCTTGATGCAATACGGGCTGGATACCGTTTAATTGATACAGCCCAGTCGTATTTTAATGAAGAAGGCGTTGGGGCTGCGGTGAAAAAATCTGGTGTTGCACGGGAGGAACTGTTTATTACAAGCAAGGTATGGATTGAACACTACGGGTATGATGCGTGCCGAGCGTCCGTCCTTAAATCACTGGCAAAGATGCAGCTTGACTATATCGATCTTATGCTGCTGCATCAACCTTTTAACGACTACTACGGTGCGTGGCGGGCGTTGGAAGATTTATATGACGAAGGTAAAATAAGAGCAATCGGTGTGTCGAATTTTTATCCTGACCGTTTGGTGGATATAGCTTCGTTTTCCCGGATTCGTCCTATGGTGAATCAAGTAGAAACACATCCTCTTCATCAGCAAATTGAAGCGCATAAATGGATGGAGAAGTACAACATTGTACATGAAGCATGGGCTCCGTTCGGTGAGGGGCGCGGAGGACTTTTTGAAAATCCGGTACTGAAAGAAATCGGTGCAGTATATGGTAAGACGACTGCGCAGGTAATGTTGCGGTGGCTTTTGCAGCGGAATATTGTCGTACTTGCAAAATCGGCGCGGGTGGAACGTATGGCAGAAAATATTGCAGTATTCGATTTCCGTTTAAGCGATCAAGATATGCAGCGTATAGCTGCACTGGACAAGGCTGAAAGTTCGTTTTTCTCCCACACAGATCCGAATATGGTAGAATGGTTTGTAAAGATGGTCGAAGAGCGGAAAAAGAAATAATGTATCGGAGGGCCTTGCGGAATCTAAACCATTGGAGGGAAATATAATTTTATCGGAGGTTATAATGATGAAAAGATTTGGTTTAGTGCTATTCGGTTTTGCACTTTGTACGGCAGTTTTGCAAAGGAGTCCGCTATTATGGGCTGGTTATTTAAAGTTCGATAAAAAGCGGTAATATAGTAATATAATGGAGGTGAAAGATGAAGTTCACACAGAAAATGATGGCAGTATTTGCTGTTGCGGCAGTACTTTTAGCGGTGGGTGTCCCTGCTTGTGCTGTTCCGGGTAGTTCCGCAAATACTACGGTCAATGCGAAAAAAGTACTGGTGGTCTATTATTCGGCAACCGGTACAACAGAACGTTTAGCAAAGATTATTGCACAGGAGACGAAAGCTGATACGTTTGTAATAAGACCGAAACAGCCTTACACATCGGCAGATTTGAATTGGAATAATAAAAACAGCCGTGTTGTTCAAGAACATGAAATGGGTGTTGACAAAGTGTCTGTAACGCTTGAGTCAACAACAGTCCCGAATTTTGAAAGCTATGACACCGTTTTTATCGGTTATCCGATTTGGTGGCGAGAAGCCTCATGGGTTGTGGATGAGTTTGTCAAAAACAATAATTTTACCGGCAAGAGCGTGGTCACATTTTGTACTTCCATTTCGACCGGTACGGGTGAAAGCCGGAAACGTCTTGAAAAACTTGCCAAAACCGGTAATTGGGTGACAGGTGAACGGTTCCCCAGCAGCTTTAGCGAGGTAAGTGTAAAGGCATGGCTGAAAGGTTTAGGTTTTTAAGGTAGACCGATGTGTGGGATGAAGAAGCTGTTTCTTCTGTTATGCAGTCTGTTCCTTTCGTTATCTTGTACGGCACAAACAGCAGAGCAAGGCGGCAGTGTAAAAACTACCGACATCGCATCGGGAGGACGGATGAAAGTTGAAGATATTACCGCGCAAACCGTGATTGACCGCGTTATCGCCGATACTGGTTTTTCTCCGTGGGGTAGGCTGCTCTTCCCGGCGGATTCAGGTTATTGGAGCGGAACGACACTCGGCACTTTGCAGTTGAGATGGTACAGCCATATCGATGCAGCAAAGACGGTAGAGATCATCCGTTATTTTAAAGCTCAAACCCTCCGGGGCGAGCCGGTCTTTTTCGATATCTACACGGAAGCGGAAAAACAGCGCGATCCGCGAAAACGGAATACCGGGCTCTTTTTCTTTCGTGGTAAAAAAGGTGCAAAAAGTGCAATCTGCAGTGCAGGCGGCGGCTTTGTATATGTCGGGGCAATGCATGACAGTTTCCCTCACGCACTGGAACTTTCCAAGCGCGGGTACAATGCCTTTGCCCTCATCTATCGCCCCGGCTCGCAAACAGCCTGCGAAGATTTAGCTCGAGCGGTTGCCTTTATTCATGAACACGCTGGGGAATTGCAGCTCGATTCCACAGATTATTCTCTGTGGGGCGGTTCAGCGGGTGCGCGGATGGCAGCATGGCTCGGCAGTTTGGGGACGGAACGATTCGGCGAAAAAAAATACCCGCGTCCAGCTGTCGTCATCATGCAGTACACAGGACTTTCGGAAGTGTACGGTAACGAACCGCCGACATACGCCTGTGTCGGAACCGCAGATGGTATCTCAAGTTTTCGGGTGATGGAAGATCGCATCCGGCGGATCAAATCGAACGGAACCGACGCGGAAATAGAAATCTTTGAAGGTTTGCCGCACGGGTTTGGCTTGGGAACCGGCACAGTCGCCGAAGGGTGGCTCGATAAGGCGGTACAAGTTTGGGAGCGGAACATTCAAAAGCGGTAATCTTTTGAATGTTCCGAATGATGGGTATATTGTCACCGTTTCAAAATTTCAATCAACACCCCCGACGCAGGGGATAATCTTTGTACGAATGAAGGAAGCTATATGAAAAAATTGACCATTCTTATGATGCCGATTTTTACGTGCGTGCTATCTTGCACATCAGCGGAGACAAAAATGACTACATTGTTACAAAATTATACAGTAACAACAGCTATTCCCAAGGCGTATTTTTCTACTGCCGCAAAACAGGGAACAGTGCATCTGATTGAGTATGCTACCTATGATTACACTCAAGCCGCCCGCCCGGCAATTACGAAGAAAGCATACGTTTATCTTCCTTACGGGTATAACGCGGATGACACAAAAGTACGCTATAATACTCTTTTTTATATGCACGGGTGGACAGGGATAGCCGGTGAACTGTTTACAATAGGGAATGGTTTTATCAAAAATATGTTCGATGTTATGATTGAAAAAGGGGACATTCAGCCGCTCATCATTGTTGCTGCAACATTTGATAATGATAATGCCCCACAGGATTTTTCACGCAGTGTTGATGAACTGGGGATATTTCATCATGATTTCCGGAATGCCTTGCTGCCGTTTATCGATTCTCATTTTAATACCAATGCAGTACGGAATAGCCGGGCATTCAGCGGTTTTTCGCTCGGGGCCGTGACCACGTGGTATGAATTTTACTACAACAGCGATCTTACCAAGTATTTTCTTCCATTGAGCGGCGACTGCTGGATTATGGGGACGTATGGCGGGCGGTATCAACCTCAAGCAACAACTGACCGGCTTGAACAGCTCGTGCAAGAAAAAGGATACACTGCTGCAGATTATGAAATATATGCCGCAGTCGGTACCCGCGATCCTATCTGGGATCAGGTAAACAACCAACTGACCGAAATGCTGACCCGCTCCACTTTCAGCGGGGGGAATATACGCTACGCCGTCAAACAGGGAGGACACCATGACTATGATGCAATCGCCGAATACCTGTACAACGCACTGCCGCTGTATTTCGGAAATTAGCTTTTGCAGAACAAATCGGTCATTTAACAGACTGTAACAGTCTCTTTTGCATAGGAGAAAGAATGTGATAAGACTTAACTGCTTTTTCCTTTTTGCATTTTATGTAATTCGGCGATATAACTCAACCCGAAAATCTCAATCTCGTCTAATACTTTTTGAAATTTAGTTCCCCATTTACTTAAAGAGTATTCAATATGAGGCGGGACTTCGGCAAAGACTTTTCGGTCGATCAGTTTATCTTTTTCAAGCTGACGCAGCTGTCTCGTTAAAACAGTTCGAGTTGTTGCAGGCATTAATCTTTGAAGTTCATTAAACCTTTTTGTGCCCTTACTCAGATGATATAAAATTATAATCGCTCATAAGATTTGAAAAACCGAATTTTTTTGATCTATAATTTCTAATCTTCAATTTTTATAAAATCTTTCCCGTCCCACCGGTAAGATATGCGCTTGTAAGACATACGCTTGATTCTGGGAGCCGATTCCTTGCCGTTTTCCCATCTTACATAAGTATTGATATGTTCTATCCTGTCTCCGTTAAATTCAAATTTTTCGACTGTTTCATGGTGTGTTTCAGACCAACTGTTGGAAAGCGTCGCAAAATATTTTAATGCTCCGTTTGCAAAATAAAAATACCGTGCTTTAGACCAGCCGTCGCCTCCAACGCTTGAATCGCCGAAGCCGCTTCTTGCAACAAGAAACGATACATTCGGCACCAAATCTTCGCATTTGACTATCGAATAAGATGTATCTTCCGCAATGGGGTTTTTATAAAATTTTTCTAAATCAATATGCTCAATATGTGATTTTTTTATCAGCACATGATTTTTATTTACATTATAAAAACTTGGATGGACATCGGAAACCGCCCCTCCTTTACGTTCGGTAATGCAAAGACATGCAAAAATCTCATCTTCCCCGTCGTTATCGAGATCCCCTACAGCCTCTTTGCAGGAAATATATCGACCGCAGATATAACCCGTCCCTTGGGCGCAGGAGATTTTGTACCACGGTGCATAATAGCTTTCCTCTAAAAGCCATTCCCAATCTTTACTCCATTCGATAATACGAACCGCATCGCCTGCATTCAGCTGAAACAGTTTTTCGCCGGAAAGGCTCGGCGTCGAGCGGACATTCACTTTGTTCTCTATGACATAATGATCCCAGCTCTTGGCGTAATCTACGGCGATGTACTTTTGTGCATACAAGCCGAGTGAACTCATAATAAACAGCAAACAACAAATCGGTTTATTCATTTTTATAGTCTCCCAAATATATTCTGCATTCCGCGCGAATCGCATCTTTTGTACGTTCGACGCGGCGATCGCTCTTTTGTTCGCTCATGACTCCTCCGAGTTTTTAGGCATTTTTTGCGGATATGCCGCTTATCGAACAGTATACCGGAAAATGCACATCGGAAAAAGTCGTCCGCATGCTATATTTATATTGTAATACGAAAGGCAAAACTTTCTGCAAATATTTTATTCAGGAGGAAATGATGAAAATGAAAACGTTTTTTGTGGCGGCGTTTGCCGCACTTATGGCTGTCGGCGCGGCAAGCGCACAGACAAAATCGAAATCGCTCGTCTTATATTTTTCTCTTGCGGGCGAACAGTACGCGGTCGGGAACATCAAAGAAGGAAATACCGCCATCATCGCGAAGATGATTGCCGAGCAAACGGGTGCGGATATTTTCGAACTTGAAACCGCTGCGGCGTATCCGATTAACGACCATAAAGCCCTGCTTGATACGGCAAAGGCCGAATTGAACCGCAAAGCACATCCCGCGCTCAAAGCCGACGTACCGAACTTCGACAGTTACGACACTATTTATATCGGTTATCCCATTTGGTGGGGTGATCTTCCGATGTGTATTTATACGTTTATGGAATCCCATCAATGGAACGGTAAAACCGTCATTCCGTTTTGTACCCACGAAGGCAGCTCCCTTGCCGGAACCGAAAGCAGCATCCGTTCTACGTGTAAGGGAGCAACGCTGCTGAAAGGGCTTGCCGTTCGAGGAAGTACAGCGCAAAACAATCGCACCGCCGCAAGAAAATTCGTACAGGATTGGCTTAAACAAATCGGAAAATAATAAGTTTCGGTGAGCTTGTTTTGAATAGTAAACATTTTTTTTGGAGGGATTTATGGCAAAGACATTAATCGCATATTTTTCCCATACGGGAGAAAATTACTCTGGCGGACAATCAGTAAAGGCAACACAGCAGTTGCTGCAGAGTTTGCTCAAAAAGCAGTCGGCGGCGATTTGTTTGAAATCCGTACCGTAAAAGACTATCCGGTAAACTACAAGCAGTGTACGGATATCGCCGCGGAGGAGGGAAGAACGAATGCCCGCCCCGAACTGCGCGGTACGTTTCCCGATATGAGTGGCTACAATACGATCATTACGAAATATGCAGTTCTGTATAAGGATATACATTTTCAGAAGCGGCATGGATGCCATCGCAACCAAATATACATCCATGTACATTTGGTTGCTTCGAGTTTTTCCTTGAGAAAAACTCGATACTGCATGGAACCACTGACATCCTGTCAGTACAGCGCTATTTTTTGTTCCACAAAAAACTCGCAAGGCAAAAATGTACAAGGATGTACATTTTTGACGTTGTGGCATGGGACGCAGCTTCAATGGCAGCTATGCCGAATACGCCCTGCTGCCTGCTCACCACGTTTTTGCAATACAGTCCGATATGACATGGGCTGACATTGCCGCCGTTCCCGAAACCTATTTTACCGCATGGGGTTCTCTGTTCCAATGCCTGCGTTTACAAAAAGACGACACGCTGCTTGTCCGGGGCGGCACCTGCGCTCTCGGTTATGCTGCTATGCAGATTGCAAAAGCGATCGGCTGCCGCGTTGTCGCCACAACACACCGTGAAAGCAAACTGAACCTACTGAAAGCGGCTGGTGCCGATGAATGCATCTTAGATACCGACAATTTATCTGAAACATATAATGCCCGCTTTACCAAAGCGCTGGAACTGGTTGGCTGCAAAACATTACGTGATACGCTGTGGTGCATGGCGGCGGGCGGCATTGTGTGCAATACGGGCGTACTCGGCGGTGTGTTCACACTTGAGCATTTCGCCCCCATCCAAGAAATTCCGAGCGGTGTGTATCTTACCGGCTTTCACAGCAATTTTCCTACGCAAGCCGGCATCGATTCAATTTTCAGCTTTTTAACCGAGCATACCCTACAGCCGCTTATCGGAGCACACTTTGCGTTCCGCGATATTGCCCAAGCCTGCGCAGCATGCGACGGCGGTAAGGTAAACGGGAAAATCGTCGTGGAGCTGTAAGGCGCGTGATGCATGAGAAAAGTCCTCTGATAGCTCCCTTGTTGCCTCAGAAACCTTTCTCTTGCTGTATATGGAGTGCAAACCGAAATCAATCAATTCTTGCTGTGAATAATTCAATTCAATAGTATTCAACTTTAGGAAAAACAAAGTTACTATTTCGTCTATTGACATTTATTATTCAAACTATTACTATTAGATATATCTAATAGTAATGCTATGACGGGGAAGATGAAGTATATGAAATATTTTTTGCTTGGCTTACTGATGTTAAAGGAAATGACGGTGTATCAATTAAAAGCGATGATCGCTGAAAATTTCAGCTCTATGTGCAGCGATAGTATGGGGAGCATTCAAGCAGCTCTGAAAAACCTACTGTCAAACGGACTTATTACGTGCACTGCCGTAAAAGAAAAGAATGTGGAAAAAAAATATTACCGTATAAAAGAAAACGGCAGGAAGGAATTTTTACTGTGGCTGCAAAACCCGATGGATATGTCGCAAGGAAAAAATACCGAACTCGGGAAGCTTTTGTTTATGGGTATCTTACCGAACGATAAACGCGTTGAACTCATTGCCGCTGTCATAAAAAATTTGGAAAGCGAACTTACGTATCTAAAACACATACTGGAAGTAAACAAGGATATTGAAGCAAACAAAAAAGAATTGCTTGATTACTATGCCGATAATCCTGATTATACCGCAGCGTTGTTGCGCGCGGGAAAAAGCGAAAATATCGCCCAAAGTTTTTCCGACATACATAAGTACGAAATGTTGACAGCACAACATGGGGCGGATTTAGTACGGTTTCATATTAAATGGTTCAAAGAATTGCAAAAGAAAATAAATGCAGGTTTATTTTAAGATAGGAGATGATCTAATGGAAAATACACGTACAATAAAAAGAAATCTTTTGATATTTATTGTCTTTATATCAGTAATAGGCTTTGTAGGATATTTTATCGACAGGATGACGGGACATGCCGATTATACGAATGCAGGTATGGGCGATACCGGTACGGCAGGAATGGGAATATGGCTTATCAGTCCCTTATTTTTAGTGATTATTTTACGGTCATTTTGCGGTGATACATGGAAGGAACACGGTTATCATCTAAACATAAAAAAACATCGAACAATGTATCTTGTTTCATTTTTAATATATCCGGTAGTAGCAACGTTGATAATATTGACCGGCTTACTCTTTAACGGTATAAGTCTTGGTAAGATGAATGGTGCTGTTTTATTGACTACTCTTGGCAGCCAAATAATCATTCAGTTTATTAAAAACTTTTTTGAAGAATCTTTATGGCGTGCGTATTTGACAAATCAGCTCTTAAAACTAAAACTGAAAGATTGCACACTCTATATTGTGAGCGGTATTATTTGGTGGATGTGGCATTTACCGTATGTTTTGTACTTTCTTACTCAAAAGGAAATAAACGACTACATGGGATTCCCGATAAGCAGATCCTTCTTTTTTGTTTGGGGATTTCTGGTTTGTCTGAGTTGGATTGTGATGTATGTTGAAATGTTTAGAATCACCAAAAGTGTATGGCCTGCGGTTATTATGCACACAATGGAAGATGCCTACATCAATCCTTTGTTGCTATCGGGTGCGGTAGTTATCCACTCGCAAACAGCGCTTGTTTTCTCTTTATCTGCCGGAGTGCTATCTATGTTCATGTATCTTGGTATAGGATTTTGGCTGAGAAATATCCGCAGAAAAACAGAAAATCAAGAGACAGAGACACAGAGATAGATATGAATATAAACTTGAAAAAGTAAGTATAAATTTCTTACCGATGATAGTGCAATTATCGTACTGTACTTATCTTATTTCCCCCGCAGTACCTCTTCGTCCTGCTGTATTGCTGCCAGCCGCGAAATATAGTGTGCAACATGAGTTTGCACAATGTCTGTGATTGGGGCGGTGTAAAAGCCATCGTTATTACAGTCAGCAGTAAGGATTCTTTCTGCGGCGGCGGAGAGCGGCAGAAACCACACCTCGCCGATAGCGGTGTCGTCGTATTTTTCGCCCTTGTACACGCCTCGAACAGTCATGCGGTAATTGCCTTTCGGAAGGATGAGCGGGTTTTTCACGGCGTTCAGCGCTATCCGTTGGTATGAAAAATCGTTCATAGTGGCGGGGAAGATGTCTGCAAGTTCGAGCGCAATCGGCTTTTGAAGCGCGGAGGAAGTGAGCATCATCGACTTTACGCGGTTGTTCTCTTGCCATGTAGCCCCCGCATAGCCCGATTTCGTGAAGACGGTAAAATCCGAGTCGCCTGAGCCATAATCGCTGTATAGTCTCCCCGCGAATCGGGCGAGTCCGTTTGAGGCGAAAGGACCAAGCGCGGCTTTTGTTAGTGTAAACTCAATCCATTCGCCGATCCCGTCACCTGCACTCCCTTCGACCCAGCCGTTGAAAAGGATTCCATCGAACGAAGTTTCCACACCATAACCTGATGTGCGAAGGTAAGTGTCTTCGTTTTGATAGGAGATGTTGGTATGTTTGCCATCTCCTGCGATTTTGTAGGAACCTTTGTAGGCGGAAGACGAGCGGACTTCCTTGACGAATGTCTGCGCACCTTCTTGCCGTTCCCAGACTATGGAAGGACCGTCGCGGTACGGCGTTTTGGTTTTGAACACGAGAGATTCGCCTTTCTGAGGTTTGTAGTTCTCTACTGTATACAGATTAAAGTCCACCCCATTTATCGAAAGCTCTCCGAATTCCGTTTCTTCGAAATTTGCCTGAGAGCCGTGCGCAGTCATTGTGCCGTCGGAAAGCACCACAAAGCTTTTCATCGCCCCTTTCCATGTGCCTCCTGTGGAGATGTCGTAGGTCAGCGCATAGGTGTCCCCACGGTAACTTTTCTTTACCGAATCGATGTCATATTTGACCGAAAGTTTTGACCGTGCCGCCGGCGGAAAGTGCAGCTCATGATAGAAGTGAAGCACGAGCGTGAGTGTGTAGAGTTCTTTCACATCATGCCAGTTATCTTCCGAAATGTAGTTCGTACCTTCTTCGTCCTTTTCCACCGTTGTTTCGATTCCCACTGTCAGGATCGGAACACTGTTCCCATCCTGCTCTATGGAGCACGGTCTCATGACTGAATCGAAACGCTCCGTGCGTGAAAGCTCTGCGAGGTAGTCTTTTGCCGAAATGGTACGAAGTTTTTTGTCGAGCGAGAGAAGTGCCTCCTTTGCAGTGCCCTCGATACCGCTTTTTCCGAACGCAATAGCTATCACCGTCTCGTTCGCCATGTAGCCATTTCCTACAGGCACTTCGGCGGAAACAGTACCATCTTTTTTTACGCTGACTTGTGTCTTTACCACCACAGGGAATGCACACGGCACGGTGACGCGCTCCCGTGTGGTGTTCAGAAAATCAAAGCGTGCGGTTACTTCGCGCCCGCTGGTTTTATGAAACGTGTCGCTCTCTCTGTCATATTCACCGATAGCCGTATGCTCTACAACCAGAAGCTCTCGCTCCAGCGCGATTTTGTCGTTCGGCTCCTTGACATAGATGTTCCCGTAAGTCCAGTCCTCCGGCTTGTATGAGCCGCCATCGTCAGTAAATGCCGCGAATGAGGCGAACAGAAGTGCTATGATTAAAAGTGATTTTTTCATTTTATCTCCAAGCTGCTCAGTAAGCTATCCGTTGAACGGACGTGTTCGATTTCTTTTATAAATTGATTATATCATAGGAATGCTGCCATTTCAATTAAAACCCTCGTGCTGGTATCTATTTTATCGTATCAATCCGCGGTGAATAAACGGTTTATGTAAGATCGGTTAAAATACCGTGCATCATCATTGAGAAATGAGGCGGTATGTGCTAAAATCAAAAACTGTTATCAGTATTTTTTTTGATAATCGAGCTTGCCGTAATCAAAGGAATCTAATACTTTTTATTTTGGTTAAATCGGTTATGTACTAGATTTGAGAAAATACAAACTACAATAATCTCAAAGAAAATTGGTAAAATGATTGCGGAGAAAAAATGAAAACGAAGATTTTTGAGTTTATCAAAAAAGCAGATTTTGTGCTGGTGTTTGTTTTTGTTTTTCTGGATTACGACGGTACGCATGTGAAAGAGATTGCGTCTTCCATAATTACGTTCCGCTTTCTCGGCGGCGAAGAAATCTTGTTTTCAGAATATGACGGAACGGTACAATCGTATTTTGTTTACGATTGCAAGACGAATGTAAAAACACTGATAAAATCCATAAAGCAGGAGATTATAGAAAAAGAAATTGCGCTGTATGAAATTGCGCTGTATAAATAATAGAAGGGTAGGTGAAATATGGATAAGATTTTTCAACAGGATTTAACCAAAGAAGAAAAAGTCGGCGGCATTTTTATTGTAAAGCTCTTGTTTAAAGCGCCGGTAACAATGCGGGCGCGGGAGCAGATGGAAGCGGTGATGCAAAAGCGCTTGGGAGATGCCGAATGTTTTTCGTATGATTCGGACACCGCTGTAGCGCAGTTTGCCGCCACACGGTATCGGGCGGAATTTAAGGCTGGGGCGTATCCGCCTATGCTGATGATTGCTCCCGCCGCCTTCGATGGAAACACCATTGACGATTTTACCAAAAGCCAGATGTGGGACTGCGGAGACGATAAAGATGCCATTTTGTCCGAATGCCGGTATGCACTTATCGGTACCGATATGCTGGCGGCGGCGCTTCCCGCATCGGAGCGTGCAGAACTCGATATGGATTTTACAGAGGCGCTGGTCGAGCTTTTTCCTGACTGTACTGCCGTTTATTTTGAAAATTCGGGGAAACTTTTTACCGCAGAAACTATCCGCAACCATACGCTTCCCCGTGAAAATCGTTTTATTCAATTTGCCGTGAACGTCCGCTTTTTTACTATTCAAGGCGGCGAAGATATGCTTGTCGATACGCTCGGTATGAGCTTGTTGTTCTTACCCGACTTACAATATCATTTTCACGGACTTGATCCGAACCTGATGGTAAATCATGCATACAACACCGCGTTGTATCTTTTAATAAATGATAACCCCATAGAAACCGGCGACACGATCGACGGCATACCGGATGGTTCAGCACAGCCTGAACGATGGATATGCCGCTACGAAGAATCGCTTATTCAGCCTGTACGTGAGGTCCTTGATATAGATACCGGCGCCTATGCTGCGGGCAACAGACAGTATGAATAAAGAAGTCGAATATGACTGAAAAAGAAATAATTACATTTTTAAAAATGAATATCGAACCGATAGTGGATGATATATATGGATGTATATATCAAGCGTCTGTAGTTTTAAGAGACAATGTGATTATTCCATGCGTAAAATTTTCATGTGCGGATACATATATAGATTTAGCGATAAGAAGATTCAAAGAAGAAAAAGAAAATAAAATTTTTCTCAATAATGAGGAGAATTCTTACAGGCAAATCGTAAGTCATTTTTGTATAGAACATAATATCATAGACTCTAAAAAAATAGTAAGAATAGAAAGAAGCCGATATTCTTTTCCGATAGAAATATTAAATCAAATAAGAGGCGAAACGTTAATGAGCTGGACGGGGTTTGTTGTGAAAATGCGTGACGGAAATTATTTTAATTTCGGTACTGCCTTTTCATTCTCCTTTTTTGATCTTCCCGAAAATTATAATTTTTCAGATATTGCTGAAGTGATAAATCACAGCTACATAGATAATAGCGGAAAAATACAAAATTACCGAAAGACCGGATTAAAAAATTTTTCGGGTGCAAAAATCTATAGAGAAAAAGATTATTTCAATTGTTACTTAAAGGGACTTTAAATATATAAAGTATAGCTGAATCCGAAAAGGCAATCCTTGCACTTTTCCCCGTGCCCGATAAAGAACGGTGTTGTCGTTTTTGCTTTAATACCCTTTGTTACGACGAGAGCCTTGCTGAAAAAAGCAAAAGAATATGCAATAATCCAAATGTTCTTCTCTTTCGATTATGCCTTATGTTTGCCTCAGTGCATCCAACCAAGCTAAATAGTCCTTTGCGCTCTGCTCTACCTCTTGCCGTGCAGCTTCGCTATATCCCGCGTTGCTGTCTATGAGCATATCATCAAAGATAAAAATGTTCTATACTCTGGGACAGGTAGTAAAATGAAACTCTTAATCTACGGTGCAGGTGTAATCGGCAGTTTGTATGCCGCTGCGTTTGCTGAAGCAGGATATACCACCACGGTGTATGCACGAGGGGAAAGGCTTGAAGCACTGCAAACCCTCGGTCTACAGTATGAGAAAAACGGCAAAATTCATAGATCAAATGTTACCGTTATCGGTGCATTGGAAAAAGATGACTGGTATGATTTTATTTTTCTAACGGTAAAGGAAAATCAAGTACATACGGCGTTACAAGAGTTGAAGCACAATATCAGTCCGAATATTGTTACAATGGTCAACACGCTTGAACCGTACGGTAATTGGGAACGTATTTGCGGAACAGGACGTATTATACCGGCATTTCCGGGTGCGGGCGGCAGTTATGAAAACGGCATCCTTAATGCGGACTTTACGCCGCGTATTATTCAAGTTACGACCTTTGCCGAAATCAATGGGAATAAATCCGAACGCTTGAAAAAACTTGCCGCTCTTTTTACCGCATCGAACATACCGCATGGGATTGTAAAAGATATGCACTGCTGGCAGCTCTGTCATCTGGCGATGGTTGTTCCGATTGCCGATGCGTATTATAAAGCAAAAAATCCGGAAACGGTTTGGAAAGAATCGAACATTATGTATGAAACTGTACGGCAAATCAAAAAGAACCTTCAAACGCTGTACTGTTCCGGCATAAAACTTTCACCGCCGAAAATGCACCTTTTAAGACTACTGCCAATTCTGATGCTGCAGCTCATTTTTACATTTATTTTTAAGAGCCGTTTCGGATATATGTTTATGTACCGGCACTCAATGAAAGCTCCCGATGAAATGAATCGGCTGCATGTACAATTATATCGGTATCTTGAAGCGCACACTGCAAACAAGCTTGACTAATTTGTCATTTCTAAATGTATTATTAGGCAGTAATTGTGTGATGAATACCTGTTATTCTTCCGGCTTTTTTCCTGCTTGTTGTTACGCTAAAGGGGCCTTTGAAATTTCAACGGTAACAAATCCCATTCCTGCCTTATCTAAATGATGTAATAAATATTCCTTGAGGGTTTCTTTTTGTTCAACCTTTGGACCTATTATTATTTTATCGAGAACGCTGGTTTTGGGATAATGATAGAATCCTAAGAGTTTTGAGTAGTCTCTATAAAGCCTGAGGCTGGATTCATCATGCTTTAGCTTATCATTGCCAGTTACAGATTCAACTTTTATCATTCGCAATTCTGCAAGCATTGTGTTGTTTCAAGCAGCTGTTGTAAATCCAAGTTGTTCTTCCTGCGGCACAGCTCAGCTTTTACCGCCTCGCTTACATCAGAGCTTTCCATCAGCCTGCAATACGGCGTCTTAGCCGTATCATATTTCTTTATGACCTTTGCGTCTATCCGTTTTTTTGCAATGATCTTCATTGAGGGAAAAAAGAAATTGGCCAGTGTATTGTACTGTTCATAAAGGTCAGCCATGACCATGCGGGCAGCTTCTCCCTCAAAGCGATAGTAACCGACGATGCGTCTTACCACACTGTCATTTTTCTGTTCAACAAAACAATTATCATTCTTTTTATATGATCTGCTCCGAGTGAAGATAACCTCATTACACACCATTGCAGCAGCTGTGTATTTTTGAACTCACTTCCGTTGTCGCTATCAATACCTTTCATCTGAAAGGGGAGTTTCTCTTTCACATCTTCTATTGCTTCTTTTACCCAACGATGAGCTTTGTTTAAAAGGGCTCTTGTTTCTGTCCAGCTTGAATGAACATCGGTAAGGGTAAGCGTGTAAATATACTGTCCTTGGGTACTTATGCCGCAGTTGGCGACGGTGTCAACCTCAAAAAAAACGACTTACGTTTATCCCAATCGAAAAAGGTACGGATGGGAATGAGCTTATTAAGATTCTTTGCAGGCCGTGTTGTTGAAATACCGCGGATGGAATGTTTTGGGATTTCCGGCTTGAGAATCCTGCCGACTGTCGCGCTTGATATGCGGGCGAGTTTTGCTTTCAGTTTTTCATCATAGCCACATTTTTGAGCAAAGTAATCGATATTATCCCGAATGAACGGCACAAGACGTTTTGCACACAGATACATCAAAAAAATCCGCAGCCGGATGACGTGATCTTGTACGTCGGCCCCGTAATATTTTTTATACGTGCGCTTTTTGCGTGTCTTTGTAATAACCTGTACGCTTGTCTTGCAACATTGTTAAAGTGCGTGACTTTTACGTATGCAGTGTTTTTCAGAACGTGAATGGCATACTTTCGGTTGTAACCGGTTGTTGCGATGAACTCATCGATTATTTTCGTCTTTTGTTTCTTTGCTGCCGTACAATACCGTTTGGCCGTTTCTTCGCTCAATTTCTTTTTTGTTTTCATGTCTAACCCCATTGTGCCCTTCCTTTGGGCTTCTATTTTGGGTTAGATTTTTACCTGATGCACCGTGCTAGATTGAAAATTTGCCCGTTATGTAGTATAATAAAAATAGAGAAGGGGTAATATTTTCATTATTAGCGATACGGAGAGTATTCGGATTTATTCTCGTAAAAAAATAAAATCTAGGAGGGGTTTTATGAAGAAAATTACAGCACTAGTTGTAACATTTTTAATAGTAGGTGTGTCGTTTGCACAAATAGTACGGTTAGATCGAGATACTGCATTTTATATTTACTTAAAAGGCAGTCAAACAGTTCTTACGCCAAAAGACGAACTTAATTATGCAAAATCTTTCGAAAATCTGACTTATAGAAAATATAAAAATGATGAATTTGAATGGGATGAACAGTTTACAAAGATTAAACAATCATTAAAAGAAAAAATACATAGTGTAGATATGGATGTTTCTTATATAGTGATGACAGATGTTAAGCTTGAAAATTATGATTTTACAAATGAAGGTTTCCCTGTTTCTATTAGTGAGAAAATTTTTTTCCCGTATGATCATTTTAATAACTGGGCATCACTTGATTCTGATTCAATTTTAGATAAAAGAATTGCATTAAAACTTGATAGATTTGAGAAATATAATTTCATTGCGATGCCAAAAGTAGAGGCAAAAAAATTTTTACAGACAAGAAAAAATACATATGGCAATGTAAATAGACAGGTTTCATTGCAAGTTACTTTTAAAATTGCAGAATTCGATTCTGAGGAATATAAATCATTTGCGAATATAGCGTTATCAAATGATTATTTGCCTGTCGTTGGAATAATTGAAAAAGTTGAAGTTTATGATACATCAAATTCATACAATGTAGAGAAAATCGGAGAACTCATGGTAAAATAAAAGTAAATTAAAATACCATCTGTCTAAAATAAATTCATAAGGCGAATTTTTGTTATCAAAGAGATGCAAACGATCTATCCCTTACAGAAAATCGTTCGACACATCATCCGAATTAACACCCCCGACGCATTGGAGTGATACAATAAAAATACAGTGCCAAAATTGCCGAAAAAGAGAGAAGAAAGGGCAATGAAACGGTACGAGGAGAACTTTAAAATTGAGGCATTGAAGCTGTCGGACGAGATCGGAGTGAAGAAAGCGTGCGAGCAGCTTAACGTGAACTATGGAACATTAGCAGGCTGGAGAAAGCAGCGGGTCAAGAAAAACAAAGAAGAGAAAAGTACAAATGCTGACATTCAAAGAGAGAACAGCCGCCTCAAAAAAGAGATAGCCGAGCTTAGAAATGCGAATGAGATACTCAAGGATGCACTCGGTTTTTTCGTTCAAGACCGGAAGAAATAGAAAAGGATGGTCTTTTCGCTTACATCCATCACCGTACTGCTGAAAAGCAGTTTTCAGCACGGATGTTGTGCGCGACTCTTCCGGTCAGCGAAAGCGGTTTTTATAAATGGAAGCGAAACAGGAAAAAGGTGAAAGCATGGCAGGAACTGCTCGCTCAAATGCATGAGATTCTTGAAGAGGATGAAGAAAACAAAAACTACGGTGTGAGGCGTATGCAGATAGCGCTTGAACAACGGGGCATTAAGCGTTCATTGTCGACGGTAAAACGAGTGATGGCCCGAGGAAATCTGCTGCATGAAGACAGAAGAAGCCCTGACGGTCTTACAAAAGCCGACAAAAAGGCTCTGAGACCGCAGAATATCATCAAGCAAGACTTTAGAGCACAAGAACCTTTGAGAAAACTGCTAACGGATATAACGCAGATACTGTGCAAGGACGGAAAACTGTATGTGTCGCCGCTTTTGGACTGCTATGCGGAAGCCAGTATACAAGCGGCACAAAAAGATGCTCGGACAGCTGCATGCGGTGCAGAGTATGAGTGGAGTTGGGAAATGCTGGGATAATGCACGGATGGAAAGCTGGTTTGCAACGCTGAAAAAGGGGAAGATATATCAGCTTGATACGACAAAACTGACCGTGGAGGAAGTCAAGACAATCGTCTGGAGATACACGTTTGCTTATTACAACACCAAGCGTGTAACGACGGTAAATCCCGATGGCTTACCTCCACTGGTATACAGGAAAACAGCAGCTAAAAAAAGTGCTGCTTAAATACATTTGGGGTATTTAGGCACTGTACTAATATTGACTATTCCAGAGTTCTGCCCAATTTGGATACGTAGTGTTTGCATTTTTGCTAAATCCTGCGCCGATCATGGCGGACATTTGTCCTTTCTTCAATTTTTCAATAATAACGGTTAAGCATTTTTCTATGTTACCGTCCAGTTTTTCGTAGGTATATTCATATTCCATAACTTGCCACGGATAGCAGGGGTATCAAGTTGTAGCGATGTGCAATAGTTAGTTCTTCAAAAGGTTTTTGTGTCATTCACACCTCCTACAAGTACTTATATGACTTTCGGAGATTTTTGGCTTGAAAAATGCGGAAATTCTTCGCTAATTCTTAATTAAGAATTCATAATTAAAATTCCCCGTACAAAAACAGGCCGTCTCACGCAGGATTTCTCCAACGCAAAACGGCTTTTCCTCAATTCATAATTATTTCCACCCTATCGTGTAAATCACCTGTATGGTTCCCTTTGAGCGGGTTCCCGTTGGCGTCCCATCGCTTATTTTCTTTAGGCTAATAGGATCAGGATCATTATCCACTGTATAGGTGATAACAAAATCTTTTTCTTCTCCAGCGGTAAGGCTAAAGTTTTCGTCATAGGTAATGGTAACCCCTTTATAGGAAATTGTCCGGTTTTCATCCGGCGATGTTCCTTTATATTCCTCAGGTAGCAGAATAGTTTCAGACTTTTTTATGTTTACCTTATCTTTATCAACCTTCCACACTCCGGCTGTTTCATCGTATCCTAAAGCAAAACTACTATTATCATCTAATGCTTGTAAAGGATATAGGGCTGGTTTTCTGGTGCTATAGAAGACACCAAAGCCTGTTGTCCATTCTGCATACCAATAATCATGGCGATTTGCTTTAAGCAAATAGTTGGATACCATTAACTTTAAATCAGAAGAGGGGATAAACGTTTCATCTACATCTACACGTTTTCCATCGACCGTCTGGCCTTTTCCATTGATCGCCTGACCTTTTTCAATAAAATGATCGGACTGTACTTGTAACCACAGTCCGTCTTTATTTTTAAGTGGGAACATATAGCTCCATTGCGGCGGCGAAGAAGATTTTTCGCTGCTTGTGGCCTTTATTGAACATTTATAAGCCAAATGCACACCATCGACATACGTAGGATCAGCATGGTGACTACTACCTTCTGTACTCCACGACGCTAAATCCACATTCAGGATTTTTGGAGTTACGGTAAGGCGCATGATTTTTCCAAAAACGGCTGTAACGTTTAGAGGGGTGGATAAGGATCTTGTTACTTCCATGGGATCCCGTTGAGGCGTTGGGGGTTGAGGCGTTATGCCTTCCCAGTTTTTCACATAATAGCCGGGTTTCGGCGTAGCAGTAAAGGTTACGTTTTGGCCTTCACGAACTTTGGCGCCGCTCTCGATGGGCTTGCCGTCAACCGTCGCGGTAAGAGTTCCCTGCTCCTCGTTATCGGAACCAAAGGTAACGGGATATTCCCGTTTAAAGACTGCTTTTACCGAAGTTGGTCCCGCTATTTTCAGTTCCACGGTGGCGTTTTCGCCAGCAGCGGAGGCTCCTTCCCAGCCATCCCAATGGTCGAGGTAATATCCATCGCGAGCGGTTGCTTTAAAAGTGGCGTTTTTATACTTTTCCACTTCAGTACCGCTTTCATGGGGCAGTGTTCCCACAAGTACAGTAAGGGTGCCGCCCTCTACAGGTTCACACACATAATTTACCGGAAAGCGTTTCAATGCAAACTCGGCGGCTACCGTTGTAGTCTCTTTAATCGTTACCGTAAGCGTGGGGGAAGTTCCAGTTCCTTCGACATTACCGTTCCAGCGGTTAAGCTTATAATCCTCAGAGGCGGGGATTGCGGTAAAGGTTACAATACTGCCTTTTTCCACATCAACACCGGTTTTACCGCCCTCCAAAGCAGTACCGTTAATCTCCGCCTTTAGTGAACCTTTCTGCTCATCGTTAGAAAAAAAGTAAAGCTTAATCTTGGGAGCAGGAGGTGCCGCCGTCGACTTCAATTTTACACCAACCGTTATATTTTGCGTTACGGTTGCATCGGCAACAAGCGGGTTATCCTCACGCGGTTTGGCATTAATCCAGCTTGCCACAGCATAATCCGTTTCGAGCGTTGCGGTTAAGGTAAGAACTGAACCGCGCTCAATCTCGGCACCATCCTCTATCGGCTGACCGTCCATCGTAACGCTCAAGGTGCCTCCCTTTTTAGGTTTGCTGATATGGACAACCGCCATACCTTTCTTAACCGTAACTTTCACAGCCTTGCTCTGTACCGATACCGATTTCCCGTTTGTAGGATTGGTATTGGTAATGGTACAGTAATAGTATACTTCCTTTGCAGCATCGGTTGAAAAATAATACGCAGCATCGGTTCCGCCTTTTCCGTCGGACACAGGGGTACCGCCTTCCGTAGATTCTACCGTGTTGACATACCACTGGTAGCTTAGCTGTTCGCCTTGCGGCACGGCATTCGGTATAGCTTGTACAAACCAGCCCTTTGCACCTTGGATAACTTCCCGCGATTCGGGTTCTTTCTTAACGGTTACGGATGTTACCGTGTATTCGGGATTTTCCACCCATTCCGTCTTCGGCGTCCCTTTTATTTTATCACGGTAAGGGGAATATCCGGGCTTACCCGGATCCCGCTGTGCAGGTTTATCGTACGCGGAATTTTTTTGCGCGGTATAATTATTGTCAGAAATATTCCTTTTAATCCACTCATACATAACGACTGTGCCGTCTGCTTCTACATAACCGACGGGATCGCTCATATAAAACGGTTCGTCAAAGTGCTTGTGCTTTCCCTCAGTAGGCTGTGCATAATCTCGCCATTCAGAAGGCACCCCTTGCCCGTTTATATCTCGAGGATCGCTGTAATAAAAGAGAAATTTAGAATACCGGTCTACACAAAACATTGAATTATCGAGTTTTGGTGACATAGTCTTTCCGGTAAACCGATAAAAATAAAAGCGTTTGTCACGAGGATCGGCGTCAGGCTGATAGCCGCCGTGTTCCTCCCAGCGAGCTTTTCGTGTCTTATAGCGGTAAAAATCAACTTCCCGGGTCGTCTTAGGAAAAGATCCGAAATTCGGACCTCTATAACGTTCCGGAGAACCTGACCATACACCCTCTTTAAACGTATAGCTTGCGACATTGGTGCCATTATCAAACGCGCTGATATAAACAACCCAGCTGTCAAATTGAGAAGCCTCAAACCCATTAGCATCACTCTTATAGTAGTCAAATGGGTCAATTTCCGTTTCGGTTGTCTTTAAAATCCACTTAAAATGGTTTCCCGCATCTTTAGGGTTTGAACCGGGCTTATTCGGGTCAAACGGAGGAATCGGCGCAGGTCCCGCATCGGGCGTATTGTCATTATTTTCATCGTTCGACGCTCCGCCTCCGCCTATATCATCATCCTCATCTTCGGAACCTCCCTGAACGGACGGATCGCCGGGATTTTCCGAATTGCCGCCTATCTTTCTTTCCCGCGTAACTTTTACAATTTTTATAAACTGCCCTGCAGGCTGTGTCAGGGTAATCTCCACCGCAAGATAGGCAGGGGTTCCGGCGCCAAGCGGTACCGAACTTCCCGTTAAAAGCCGTATACTATAGGTATCCTCGGGAACGGGGGTCTTAGCTTCGTCCTTAGTTACAAGGCTTACGGCAATATCGCTTTGCGCTATTTTCTTTACTGCATTGGGCAGCGTAAGCGTATAGCTGCCGTTCACAAAGCGCGCAGCCTTATCCTGTATCTTAATTTCTTGTATTTCTACCAATTCGCTTAAAGCCGCTGCCTGCGCTGTTTCGCGGGTAACCATAACGGTAGTCTGCAGTGTTTCGTACGGTTCGGGAGGAATAATTGTCATCATCACTGCTGCGGGGACATCGGGAGCAAGCTGTACAGTCCCGCCTGTTACTGCAACCGTACTGCCGGATAGGGCATTTTCTTGTTTTTCGTCGGCAAAAAGGGATGCCGCAATATTTTCCTTTGCAACTGCTTCAACGGCATTGGGAACGGTAACCATATAGTTACCGGATACAGCGAAATCGGGAGCCGGAATAACGGCAATACCGTAAACCATTATACCGCCTAAATAAGCGGTGCTCTTAGGAAGTCTTTTTACTTTCAGCGTTTTTTCTACCGGCGCATACTGTTCCCCTGTAGGTTTTATACGCAGCAGCACCGGAATATCCGAATCCGTTACCAAAGGTACGGAATCGCCTGCAACTTCAAGCGTAAACGACGTTTCCGGAAACTCCTTTTCCAGCTTTGCATCGGAAAAGAGTTTTACCTTTATCTGCGCGATACTGATATCCGTTAAGGTATTAGGTACGGAAACGGTATAGCTGGAGGACGCCGCAAAGCTTTCGGCGGCATCATCTGCCTTTACCTGAGCGCCCGCCACTGTTATTTCGCCGACATACAGCGGAATAGCATCGTCCGAGACCGACCGCGGGTACCACGGCGTTCCAATCGACTGTTTACAAGACACAACAGTCATAATAAAATATATGAACAAAAACGCAACAAAGCTAAAAAAATGTCTTTTGTTATTATACACGGCATCCTCCTTTAAGGTTTTCCGCTATAAATAAGGTTTAAAAGTTATACTTTAAAAACCAGTCCGACACTCACCCCAAAATCCAATGCATTCATATAAAATGAATCGATCGGTTGAGTATTTATATCCACCTTAGGATTATTATACTTTGCCGCATTTACCAACTTTTGCGGCATTGTTACATATTTCGGCTTATACACCGTATAGGATAAGAATGCACCCAACACAATTTCCATGTTGGTAATAAACGACTGATTGTATTCAACATATCCTTTAAAGATAAAGCCGATAGGATTAATTTTGCTCATTTGCTCATTGGAAATCAAGAGCGTCCCGGTTTCACTGGAAAAGTCTACCTGCCCGCCCGTCGCGTTTTTCAACTCCCTTAATTCTCCGGGCGTAAGGTTGGTGTATAACTCATACGTCGGCTGCGGGTCAAGCGGCATTCTGATGCCGGTATTAAACCCCAATGCAAGGCGGTTACGTAAAAAATATGAACGAACCCCTGTGGTAAAGGTCAGTACCGGAGTCATGTATACTCGGCAAAACACATCAATTTTTTTATTCAATCCCGCATTATACTGCCCTGAAATCTGTCCCGAAAAGCCCTGTCCGAGCCCGAGTGCAAAGCTCCACCCTAACCCGCCGAATATACTGTTATCTTGAAGCCGGAAGTAGCGTACCGAATCGAAAATATACGTTACATCCGCATCTCCCGTAGTAATATACCCCAGCGAACCGCTCATACCATCGCCGCCTAAATAAGCCATGTCGGCGTCACTTATCCTAGGCATGGTCAGCGAACCGGTTAAATTCGCCTTTAACCCAAGCGTAAAACCGGAATTAAACGCATAAGCGTGGAAAGCCGCAGCAGCTAACAGCACCACCGCAACCGTTTTTTTATGTACATTCATATTTCTTTCCTTAAATTTAATTTTTTTAAGCCGAATACCGCTAAACACACCCCGAGTTTTTTTAAGGCGCCCTAGAAATACCCGAAACTTTTTGCACCAAATGTTAATGGTAGCGGCAACCGTATCATTTGTCAAGCGTGCCGCCGCCATCTGTGTCGGTCTGGTGGTATACGAGTGGTACAACAGCCGTGCGGAAACGGATTATCTGCTGCGCTTGAGAATGTACTGCGGAACAGATGCCGCACAAAAAAAGGCGCTGTAAAGAGTTTTACAGCGCCTTTCGGATTTTTAAAGGTATACCATGTTGCGTGTATTGCCTATCCGCTTAGAACGGGCGATCGGCAAGGTATTTATACTCCTGCCAGCGCCGTTTCGCCTTTGCAACCGCTTTATCCAGCAGCATTTGAGCACGTTCGGGATTGGCATTCTTTAACGACTTAAAGCGTACTTCTTTATACATAAAGTCCGCAAGGTTAAAGTCAGGCTCTTTGCTGTCAAGCTGGAAGGGGTTCTTGCCCTGCTCTGTTAAACGCGGGTCATAGCGGTACAACGGCCAAAGTCCGCAGCTTACCGCCTCTTTCTGGTTGGACATACCCTTCGTCATGTTGATACCGTGGTTGATACAGTGGCTGTATGCAATGATAATCGAAGGCCCGTCATAGCTTTCCGCTTCACGGAATGCCTTGATAACCTGCGACATATTTGCACCCATGGAAACTTGCGCAACATACACATAGCCGTAGCTCATCGCCATCATGCCGAGGTCTTTCTTGCTGGTCTCTTTACCGGATGCGGCGAATTTTGCAATAGCGCCGATCTGGGTAGCCTTTGACATCTGACCGCCGGTGTTGGAATACACCTCCGTGTCGAGTACCAGTACGTTGATGTTTCTACCGGAAGCAAGTACGTGATCCAAGCCGCCATAGCCGATATCATACGCCCAGCCGTCACCGCCGAGTATCCATACGGAACGCTTAATAAAGTGATCGGTAAGGGATAGCAGCTCTTTTGCGAGCGGGTCGGAAGATTTTTCCAATTCTTTTTTCAGCTCATCGACAAAGACGCGCTGCTCATCGATCGCCGCATCGTCGGCTTGAGCGTTGCTCAGCACTTTTTCGATAGCGGCGGCGGCAACGCCTTTTTCCTTAAGCTTGCCGGCAACTTCGCGCGCGTATTCCGCAAGTTTGTCGCTCGTTAAGCGCATACCGTACCCGAATTCGGCCGCATCCTCAAAGAGGGAGTTCGACCAGACAGGTCCGCGTCCGTCCGCGCGTTTTGCATACGGAGTTGTGGGAAGGTTACCGCCGTAAATGGAAGAACACCCGGTTGCGTTTGCAATAACGGCACGATCACCGAAGAGTCGCGACAGAACACCGATATAGGGAGTTTCACCGCAACCCGCGCAAGCGCCGGAGAATTCGAAGAGCGGGCGGCGCATACCGATACCTTTCGGCTGGCTCAAGTTGACCTTGCGCGTATCGGGGTCGGGGAGGCTCATAAAGAACTTCCAATTTTCCGATTCAACAGCGCGGTGTTCGACAAAGCCTTCCATATTAATCGCTCTAATCGCCGGATTTTCCTTAGACTTTGCAGGACACTGCTCCACACAGATACCACATCCCGTACAATCTTCGGGAGAAACCTGAATGGTAAAGAGGGAATTATCGAATTCCTTGCCCTTATACGGTATAGAGCGGAATGCGGAAGGCGCATGGTCGATATTGGATTTATCATAGACCTTCATTCTGATAGCAGCATGAGGACACACAACGGTACACTGACCGCACTGAATACAGAGTTCGCTCTTCCAAATCGGAATATGCTCTGCAATTGCGCGTTTTTCATACTGAGTCGTCGCAGTCGGGAAGGTACCGTCTGCCGGAATTTCACTTACCTTTACCGCATCGCCTTCATTGATAGCGATTTTACCCAGTATTTTGCGGACAAATTCCGGCGCATCGGCGCTCATTGCGGCATGACGGGAAAGTTTACTGGTTGCTTCTTTGGGATACGTAACTTGTTCAACCCCTTCAAGCGCCATATCGATGGTCTTGATGTTCTTTTGAACAATTTCCGGCCCCTTCTTCCCGTAAGATTTTTCGATAAATTTCTTAATCAGCGCTACCGCTTCATCTTCGGGCAGAATACCGGAAATTTTAAAGAATGCGGTCTGCATAACAACGTTGATACGGTTGCCCATGCCCGCTTTTTCCGCAATCTTTACACCGTCGATAACGTAGAACTTCGCTTCTTTCGCGATAAGGTCTTTTTGTACTTCTATCGGCAGGTGCTCCCATACCTCATCCTTATTCCAGTGGCTGTTCAGAAGGAAGGTGCCACCTTTTTTAAGGCTCTTGAGCATATCGTAGGTTTCGAGGAAGGTGAATTTATGGCACGCAATAAAGTCCGCTTGTCCGACAAGATAGGGCTTGCGGATCTTTTTCTTTCCGAAGCGGAGATGCGAGGTAGTAATTGAACCGGATTTTTTGGAATCGTACACAAAGTAGGCTTGCGCGTTGTTGTCGGTTGCTTCACCGATAATCTTGATGGAGTTCTTGTTGGCGCCTACCGTACCGTCCGAGCCGAGTCCGTAGAACATGGCCTGATGCATACCGGAATCGTCAACATGGAAGTGATGATCGTAGGCGAGGCTTATATGGGTTACATCGTCTTCGATACCGATTGCGAAGTTGCTCTTTTTTTCTCCTTCCATATTATCGAATACGGCTTTGACCATTGCCGGAGTAAATTCTTTTGAACCCATACCGTAGCGGCCGCCGAGGATAACCGGATAGTGAGTAAAGGGGCATTTCTTTGCCGCCTGCATTTCGCCGATTGCAGTGCGTACATCTTCGTAGAGCGCTTCGCCGAGCGAGCCGGGCTCCTTCGAGCGGTCAAGCACGGTGATGTTCTGTACGCTGGCGGGCAATGCTTTTACAAAGGCTTCCGCACTGAAGGGGCGGTACAAGCGCACTTTGAGTAAGCCGTATTTTTTACCTTGGCTGTTCAGATAGTCTACGGTTTCTTCTACCGTATCCGCACCGGAACCCATCAAAATGATAACGGATTCCGCATTGGGATCGCCGTAGTAATCGAACAAGTGATAAGCGCGGCCTGTTAAAGCTGCATATTTATCCATCACCCGCTGAACAATTTCGGGGGTAGCAAGATAGTATTTATTTACCGCTTCGCGCGCTTGGAAGTATACGTCGGGGTTTTGAGCGGTTCCGCGGATCATCGGTTTTTCGGGGGTTAAGCCGCGGAGACGATGCGCGCGTACCAGATCATCATTGATCATCTGCCGCATAACATCCTGAGAAACTTCTTCAATTTTTTGAATTTCGTGGGAGGTTCTAAAGCCGTCAAAGAAGTGAAGGAACGGAACGCGCGCTTCGAGTGTCGCCGTATGAGCGATAACCGCAAGATCCATAACTTCCTGTACGGAGTTGGAAGCCAGCATTGCCCAGCCTGTTTGGCGGCATGCCATAACGTCCTGATGATCGCCGAAGATGGAAAGCGCACTGGTAGCTAAAGCGCGGGCAGCGACATGGAATACCGTACTGGTCAGTTCACCGGCAATTTTGTACATATTGGGGATCATCAATAAGAGTCCCTGTGATGCGGTAAAGGTTGAAGAAAGAGCTCCCGTTGTCAGTGCACCGTGAACGGCGCCGGACGCTCCTCCTTCGGATTGCAGTTCGACAACCTGCGGGATTGTTCCCCAAATATTGGTTTTCCCGTGGGCAGAATACTCATCGGCAACTTCTCCCATCGGGCTTGACGGCGTAATAGGATAAATTGCGATGACCTCACTAAGCGCATGCGCAACATGACCGGCGGCAGTATTACCGTCAATCATTACAAGATTTTTTTCAGGCATAATATCGTCCTCTTAAAGTATGGTGTGAATAGGTAAGTATATTATATGCTCTATTTTCACTTTTGTACATAGGATAATATTTTATTATTGCCGTGTTTTTTTTAACAGTCAATCTTTCAGGAATAGAATTGCCGTCTGTTACACCCGATGGGCGCCGTCTCCCGCTTTGCAGGCAAAGAAGGATGCCTCAAGGCCGGTTTTTTCGGTATAGGCTTTACCGACACGGGCGGTAAACTCGGCGACGGCATCCTTTTGAACCAATGCAATGGCACAGCCGCCGAAACCGGCTCCGGTCATGCGCGCTCCTAAGCAGGACGGCTCGGCATTGGCGGCGCCGGCAAGCGTATCAAGCTCAAGGCCGGTTACTTCATAGTCGTACTGCAGCGAAGTGTGTGAAGCCTTGAGTAGCTCGCCGAGCTGTGCCAGATTACCGGCCTTCAATGCGGCAACGGCTGCAAGCACCCGTTCATTTTCCGTAATGCAATGACGCACCCGTTTAAAGATACGCTCGTCGGATAGTGCCGCCTCAGCCGTACTTAGATCGGAGGAGCGCAGCTCGCAGAGATTATGAATGGGCTTTATCTTTTTTAATATTTCAAGTCCTTCCATACATTCGGCACGGCGCTCATTGTATTTTGAGTCTGCAAGCAAGCGCTGTTTATTGGTGTTCATCACGACAATACGGTAATCCCCGAGCACGAGAGGCACATATTCATAATCAAGCGTGGCCGTATCGAGCAGCATTGCGCATTCTTTTTTACCCATTGCGATACTGAACTGATCCATAATGCCGCACTGTACGTTCATAAAAGAATGCTCCGACTCCTGCCCCATTTTAGCAAGCGTTACCGCATCAATCTGAAAGCCGAACAGTTCGTTAACCGCCCGTCCGAAGCCTATCTCCAGCGCCGCCGATGAAGAAATACCGCCGCCGGCCGGCAGTTTGCTGAAAAACAGCACGTCAAAACCGCTCGTCAACGTGTATCCGTCTTTTTGCATCATTGCGAGCATACCGTTCAGGTAATTGGCATATTGATTTTCTTTCCGGTAGCGGAATGTTTCCGTAGAAGAAAATTCAAGTGCGCCCGGGAAACGTATATCATCATAGATAATCGCGGTATCGGACCGCTTACGCAACAGTACATAGAGATAGCGGTCAATCGCCGCCGGGAATACCTTTCCGCCGTTATAGTCAATATGTTCCCCGATAATATTGATGCGGGCAGGAGAAGCAATCACCACGATCTCCTCCTCACTTGCTCCGTATCTCTCGGTAAAGGCTTTTATCAATTCAACCTTCATCTTTTCTTCCGGCAAATCCGTTAAAAATTGTATAAATTCATGTTGTGTCATGGTGATCCTCTCTTGGGTAATCGCAGCAGACATTTTTGAAGTATTCCCGCCAACTAAATAAGGCTGTTCAACCAGAGTTGAACCTGCGGTTCAAATGGGTGTCTCGCCTCATTATTTTGCGATATTTGCTTTATTCATCTGATGCGTTTACCCTATCATCTAAAAAATGAAAGGTCTGCGATAACGGTGTCGATCCGTCTGTTGATGATATGAGTAACGGTAAACGTGATCCGCCCGCATACGATCCTCTCATTAGTATGCGGCAAATAGCCCCATTTTTCAAGTAGAAAACCGCCGACCGTATCATAATAATCGGAATGAAAATCGGTATGCAGCAGCTCATTACAATCCTCCAGCCGCAGAGCGCCGGGAATAACAAGCTGCGAGGTATTGATAAACCGTACCGAACGCATCGGGTCATTCCGAGCCTTACCGTATTCGTCCTGCACCGTACTGAACACCGCCGCAATAATGTCGTCCATTGTAATAAGTCCCGCCACGCCTCCGTGTTCATCGATGATGATTGCAATATTTTGCATATTGGCATTCATCGCCTTGATTACCGAAAAGATGGAAGCACCTTCGGGGATAAAAATTGCGGGACGCTGCAAGGCAGTAATTTCCGGTTTGCGCCCTTCCTGCAACGCAAACAACAGCGACTTATAATGAATAATACCGGTAACGGTCTTTGTTTCGGCATCGTAAACAGGCAGACGGGAAAAACGGCTGCGGCGGAATTGTTCGATGACCTGCGGAAAAGTCGAGGCGGCATCGACGGAGATAATCGCAGTACGCGGCGTCATAATATTGCGGAGCTTAACATCCTGCAGCAAAACGGCCTTTCGCAGCAAGGCTTCTTCTCCGGCCGCGAGTGCGCCGTCTTCTTGTCCGATATGAACCAGCAGCTGGAGGTCTTTTTCTTTGAGGGTATCCGGCGCCGTTTTCAGCCGGACATGAGCCAGCTTGAGCACCGCCTTTGTCAACAACGAAAACACCGCCACAACGGGGCGGAGCAGCGTGTAGCACACATACAGCGGCAGTGCGGCGCTCTTGCCGATTGCTTCCGCCCGTTCGGCTGCCAGCGCTTTAGGGAAAATTTCGGCGAGGATGATAATAAGCACGGTGATAACCGCAGTTGCTGCGGGAACCGCCTGCGCACCGAATACATTGAGGGTAAAAGCGGTGATGAGCCCTGAATTCAATGTGTTGACAAAATTGGTACCGATAAGCGCGGTCGTAACAATTCTATCCTTCATTTCTACCAATCGGGCTAACCGCTGCGCATTCTTACGGGAGCTTTTTTTAAGACTGCGGTATTCCGACCGCGTAATAGCGGTTACCGCCGTTTCCGTGCCGGAAAAAAAGGCGGCGCAGGCAAGCAGGATAACTATTTCAACACTGATAATAACGATGTTCATGCTTCCGCCTGCATCCGTACTTCAATTTGCACAATGCGGTTTGCTTCAACCTTTGTTACGGTAAAAAGATACGGTTCGATACCGACCGAATAACCGGCGGAAGGAATTTCTCCCGCCTTTTCCATGATATAGCCGCCGATAGTGTCGCTATACTCCGATTCAAGATTGAGGTTCAGCTGTTCGTTTAAGTCGCTGAGCCGGGTGACACCTGCGATAAAGCACGGTATAGTCTTTAATGCATTTACGGATGCACTATTTGCCTCTTCGGACAGAGCAGCCGGCTGCCCCGTTTGCGGTGTTCCTATTTGCTCCGATTGCAGCAGCTGCCCTGCCCGCCCCGACTCAGCGGCAGTGCCTGTTTGCCCGGCGGTATTTGCTTGTACGGCGCGGTTCGCGTATAGGAGTTTATCCGCTTGTACGGCAGATACCGCTTGTAGGGTGCCGGCTGTTTGGGCGGCGGCATTCGGTTCCACGGCATTTTCCCGTACATCATATTCGTCAAGAATACTGCCGAATATCTCTTCGCTGACATCCTCAACGGTTATCAACCCCGCTGTTCCGCCGTATTCATCGAGCACAATCGCCATCGTTTGCTGCTCGGTATGGAATTTTTTCTCCACTTGAGCGAGCTTTGCCGTTTCAAATACAAAAAGCGGTTTACGCAGATAGGCGCTTACCTGAAAAGCGGCGCTTCCGTCCAAGTATTCGGGGGAAAACAGAAAGTCTTTAATATAGAAAAAACCTTGTATATCATCGATGTTTGTGCTGTACACCGGAAAGCGAGAAAACCGGGATTTTTTTGACAATTCGATAATTTCCGCTGCAGTGGCGCCGATATGGATTGCCGCAATATCGCGCCGCGGGGTCATCACACTGCGAACGGAAAAATCGCCGTAACGGAGAATGTTTGTCAGCAAAGTGCGTTCATCGCTGCCGATAAAGCCGCCTTCTTCCCGCGCCTGAAAGAATTCCCGTAAATCCGCTTCGGTAACGGCCGCAGTATTTTGCGCCTCGCGGATTCCGCACAGCCGCAGCAAAACGCCGGTAACTGCAGAAAAAAGCTTGACCGCCGGTGAAAGAATTGCCATTACTAACAGAATAAAGCGAGCAAACACAAGGCTCAGCGCATCGGGATACACCAGGGCAATAGATTTCGGCAGAATTTCGCCGAAGATCAGCAGCAGTACCGTACCGGCGGCAACCGCAATACCCAACCCTGCATCCCCAAATATCCGCAGCGCGGCGGCGGTCAGCACCACGGAAATAGCGATGTTTACAATGCTGTTCCCTATCAAAATCGTCGATAAAAACTTTTGTTTGTTTTGCAGAATTTTTTCCGCCCGCGCTGCAGCCTTATTATTCCGTTCGCGTAAAAACCGCAGCTTGAGCTTATTCAAAGACAAGAACGCCGTCTCCGCCGACGAAAAAAACATCGACAGCAAAAAGAGCGCCAATAAACTGATGAGCAGTAAGACTATATGCGGGGGTTCTCCGGTATCCATATTCAGTGGAGTATAGTAGCATGAAATATAATCTTCCGCAAGAAAAGGATAGGGTGCCAGAATAAAAAGCAATTTTCCTCTTGACATAACGTACGGTTATTCGTACGTTATGTGCTATAATGGGGGTATGTAAATGACAATACTGACAGCTACCGCAGCGAGAATAAATCTCTATAACTTAATTGACCAAACAAAAGAGTTCCATGAACCGATTATCATTTCCGGTAAAAGAAATAATGCGGTTTTAATTTCAGAGGACGACTGGGACGCTATTCAAGAAACCTTATACTTGTGCTCTATTCCGGGAATGAGAGAATCAATCATTGAAGCAAGTAAAGAGCCATTGGAAGAGAGTATTAAGGAACTTGACTGGTAATGTGGACTGTAGTTTATTCAAAACAGGCGGCAAAAGATAGTAAGAAAATTGAACTGTCAAATCTAAAACAAACAGTAAAATATTTAATTGAAGTTATCAAGAATAATCCTTTTGAAAACTCTCCGCCTTACGAAAAGTTAGTTGGTGATTTAGCAGGAAAATATTCAAGAAGAATTAATATACAGCATCGTTTGATATATGAAGTTTTTGAAAAGGAACATATAGTCCGTATTCTAAGAATGTGGACTCATTATGAATAAAACCTGATACCCGCTTCAACTTAACATACCTTCGTCAATGTAGACTAAGCGAATGTTAGGTTGATGCCCTCTGTTGTACTTATCATTGATAAAAATGCGGGGATAAAACTATGATGAACTATAAAGGATTTATTGGTGTCGTTAAATATGATGATACTCGTACTGTAATCACATTTCAAGGAACAACGGTCGATAAGTATGATATATTCATACACAGAGGAGTGTTATCATGAGAACAAATATTGTTATTGATGATACGGTAAGGGGCGAGGTTTTTGATGTTTCCTCGATGCAAAAGTATTTTGATTATATCGATGATGATGAACTCCGGGCATTTTTTGCCGGAGCCGTAAAAATTCCCAGCATCAATCCGCCGGGGAACGAAGCACCGATGCTTCAATATATAGAAGATTTTCTAAAGGCAAATAAGATTGAGTATGAGCGAGTACGGGTTGAAGGAAACCGCTGCGACATTGTCGCACGGGTGCGCGGGAAAACCCGCGAAAACAGTATCATCTTTACCGGCCATACGGATGTCGTACCGGTTTCCGATGAAGAGCGCAAACGATGGAACTTTGATCCGTTCGGTGCGGAAATACGGGACGGTGTTCTCTACGGCCGCGGCAGCAGCGATATGAAAAGCGGACTGACGGCTGCGCTCTATGCAATGGCTGTTTTACAGCGGCACGGGATTATCCCCCCTACCGATATTATCTTTGCTGCAACAATCGACGAAGAAAACTACATGAAAGGTTCAAAGAAGCTCCTGCATTCTCCGTTGCTTGACGGAGCCCGCTCGCTCGTGGTGTGTGAGCCGACCGATTTAAAGCTGTGTATAAAAGGAAAGGGACGCACATGGGCGGATGTCTGTGTACGGGGTAAAACAGCTCACGGTTCACAGGCAGGCGCGGGAGATAATGCCATTTATACGGCAATCAATTTAATAGAAAAGATTAAGCATACGGATTTGTCGGGATATTCTTCGGTGGAGAACGGGGAGTCCTTTTGGCGGACGCTGGCGATACAGGCGGGAGTAGAACCGCAGGTAGTTCCCGACACTTGTGTTTTTACCGTGGATGCACGGCTTGCCGTCGGTCATCCCGTCGATGCGGTGTGGGCACAGCTGGATGAACTGATTGCGCAGCTGCATCAAGAAGTTCCTACCGCTCAAGTGTCGTATACCGTCGCCGATAAACGCCCTTCGTGGGTTACGGCGGAAACAGATCCGTTGGTGCAGCGGTGCAAAACGGCGCTGGAAGCAGTCGGACTTCCCTATATTCCTGATATCTTTGCCGGTTCCACCGACGGTAGCGTACTGGTACAACAGGGGTTGACGCCCGTTATCATCGGCCCGGGAGATCTTGCCGTCGTGCACCGCGAAAACGAACATATTAAGCTTTCGCAATTGGAGGAAGCGGCTAAGCTGTATCTTTCCATAATGCTTACCTTTTGAAAATAGACGGCGCATCTACGCCAAAAGTGTACATCCTTGTACACTTTTGGCTGCGAGTTTCGGTGAAACCGAAACATCGCTTCTCTGACAGGATGTCAGTGGTTCTAAACAGTATCGAGTTTTTCGTTATGAAAAACTTGAAGCTCAGAAATGAACAAGGATGTTCATTTCTGAACGATGGCATCCGTGCCGCTACTGAAGACCTCAACGTATCAGTACCGCCACGGACGGCGGTGGTTCCATGCAGCAGCAAGTTTTTCGAAAGAAGAGGGGATATACCGCGCGCCGCTACTGACAATCCTCAATGTACATGAAAGTACATTTCTTACCGTGTGTCCGCTCCGGTTTTCCGCATATCTTGAATAACCATTTGGGGTACCGTGTTGCCGTTAAAGCTGTTCCGGCTAACTGTAAATACGGCGTCGATACTGTCGCCGATTTTAAATTCGACGTTCAGCTTATCCGCCGCCTGCCAGTAAACGGCTGTCCACTTATATGTTCCGCAGTCGAGCGTAAGCCGTAAATGCTGCGGTTGGGTTTTACCCATAATCGAGGCGGCGGTTATCGTAACGCCTTTTACGGCAAACAACAGCGGCGGAAACCCTTCGCCGTAGGGCTCAAAGGTGTCGAGTACGGTTAGAAGGTCGGGCGTCAAATAGCCGTGCGGCAGTTCCGCATCGATGGCAAGAGACGGATGTTCGGAGTTTTCGTCAAATTCGATAGCGGCGGTAAATTCCTGCACTTTCTTTAAAAACGGAGCAACTTTTTCCTGCATCAAGCTAAAGCCCGCCGCAAATGCATGCCCGCCGTAATCGAGGAAAAAATCGGGATAGGCTTCCGGCAACGAAAGCACCCGATAACCGCGTGCCGAACGGAGCGAACCGACTGCGGTACCGTTTTCCATAAGGCAGATCACCATGCTCGGCACATTAAATCTATCTGCAAGCCGGTTTGAAAGAATGCCGGTGATGCCGCGGTGAATTTTATCGCTGACGACAACGGTGAGTTTTTCGCGGTATTTTGCAAGGCTTTCCCGCGCAATCGGTTCGGCAACCGCCCAACCCGTCTTTCCAAGCTCTTTCCGATCCTCGTTCATTGCAATAATTGCAGTTGCAAGTTCATTGCGTACTCCAGGATCTTTTTCGAGGAAGAGGCGGATTGCCGTTTCGGGCTTCCCCATCCGTCCGGTGGCATTGATAACGGGAGTAATATTCCATGCAATATCGTTGGTTCCGATTTGCTTACCGATAAGCCCCTGCTTTATCATCAGCTCGGAAAGACCGGCACGCGGCGCAGCATTGATTGCCGCCAAACCTTGTTTTACCAATATCCGGTTTTCTCCGGTCAACTGCATCAGGTCTGCAAGGAGCGAAAGCGCTACGAGCTGTAATTCACTTTTTTCTTTCTCGCCGTATAGGTTATGCGCTTGCTGGACAAGCGTAATAAAGATATTAAAAAAGCCGTCGAGTTCGGACATCGGCGTGTCGTTGTACTTTCCGATTCTCGATAAGTTCTTTAACCGCAAAAGGCTCAGCTCGGCAAGCTGGGGCGAAAACTTTGCGCATTCAAGTCTAAAGTCGTTCACATAAAACTCAACCGATTTACCGAATACTTTTTCCAGCTGCTTGAGCTGCAGTTCCTTATCCCACACAAAAATCTGCTGGCCTTGCAAAAATCTGCCGAGCCTCGTATCGGAAAAAGAAACCATACCGGGAATGATCGTTTCGCTGATTCGGGCCGTTTCAACTAAATTGACGGTATGAATAGCTTCCACCGCGAACGCATCGTTGACCGGCCGGACATTTAAAAGGCAAATCTGCTGCTTATAGATGTCGAGGAGTCCGAAGCGCAAGGCGACAGCGACCTTCCACGCCGTAGCGCATCCGGAAAGATGACTGTTGGGATATCCTGATCCCGGCACTTTACAGTTAATGATTACCGCCGCATCGGGCAGTTTATCTTGCGGGGTATGGTGATCGATAACGATAACGTCGATCCCCTTTTCCGCAGCATAGGCAATTTCTTCAATATTTGAAATACCGCAGTCCACGGTAACGATAAGTGTACCGCCGTCGGCTTCGTGCGCATCGACCGCTTCGCAGGAAAGGCCGTACGGCTCGTCGCCGGTAGGAATCCGCCACGTTGTCGGGATACCTAAATCGGTGAGCGCTTCGTAGAGGACGGTAACGGCCGTGATGCCGTCCGCATCGCGGTCTCCAAAAATAAGTACGCGCTCGCCTTCTTCTTTTGCATCGAGGAGCCGGTCTACGGCATCCTCCATATTCGTAAAAAGGAAGGGATTATGCACATAGCGGAGATCGTTTTCAAGGTGAAAGAAAGCCTCGCTCCCTTCGGCGATTCCGCGCCGCAGCAGAATAGATGCAACAAGCGGGCTGCAGCCGTACTGCTGCGCCATGGAGCGGACAATATCGGGGTCTATATCTTTTTTTTCCCAATTCACTGTATGGTACCGGATGTGCAGCTATAGATCGGCCGCAGAGATTTCTTTAAATACCAGCGGGCGCGCTTGAGGCTTATCCGCTGCATACCGTATTGCCGTTTTGATAATATCGGAAGCGGCAGGCAGACATTCCGCATCCTTGCCGTATACGTCCATAATAAGGTCGCCTTTTTTAACGGCATCGCCTGCGTGCTTATGCAGAATCATACCGGCATCGGGGCACACCGCATCGGTGGTTTTATTGCGGCCGACTCCGAGATTGACGCCCGCAATACCGATTTGGAACGCATCGATATCCGCAATAAAGCCGTCCTGTTCCGCCTTGATTTGGCAGGTATACGGGCTGCGGCGCTTACCGCATTCGGCAACGAACTGCTGCGCATTACCGCCCTGCAGCGTAATATTTTCGAGGAACAGTTCTAACGCTTTACCGCTGCGAAGCGCCTCTTGCGCTTTCTTAATTCCCTCTTCCTTAGTTCCCGCCTTGCCGCCGAGCACGAGCATCCAGCCGGCAAGCTGTAACGTTAAATCGGTTACATCATGAGGTCCTGCGCCTTTCAGTACATTGTAGGTTTCTTCCATTTCCAAAAAGTTGCCGACTGCATTTCCTAACGGCTCATACATATCGGTTATCATCGCGATAACTTTTTTACCCATTGCAGTGCCGGTACCGACAAGACTCTTTGCGAGCGCTTCGGCTTCGGGCAAGGTCTTCATAAAGGCACCGCTTCCGCATTTTACATCGAATACCAAGGCGTCGGCGCCTTCGGCGACCTTCTTGGAAAGAATGCTCGCGGTAATCAGCGGCACCGATTCAACGGTTGCGGTAACGTCGCGCAGGGCGTAAATCAGACGGTCGGCAGGGACAATCTCTTTTGTCTGCCCCGTCATCGCAAAGCCGATCTTTTTGATATAATTCCGGAATTGTTCAACGGAAAGGCCGGTCTTATATCCGGTAATCGATTCAAGTTTATCGAGTGTACCGCCCGTATGCCCTAACGCCCTACCGCTCATCATCGGGACTTTTACCCCGCAGGCGGCAACAATAGGCGCTAGCGGCAGAGAAAGTTTATCCCCTACTCCGCCGGTGGAATGCTTATCGACAAATGGGCCTTCAATCCCCGACAAATCCATCACCGCCCCGGAATGCAGCATCACGTCGGTAAGGATGGCGGTTTCGTCAAATGTCATACCGTTAAAGTAAACCGCCATCAGCCATGCGGACATTTGATAATCGGGAATCTCTCCGGCTACATACCCGTTCACTAAAAAAGCGATTTCTTCCCGAGAGAGGATTCCGGCGCCGGTTTTCTTAAACCCGCGCTTTTTCATAATAATATCAACTGCACGCATATTCTTCTTCCTTATTAATCTAATATATCTCTTAATTGAACGGCTTGCGCCACGCGGCGGGGTTTCCCGGTCCTACCCATTTATTGAGAGCAAAACCGTTACGAAGGCTCAATGTGATAAATTTCTTTGCGCGAAGAGCAGCTTCATACGGTTCGAGTCCAAAGCCCAAGCCCGCAGTAATTGCCGCCGCAACGGTACAGCCGCAGCCGTGAGTCCATTCGGTCTTAATCAATTCCGCTTCAAGATACCGGAAATCTTTACCGTCATAGAAAACATCGATTGAGGTTTCCGCACCCTTTAATTTTGAACCGCCCTTGATAAACACATGCGGGGCACCCATATCGTAGATCCGCTTGGCGGCTTCTTTAATTTCTCCCAGTGTTGAAGGCGTATCGACATGAGCAATTTGTCCTGCCTCAAACACATTGGGTGTAATAATTTTTGCAAGCGGTAACAGTTTTTTAATCAGCAATTCGTTAATTTCGGGATTAAGCGGTAAATTTCCGCCTTTACAGATCATCACCGGATCAAGGACATAGTTTTTTACCTTATATTTACTAAGATACTCGGCAGCCAATTCGATTGCGTAGGGAGTTGCCAGCATTCCCGTTTTTGCCGCATCAACTCCGATACCGGTAAAAATGGTTTCAAGCTGTGCTCTAAGGGAATCTTCGGCGATCGGGAATACTTCATGTCCCCAATCCTTGTGGGGATTCATGGTAGCAACCAAGGTGATCGCTGCCATACCATAGCCGCCGTACTCCTGAAATGTTTTTAAATCCGCCTCAAGTCCTGCACCGCCTGATGCATCGGAACCTGCAATTGTCGCTAGTTTTATCATTACATACTCCTCAATTATGAAAATATTTACGAGAGAAAACTATATCACATTTATCCGTTAAGTCAAGATCGGCAAAAGGAGATGTTTAAAAAGTATCCGATGCGATCGTCCTTGCTAAGTTTGACATTTCAAAGGCTTACCGCTATACTTTTTTTATGCTCAGTAATTTTCATACGCATACCTATCTGTGCAAGCATGCTGAGGGCACGCCGCTTCATTATGTGCGGCAAGCCGCTGCCGGCGGTTGTTCCGCGCTCGGATTTTCCGACCATTGCCCTTATCCCAATGACGATATATGGCTCTATTGCAGGATGTCGGCGGCGGATATACCGCTTTATAAGCGCCTTGTTGAAGAAGCAAAAAAAGAGGCGGATTTTCCCGTGTATTTCGGGTTTGAGTGTGAATGGTCTCCGCGGCACCGCAGCTGGTTTAAAGATGAACTGCTCGGCCGCTACGGAGCCGACTATCTGGTGTTCGGTTCCCACTGGTTCCCGCTGAACGGCGAATTTAAGTACATAGCGTCTGTTACGGAAAAACGTCTGCTGCGTACCTATATCGATTTTACGATTGAAGGAATGAAGTCGGGGATCTATAAGTTTTTAGCGCATCCCGATTTATTTTTAAGCGGGATACACTCTATCGATGCAGACTGCCTTGCCTGTGCGGATGCGCTGATAGACGCGGCAAATGATTTGGGAATGCCGCTGGAGATAAACGGCTACGGGCTGATTAAATCGAAAGTGCAGCGGGACTACGGAGAAGACTATCAATATCCCGTGGCGGCATTTTGGAAGCGGGCTGCGCAAAAGGATGCCCGCATTATCTGCAATGCCGATGCACATCAAATAGAACAAGTTTTGGCAGGAGTGCAAAACGGTATCGAGTATGCGGAAGAACTCGGAATTTCCGTACTCGATGCGGCGGAAGCGCTGGGTTTTGCACATGCGTAAAGAGACATCGCCGAATACCGGACGGAAGGCAGCCCGTGCCTTTGTAGAAGGACGGGTACAGGGCGTAGGATTCCGTTATTGGACGGTACAGGTTGCACGGGAATTCGGCATCACCGGCTGGGTGCGGAACTGTCCCGACTATTCGGTGGAAATATTTGCGGAAGGAGAAGGTTCCGCATTGTATGACTTTTTCGACGCGGTGCAGCATACCCATCCGCGTGCGTATATTTCAAACTTTACCGTTACTGCGGCGCAGTATCAAGGTCTCCCTTCATTTGAAATCCTCTTTTGAAAATATACGGGGCATCTACTTCGTTGCTTCATAAAAATCCTAGACAAGAATAGAGAAATAAGGTACGGTATGTGCCTATCGATTAACAATTTTACCATTTTTAATCGCTTTATTTATAATTAGCTATAGTTAATACAGTAAGGAGCTACGATAAAAAGCTCCGCCTAAAATAGCGTCGGAGCTTTTTATCTCAAGTTTGCTTACGCAAACTTGATTATTTACGTGTGCGCGTAATGCGCGCACGACTAAAAACTTTTTCGGAAACTTATGTTTCCTGCAAAAGTTTTTATAGGAGTGTAACATGACGCTAAAACAAAAAATAATCATGCTGATTTGTAGTCTCGCCTTAATTGCAGGGGCGCCTCTTTTTGCAAAAACAAAGGCTGTTTCCGTTGCGGTTTTTGTACCCGGAATTGTCAAGGGGAATCCGACGTATGAATTGCTCGTAGAAGGCGTACAGGAAGCGAAGGCGCAGCTGGATAAAAAAGGGCAGCCGATTACCGTCAAGGTAGTGGAAGGCGGAGTCAATCAGGGTGAATGGCAAAACGGATTGACGGCGCTGGCCATCAGCAAAAAGTATGATTTAATTATCAGCTCAAACCCTTCGCTGCCTGCGATTGCGGAAAAAGTGCTGCAGTTTGCCCCGCAGCAAAAATTCCTGCTGCTGGACGGATATCTTGCCGGAAACGCTCAAATAAAAACAGTCGGCTTTAACCATTACGAACAAGGCTACCTTAACGGTTATTATGCCGCACTTATCAGCACGAGCACTATGAAAAACGCAAACGCTGCGTATAAGATCGGACTGCTTGCCGGTCAGGAATATCCGGTGATGAACGATAAAATACGGAAAGGTTATTTGGACGGGGCAAAAGCCGTTAATAAGAATTTTGAACTGGATTTCCGCGTACTCGGCAATTGGTACGACGCCGCAAAAGCATCGGAGCTTGCCGTTTCGATGATTAAAAATAACGCCGATGTTATCTTAACGATCTGCGGCGGCGGAAATGCCGGTGTTGTGGCTGCTGCCCGCGAAAACGGCGCGTATGTGATGTGGTTTGACCGGCCGGGTTATTCTTATGGAAAAGATATCGTAGTCGGTTCAACGGAAGTTAGCCAAAAAACAGCGTGCACCGACTCGGTCATCGCCTTTGTAGAAGGGCGCTTGGAATTCGGTAAACCGGTAGAACTCGGCATAAAAGACGACGCTGTCGGCTTTGCCTTTGAAGGCGTACCTTCCGCAGTTCCTCAAACGGCCATTCAAAAAGTAAAGCAGCTGATAGATGATATTAAAAGCGGGAAAACGGCCTTATCCGACAAATAGGAAGTATTTGTGTTTTCAACGGAAAACCTGAGATTTACGTTTCCGGAAAACGGTATTACCGCCGTAGACGGAGTAAGCATTCGGTTTGAAGCAGGCAAGATACACGCCCTGTTAGGCGAAAACGGTGCCGGAAAATCAACGCTTGCCCGCCTTTGCACCGGCAATTTACGGCAGGATAGCGGCCGCATTCTTTACAACGGAACACCGCTTAACCTGCACTCCGTTGCGGACGGCATTGTACAAGGAATTGTACTGGTGCCGCAGCATCCTCAGCTTTCGGCGGAGCTTACGGTATGGGAAAACCTTGCAATCGGACTGCATACCGCGAAAGGCATCTCCTCCGGCTTGCTTTCGCCGCAAAAAACTCAAAATGCAATCGCTGCGGCGCTCTCCCGTTACGGCATTACGCTGCCGCTGACGCAAAAAGCGGAAACGCTCGATACTGCGCAGCTGCACTGGGCGGCAATCGGCGAAGCGTTACTCAAAAATCCTTCGGTATTCTTTTTGGACGAACCGTCCGCCTCTTTCAGCCCGCAGGAAATTACCCGGCTGTACGGAATTCTCCGCAGCTGCGCAGATAGGGACGCGTGTATTATCGTGGTAACGCACCGCATCCAAGAAGTGCTGAACTTTATGGACACGGTGCATATTTTGCGGAACGGTAAGACGGTATGGGATAGTCCGATCGATTCTACCGTAAACGCTCATCTTCTGCTGCAGGAAATCTTCGGTTCCGAGCAGACCGAATGGGAAGAAGCCGCAGAGCAACAGGGTATCGAGCCGGTTCAGCAAGCCCCTGCCGCACTGTTGACGCAGCCGGACGCACTATCGCCGCAAGATACGTTACAATCTGAAAAAGCGGCAGGGTTAACCGTTTCCCATGTTGCCGCCGTCAGCAGCAGGGGTGTCCGCTTTTCCGACTTTTCAATCGACGTCCCGCATGGGAAGATAACCGGCGTAGTCGGGATAAAAAAACAGGGGCTGGAACTTTTGGAGTATTTGCTGGTCAATACGCTTAAGCCCGACAAGGGAACTATCCGGTTTGACGGTCTGCCCATTACACGCATACCGCGCGAAACTTATGCCTACATTCCCAGCAAACGGATGAGAAACGGCATCGCCGGCGGGCACAGCATTGCGGAAAACCTCTATGTCCGCGCCCGCGCATCGCTGTACCGCTGCGGCATTTATTCCCCCAAAGCGGCGGAAGCATGGAAGCGTCATTGCTCATTCGATATTCCCCGCTCATGGAAAGATTCGGTGCTAAGCTTATCGGGCGGCATGATCCAAAAGCTGATTTTCAGCCGCGAGCTCGACAATCCGCCGCCGCAGCTGGTTATCTGTGCCGAACCTTATTGGGGATTAGACCGGAAGGTGCAGCTTGCACTTTTGCAGCGGCTCCGCAGTCTTGCCGCAGCAGGGGCAGCGGTTATCGTGTTGACTTCCGATGTGGATGCCGCGCTTGAAACCTGCGACTGTATCCATGTATTATACCGCGGCGTTCTAACCCGCTTTATGGAACGCCCCGCATATAACCGCGCGGCAATTATTGCGGCTATGATGCAGGCAGGTAAAGATGAATAACGGCATTCAAAAACACGCGATAAAAAAAGCCGCTCCGCTTTTAAACAGTGTTATTTCGGTAACGGCAAGCGTAGCGGCGGCGGCAATCTGTCTGGCGGCGCAGAGCGAAGAACCGCTGGAAACACTCGCCTCGTTTTTTATCGACCCTTTTACCGACACATTTTATTTGGGCAATATGCTCGATCGAGCCTCTCTTATTTTGCTCTGTGCGATGGGCTTTATCCTTCCGGCAAAGGCAGGCTTTTTTAACCTCGGCGGAGAAGGCCAAGCCTATCTCGCGTCATTTATCGCGGTGGAATTTGCACTGATGACGCCTCAATTTCCGCAACCGTTCGGTCTTATCGCCGGCTGTATACTCGCAGCACTTTGCTCCGGCCTTTTAGGCTTTATCTCCGCCTGCCTTAAACAATTTCTCGGTATTACCGAACTGATCAGCACCTACCTTTTATCGTGCGCACTGCTGCCGCTTATCGACTACGGCGTCAACGATATATTTCGGGATTCCGCCAGTAATTTGATGGCAACCCCGTATACAACCGAAAGCTGGTTTTTCACC
Source organism: Treponema vincentii F0403 (assembly GCF_000412995.1). Classification (NCBI taxonomy): domain Bacteria; kingdom Pseudomonadati; phylum Spirochaetota; class Spirochaetia; order Treponematales; family Treponemataceae; genus Treponema; species Treponema vincentii. The sequence continues at coordinate 2,005,961 of NZ_KE332512.1, read as the reverse complement.
TCTTTTTGGAAACCTTCGACTCTGAATAGCAGTATCTTTTTCACCGTGATCATAACGGCGCTGCTTTACGGGATGTTCAAACGTACCCGCTACGGCTACGAACTGGGATTGACCGGCACCAACCGCGCCTTTGCACAATCTCAAGGCATTAAGGTAGGGCTGATTTCCGTCTTGGCGCTGACTTTCGGCGCAGCGTGCCACGGACTTGCGGGCGCATTCAGCGTGTACGGCTCGCGGCACTATGTCTATGCGGGCATTACATCCGGGCTCGGCTGGAGCGGAATTTCCGCGGCGCTTATCGGGCGTAACCATCCGTTAGGAGCGGTATTCGGCGCGCTGTTTTTTGCATGGATGGAAGCGGGCGGCAAGGCTGCAATGCTCCAGACGAGCATCTCTTTTGATCTTTCTTCGATTGTACAGGGGATCGCATTCATACTGATAACGGTCGATTTTTTCCGGCAAAAACGAAGGGGGCAGACATTATGATAACCGCATCGATTACCTTGATTGCCCAAGCAGCTCCGCTCTTAATTGCCGCCTGCGCCGCCCTTGTTTCGGAATATATTGGCTTGTTAAATGTCGGAATAGAAGGGCTGATGCTGTTAAGCGCCTTTACGGGAATCGGCGGTATCCTGCTTGCAGAAAGCTTCGGCGGTCTTATTCCCGGTATTGCCGTTTCACTCGTGCTGGGTGCAGGGTTAAGTATATTTATTACCTATCTTACCGTTTACCGGAAGGCAAATATCTACATACTCGGGCTTGCGGTCAACCTAACTGCCGCGGGCTTTGTTTCCGTACTCAGCACACGGCTTTTCGGCAACCGGAGTATCGTAGCGCTGCCGCCCGAACTGCTGCTTCAGCCGCAGTCGGTTAAAACGGTAAGCGCGGCGCTTGCCGTTTTAACGAGCCTCGGACTTGCCCTCTTTTGCCGCTATACCAAAACAGGCTTACGGATAAAGATACTGGGAAAGGATTCTGCATTTTTAGATTCGATAGGGGTGCATACCGCACGGTTAAAGATAGCGGCAATGGGAATGTCCGGGGCGGCGGCAGCGCTTGCAGGCTGCCTGTTGTCCCTGCAGCTGGGAGCCTTTGTTCCCAACCAAAGCGCCGGCAAGGGATGGATTGCCCTTGTACTTGCGTATGCAGGCGGCCGTTCCGTTATCGGGACAACCTGCGCCGCGCTGCTGTTCGTCTATCTTGAAAACACCATCGCAGCCGCGCAGATCGGTATGGAACATCCGGCGCTTTTGATCGGCCTGCCTTTTGTGCTCGGCCTCTTTCTGATTATCGCCGAAAAGCTGATTGTCCGAATCTGGAAACACTATAGGGTTAAATAATCGAGCCGCCGCAGCGCTAATTCATAATTCATAATTATATTCGCTTTCCGCCCGTTTAAAGTCTTCCGGCGTGTCGATATCGAATGCTTCCATCTCGGAATGGAGTGGGACGTACAGTATCAGATCGGGGTGAGCGTTCATGACGGTTCTGCCGCCGATGTTTCCGTCTAAACGGCTGAGCTCACCGGCCAATGCGGCCGGAAAGATGACCGGAGAACGGTGTTTGCCGTTAAAGGCAGCGGAGACGATGTACCCGGGATTGCTGTGGAATACGGAACAGAGTTCGCGGACGCTGGTTGCCTGCAAAAAAGGCTGGTCGGCGGTGCAGAATAAGAAGCCGCTCGGGCTGCCGGTACAAGCCGTGTTTGCGGTAAGGAGTTCCGGCTGACGGGCACAAGCGGCTCGTACCGCAAGCGCCGCCGAATATCCTTGCCCTCGCTCCGGTTCGGGATTAAGGACAATATCGCAGCGGAATGGGGGAAATGCGCGGAATGAATTGGAGGTGCGGACAGGCTGGGATATACCCGCTTCGGCGGCAGCCCCCTGTAGAGAGCTGTCCGATACGGGGTGTTTTTGCCGCAGCTGGTCTATTATCGCTTCGATCGGCTGCTGCGTTTCGGCATTGACCGTAATGACTAAATGGGTAAGACCGGCTTCAAGCAGTGTTTCAAGTACATATCGGATTAGGGGCTTTCCGCACAGCGGGCGCAGCTGTTTGCAGCAGCCCATCCGCGTCGAAAGCCCGCCTGCAAGGATGATTGCGGTGGGAAGCTCTGCAGTGCACAGGGGATTCTTCACTGTCTTTCGCCTACGGTATGTAAAAAGGCCGGAAAGTTTTGCGCCCGCTCAAGCTGCGCGTAGAGTTCATCCCTGTTTTGCAGCGTTAGATGGAATACCGCCGCTTCCGGCATTTGTTCCAAGACCGGCAAAAAACGTGTTCCGCGCGGCTTAACGGCGCCGATGATATAATACCGGGGGTTGGAAAACAACGCACACACCGTGCGGAAAAAGTGCTCCGCCTCCGCTTCCATAAAGCCGAGTTCATCCATTAAGATTACCGGAAAGGAGACTTGCTGCGGAGCTGTTTCGGTGCGACCCATGCCGGAACAGCCGCTGTTAAGCGAAGCAAGCACCGACTCCTCCGCTTGCTTCAAACACATAACCCCGAATATATCAAATATCGGAGCAAAACCGACCGGTTTTTGCTGGGGACATATTCCGACTTTGTTGCCGGTTGTATACCGGTATCTTGCGGTACCGGCGACAACCTGATGCATATACACTGCACTCTCCGGCGGCGCTTCTCTTTTTGTAATAAAGCCTGATGGCTGGAGAGCATATTTTTGCATAAGGGCTGCAAGAAACGTAGATTTTCCGCAGCCCCGTTCGCCGGTAACAAAGAATATCCGCTTTGTAGTAATCCGTTGCAAAGTTTTATACGCCTTCTTTCTCTTTGGGTAGCACAATGTTTAATAGAATCGAGGTAATAAAAGCTCCGACTATCGCCTGTTTAAAAATATTTTGGAACCAATTCGGTAAATGCTGCATAACATGAGGTACGTGACTGAGGCCGAATGCAATGCCCAGCGATGCTGCAATAATGATGATATCGCGTTCCGTTATCTTTCCATTTTGGTATATCAGATTTAAACCGCTTATGGTAATCATACTGAACATCAGCAACATACCGCCACCCAATACCGGATTAGGAATGGTTGATACGATTGCTCCAAGTTTAGGAAAGAAACTGCACAGTACTAGAAAACCTGCACCCATTCCGATTGTAAAGCGGTTGACCACTTTCGTCATACCGATAAGCCCGACATTCTGGCTGAATGAAGTCGTCGGTAAAACACCGAAAAAGGCTGCGATCATACTGCCGACTCCGTCTGCATGAACCGCCCCTTCTAATTCTTTCTCGGTTATATCTCTTCCAAGTCCGCCTACGGCAATGCCAGTATTATCGCCGATTGTTTCTACCATAGGCCGCGGTCTGTTCAATATCGACGCCGCCGCCTACAAACCGGATACCGACCGGAATAAGTGAAATTCCCAAGGTTGTTACAACAGTTCCGGTTACGACATGCGGTAAAAATTTATGGAGCGGCTTAACAATAAATCCGAGCATGAATTCCATAAATCCGCCGACCAATGTGGCTCCGAGGATGGCGGCATAACCGCTCATCCAATTACCGCCTTTCGCAGCAAATTGGCCGCCGACTCCGATGACAACGGGAATAAATGCGGAACCGGTACCCATAACCGTCGGTAATCCTGAACCGATTTTCCAAATCGGATGCAACTGTATAAAAGTAATGGCCCCTGCTGCAAACATCGCATTCTGCAGCAGAGATACCTTAATATGCGGCGGAATATTTAAAATTCCGGTAACAACTAAAATCGGCGCGAGGTTTCCCGCATACATGGCTAAAACATGCTGCATACCTAATGGAATTGCCGTCCTTAATGGGACACGCCCTTCAAGCCGGTAAATATTCTCTTTCGAGACATCCATTATCTCCTCCTAGAACTACTTTTTTAGAAAAATTATAACCCCAATGCAAAGATGCAAAGCATCGGGGTAGGGTATTGGGAGCCGGGGATGTCTTAAAAGTCGATTACTTTTTCGCCATCCCTGCGAGTTTAAAGCTAAGGCTTTATCATAGTAATGACTTAGTTTCATCATCGTATCTAAAGCTTTAGGAAACGGGCTAAAAACCGTTTCGCAATCCGCTTTAGCGGATATAATGAATCATCTCCTTACAGAAAAAGCCGATAGGTTTTCAGTTTTCGGGCGGTCCCAATTTTCCTTATCATGTTGTCTCTTTATCTTTTGATTTAGGCAACAAGAGATTCAAAATAAGCGCGGTAACAAAGGCGCCGACGATGGCCTGTTTAAAGATATTCTGGAACCACATCGGCAGGTGCTGCATGACTTCTTGTACATTGCTTAAACCGAAGGCAACGCCGAGCGATGCTGCGATAATGACAACATCGCGTTCTGCAATTTTTCCGCTTTGATAAATCAAGTTTAAACCGCTCATGGTGATCATACTGAACATCAGCAATACACCGCCGCCCAATACCGGGTTCGGGATAGTCGAAACAATTGCGCCGAGTTTGGGGAAGAAACCGCACAATACCAAGAAGCCTGCGCCGATACCGATGGTAAAGCGGTTAACGACCTTTGTCATACCGATAAGCCCGACGTTCTGGCTGAACGAGGTATTCGGCATAACGCCGAAGATTGCCGCAAACATACTGCCGAAACCGTCTGCATGAACCGCCCCCTGTAATTCTTTGTCGGTTATGTCGCGTCCGAGACCGCCGACTGCGATACCGGTGTTATCACCGATTGTCTCTACAGTTGTCGCAAGATAGACGAGCAGGAATGGGACAATAGCATCCCAATGGAAGGTGAGGTTCAGGTGCCCTACTGCAAAGAAGGGCAGCGGAGCGGAAATCCATGCCGCATTTTTTACCGGTGTAAAATCAACCATACCGGCAAAGATTGCAACGATATACCCTGCAATAAGCCCGATTAGAATGGAGGAGATGCTCAAGAAACCGGTAAACATTTGCCGGATAAAGATAATTGTTAAAAAGACGAAAAGGGCAACTAACAGATTCTTTATCGAGCCGAATCCGGGAGTTTTTTCAAGACCGACTCCACCGCCGACAAATTTAATACCGACGGGGATAAGCGAAATTCCCAAAGTGGTAACAACGGTTCCGGTAACGACGTGCGGTAAGAACTTGCGGAGCGGTTTTACGATAAAACCAAGCATGAACTCCATTAAACCGCCGATAAGGGATGCTCCGAGAATAGCGGCATACCCGTTTGACCAGTCTCCCATCGCGGCATACTGCAGTCCAACCCCGATAGCGACAGGGATAAATCCCGAGCTGGTTCCCATAACGGTGGGGAGTCCCGAACCGATTTTCCAGATAGGCCGCAACTGGACGAATGTGACGGCGCCGGCAACAAACATAGCGCTTTGCAGCAGCGAAACTTTAATATCCGCCGGGATATTAAGAACACCCGATATAACTAAAATCGGGGCGAGGTTTCCGGCATACATAGCCAAAACATGCTGCATACCGAGAGGGATTGCCGTTTTTAGCGGGACACGGCCTTCGAGCTTATAAATATTTTCTTTTGAAATACTCATAATCTCCTCCTTAACTATAATACATATCACCCGCGTATTTTTACTCTATGAGTATATACTGATAGAGATGCGAATGTTTACTCATTCTATCAGTATAACTGCGAATATGGTAAATAGCAAGAAAAATTTGTAAGATTACCTAAAAAAAAGTAAGATTTTTAACGGCGCTCACACCCGTTTTTACGGAACGCTTGCTATTCGGTTAAGACGGTGAGTATTTCCAAAATATCGCCTGTATCATCTTCTGCAAGGACAATCAATTTATCGCCGGGATACAGTACGGTATTACCATCGGGAATAGATTCGTGTTCACCGTGCATAACGCCGACGATGCGGCATTTTTGCGGCCATTCCATTTCGTTGATTTTCTTTAAGGCTGCGATTGAATGCAAGCCGATCGGTAGTTCATAAAGCTGAGGGCTGCCGGATTCCGTACCGGATTTTTTATTCACTGCACGGCTATCCGACTCAAGAATTTGCGTCAGGAGAATATGATCGTGCGCCTGCGAACCGATAAAACTCGCCGTTAGATAGGCCGTAAGGCAGGTCAGCACCAACCCGCTTAGCTGGGGGAGGGCGCCGCTTGTTTCAAACACGATAGCGCAGGCGGTAAGCGGCGCTTTAATAACGGTGGTAAAACAGGCAGCCATGCCGAAGAGAATCATTGTATTGACGTGCTCCTGTGCCAATAAACCGAAATGCACTAATACGGTTGCATACAGTGCGCCTCCTACCGCGCCGCAGGCAAGGAGCGGTACAAAAATACCGCCGATTGCGCCCGACCCTGCGGAGATTCCGGTAAAAAGAAGCTTAACAGTTAAGAACATCAACAGCATCGTAATCGGAAAAGATTGTTCGGTCAGTATTCGTATCAACCCGTCGCCGCCGCCCGAAGAATAACTGTGCCACAAGCCGACCGGCAGCGACAGCAGGAACGGAATAACAGGCCGTAAGATCGGCGGGATATGCAGTGTTTTATAGCATCGTTGGAACAAATAAATCGACTGCTTAAACCCGTGTCCTATAAGCGCGACGAATATGCCCAGCCCTATCAGCCATGCAAATTGAGAAAGCGGAAATTCCACAGCCGTAAAAAATCGGAAAATCGGCCCCCTGCCTAAAAAAATGCTTCCCGCAAAATCGCCTGCAAAAGAACCTGCCATGACACAGGCTAAAAGCAGGGGAGTTAAATGATGATGGATATCTTCAAGCGCAAAGACAATTGCAGCAAAAGGAGCGTTGAATGTTGCAGAAAGACCGGCGGCTGCCCCTGCGGTAATCAAGCACACCCGTTCGGTAAACGAGCGCTTTCCCAGCCGTTCAACAGCATCGCCGATATATGCACCCAGTTGGACAGAAGGCCCTTCTCGCCCCATCGAAAGTCCCAGTCCGATGCCGAGAACACCGCCGATAAACTTGAGCGGGAGCTCGTAAAGCGGGGAAAACTGCAGCTTTTTCATAAAGACGCCTTCAATCTGCGCCACTCCGCCGCCTTTAATCATCGGCCATTTTGTAATGATAAAGCCGATAAATAATCCCGCTAGTACCAAAACTGCCAGCGCAAGGAGGACGCCTCGCACACCCGTAGTCCGTATAACACCGTATAACGCAACACGGGTATTTCTAAGATACGAGATTGAGAGCCGAAAGCCCGTAATAACCAAGCCGGTAATTAAACCGGTTACAAGGCTTTCAAATACCAAAAGCCACTTGTTTTCTTGTCTTCTTTTAAGCAATGTGCCTGTTTCCGAATATTCATTCATAACGATCATTACAATTATAGCCGAAAGTTCTAAAAACTCCGGTTTTTCAGAAGTTCCCCCTTAGATGGATTTACTGCGTGCTGCGGCAACCGCCTCTTTTAATTGACGGGCGGTGCGGGTAACCGATTCAAAATCACCGGTTTTAGCTCCTTTCGTAAGGGCGCCGCCGATACCGAGTACCGCAGCTCCCGCCTTAATCCACTCGGCTGCGTTTTCGGCAGTAATACCGCCGGTAGGCATATAGGTTCCCTGCGGAAGCGGCCCCTTAAAGGCGCTGATGATTTTCGGCCCGAAAAGCTCTGCCGGAAACAGCTTGAGAATGTCGGCGCCGAACTCAAGTGCGCGCACCGCCTCCTGCGGCGTCATAACACCGGGAATGTACGGCACCGCATACCGATTGCAAAGGCGTGCGCAGTCTTCGTTAAAAGACGGCCCGACGATATATTGAGCGCCTGCAATAATACAGGCACGTGCCGTCTCCGCATCGAGCACCGTACCCGCGCCCAACAGTATATCCGAACCGAATGCCTCGCTTAACTCGCGGATAATTTCGTCGGCGTGCGGTACGGTCATGGTAATTTCGATAGCGGTAATCCCCCCTGCACGCACGGCTTCCACGATTTTAAGCCCCTGTGCCTTATTTTCCGCCCGAATAACGGAAACAGCCCCCGCCTCAATCAACGCCTGTATCAGTTCATATTTTTTCACAATTCCTCCGCAGGGCAATTGCATCAGACGTTTGTGGAACATCCCCGCAGAAGAATGGAGGCAGTGCAATCAGAATTGAACCTCTTCGCGGTTCAAATGCTTGCCCAACCTCCATTCTTCTGCGATTCTTATTTATTTATCTGATGCAATTGCCCTTTTTCTAAAATAAACTGTGCGAAATTTTTTAAATTTCGCGCAGCCTTTCCAAGGAAAAGGAAAACGTATCGGACGGATATATCCAATACCGCAAAATAATTGGGACTGTGAGACCATTTGAACCGCGAAGCGGTTCAACTCTGGTTGAACAGACCCAATTATTTTGCGGGGCTGTTAAAAATACAGTCTGATACGTTTTCCCTGATCCGCTAGTCGACTTGGATGGTAAACCGTTCGGATTTTTCGTTGCCGGTTATATCCCGTGCCGTAATTAATATATCGGATTTTCCGCGGTTTAAGATAATTTTGCCTAAATACAGCTCATTTTTCCGCCGGTACAGCAGCGTGTCGGTAAAGGCGGTGTTGCCTAAATAAGAATCGCCGTCTTTTTCCGCAATGGTTTCAAACGGAATGGTTCGGATATTTGTACCGTTTACAAAAATAGTAATCCGGAAAGGACTAAAACTAAGGCCTCCCTGCGAAGCCGTGTCGGAAATATCCGCATACAGTTCATAGCTTCCCTGCCGCACGGTTTTTTGTCCGTTCATTTGAAAGGCTGTGTTTTGTTCATTTATCAAAACGACATTTTGTATTTGCGGTGCGATTTTATCGTTGACAGACGGAAGCAGCAGCAGCGGATTGATATATACTTTTTTCTGACTGTCGCTTACTTGAAAGATAAGGTCGTTCGGTTTTCCCCATCCGCTGTTTCCCGTCCTTCCGATAACCGCATTTGATTCGGTTGTTACTCTGCTTAGGAACACTGCGTTAGCGTCAAGATTTCCGTAAACCGTCTGCAGCCCGTCATCGTGTAAAAATATCAACGCATTTCCCAACGTAGAAGGGAATGCACCGGTTCCGTATCTTCTATCGAGAGCAATTAAAAGAATACCGTCATCGGCAGCACGTACCGTCGATGTGTTTTCAAAAGTCAGCCCTTGCTCAAAAGTTTTCTCCCCAATGCATTGACCGAAAAGCCGCAAAAAATTTTGTGTGTCTGTCGGCCAATCCAATGCATATAATCCGGTACATACCGCTAAAGCTAAGGCAAAAAAGAAAAATCGTTTCATAGCAGAAGCCTCTTTTACACTTTATTTTATATCGATACGTGCCAATTTCGTATCGGTTGCTAGGAAAATCGTTTGCCGCTCCTGCATAAGAAAGGTGTTTTCTGAAGGAAAGGCCGTTTTCCCGACGACATACATAGGCGATTCAATAAAGGACAGCAGAGCGTTTTTTTCCTGTTTGCTGATAACCGCCGTGATTCCCTTATACGGAATTTCCCCGCTGCCGAGCACTATACCGTGCTGCGGCATAATGCCCGATATCAGCTGATTACAATCGATAAAACCGATGCCTTCCGCACACTCGAATACTGCATTCTCTCCTTGTATATCGAAATCGACAAAGACCTGCCTGCGGAGATTCCCTTCCAAGTATCGATGGTGTACAATTTTATACTTGTTGCCGTCTATCCGTATGAGCAATACCCGCTGGCGGTCAATCCCGCATACACAGGCGGCCAGCTGTCCGTCTGCAGAAAGCGCTGCGCCCAGTATAACCTGATAGTCGCTGCCGCCCGGATAAAAGTCAAACACTACATTACCCTCAGAATCGAGGCTTACCAGCTTCCCGTCGGAAAATCCGATAATAACGCCGGCTCCGGTGCTGTGAAAGGCGGTAATCGGTGCGGTATGCAGATAACGCCACAGCGGTTTACCGTCTGCACCGTATTGTTTGACGGCGCTGCCGCCAGGCTCAAAAAGATAAAAGCGGTCTCCATCAACATATACAAACCCCTGCTCTTCGATAACGGTTATCAAAGAACCGTCGGGGCGGTAAATCGGCGTTTGGGCGGCATCGCTTCCGTATTCAGTCCACGCTGCGGACGAAGCCGAAATCCGCTGTGTAACGGGGGATGAGCGGAGCAATTCGCCGCCGGCAGTAAAATAACCGAATCTGTTCTCCGTAAGAAATACTTTAGGTTCCTTCCCGATAAATTGTTCCGCCGATACTTGCCTCTCTACGGTTTCGGCCGTATCGGTTATTCCTTCAAGTTCCGCCTGTGCGGTATCCGGCGTGATAGTGCGCACCCACACCGGCTGAAAATAAATATCCGAACCGAGGGGGACTGCCGCTGCAAATATGTATATGAATAAAAAAAGAATAGGAAAAATAATAAAACGATTATCGAAAGCTGTAATTTTCATAGTCTATATGGTATAATAGTAGTATGAAAGATTCAAGTAAGTATGATCATCTCTTTGAACAAGCTCTGGAAGCGGCAAAAAATGCGTACGCCCCTTATTCTCATTTTAGAGTAGGCGCCGCATTACTGCTTGATGATGGGTGCGTCGTTACCGGTGTGAATGTTGAAAACCGTTCTTACGGATTGACCAACTGCGCCGAACGCACCGCTATTTTCAGCGCGGTTGCAATGGGTAAAAGAAATTTTACGGCTATTGCAATCGCAACCCCCGATGCGGATTATCCGGTGGGGCCGTGCGGCGCGTGCCGGCAGGTTATCTCCGAGTTTATGCAGCCGGATGCTCCGGTTATATTCGGCTCATCCGCCGGTAATCGAATCGAGACAACCGTAAGTGGTGTTTATCCTTTTGATTCACTCCACGAGTTGCAACAGAAATAAGAAAATTCAACTGCCAAAAAATTTAGGAGGAAACAATGCGGAAGAACATGATCTTTTAGGATATCGGGATGTTCCCGATGAGGCATATTACGGCGTACAAACGCTCCGTTGTATGGAAAACTTCAATATTACCGGCGTGCATCTTTCCGCCTATCCGGGGTTTATCAAAGCCCTTGCGATGGTTAAGCAGGCGGCGGCACAGGCAAACTATGAATTAGGGTTGTTGGAAAAACCGGCAGCGGAAGCCATTATCACTGCTTGTAAAGAAATTATTGCCGGTAAACTGCATGATCAATTCCCTGCGGATATGATTCAAGGCGGTGCGGGAACGTCTACCAACATGAACGCAAATGAGGTGATTGCAAACCGTGCACTTGAACTGCTGGGGCATAAAAAAGGCGAATATACATTCTGCCATCCGAATAATCACATCAATCTTGCGCAGTCTACCAACGATGCGTATCCGACGGCAGCAAAACTCGGTATTTGTTTACATACGGAAAGCCTGGTTACCGAGCTTGAAAACTTGATCGCATCTTTCCGTAAAAAAGGAAAAGAATTCGGCGGGCATATCAAGATGGGGCGTACCCAGCTGCAGGATGCGGTGCCGATGACGCTTGGTCAGGAATTTGAATCGTATGCGGCGAGTTTGGAAGGGGAGGTGCCGCATATCCGGCATGCTGTTTCCGGCTTACTCGAAATCAATATGGGGGCAACCGCTATCGGCACCGGTATCAACAGCGACCCTGCCTATGCGGATTTGGTAACAAAACGGCTCGCAGAAATTTCCGGTTATCCTGTTACGAAGGCGAAGAATTTGATTGCCGCAACAAATGACACTACCTGCTTTGTTTCCTATTCGGGGCAGCTGAAACGTCTTGCGGTAAAAATTTCAAAGATATGCAATGACCTTCGTCTGCTTGGCTCGGGGCCGCGCGCCGGGTTGAACGAAATACATCTTCCGGCAATGCAGCCGGGTTCATCGATTATGCCGGGTAAGGTCAATCCGGTTATCCCCGAAGTGATGAATCAGGTATGCTTCCGCGTTATCGGAAACGATACAACGGTAATGATGGCATCCGAAGCGGGGCAGTTGGAGTTGAACGTCTTTGAACCGGTTATTATTTACAGTATTTTGGAATCGATTTCGATTTTAAATAACGGTATGTCTACGCTTCGGCTGCGCTGTATCGACGGCATCGACGCGAATGTAGAGCGGTGCAAGGAGCTGACCTATCGAAGTATCGGCTTGGTGACGGCGCTTAATCCGGTACTCGGCTACGAAATCTCAAGCGATATTGCCAAGACTGCCCTCAAAGATGACCGCAGCGTCTACGACCTTGTGTTGGAACGCGGTTTATTATCGAAGGAAGCGCTTGACGAAATTCTGAAACCGGAGAACATGACGCAGCCTAAGAAAATGCACAAGCTGTAAGGATACCCTACACATACACTGCTTCTCAATAATCAATTGTGAGGGGTATATAGGAGAACACAATGCAGAAAAATGCAAAGAAAGAATTGGGAGTTCACCCTTTCTTATTCCCGATGCCGGTATTAATGGTAGCAACCTACGGCGAGGATGGAAAAGTCGATGTGATGAACATGGCTTGGGGTGGTATTTGTGCCGAAAATATGGTGTTGATGAATATCGATGAAAGCCATAAGACAGCGGCCAATCTCAAACACAAGCAGGCGTTTACGCTTAGTGTCGCCGATATTCCTCATATAGCGGAAGCGGATTTTTTCGGGATTGCAAGCGGAAATAAGATGCCGGATAAATTTGAACGCAGCGGCTTAACTGCGGTAAAAAGCAAGAAGGTTGATGCGCCGATTATCGAGGAGTTTCCGCTCACACTTGAATGCAAAGTTGTGGAAATAAAAAACGCTGTGTTCGGATTTTATGTTGTCGGAGAAATTGTCGGGGTTCTGGCTGATGAGGCGGTTTTAAACGAAAAAGGCAAGGTTGAATCGGCAAAACTGAACGCATTCATTTTTGATCAATTCCAAAACGGCTACTATGCAATCGGCGAAAAAGTCGGACAGGCATGGAAGTCCGGTGTAGGTTTGATGAAAAAATAAGCCTTTCTTACGGGGATAAGGTTGTCTCAAAAGCCGATTACTTTTTCGACAGCCCATCCCCATTGTAAGTCCAATTGAGTTGACGCAGTACAATCTTTGAGTTACACTCAACCGTTATGAAAATTTGGCTGAAATATCTTATCGGTATTGTGTTGGGCGTAACCTTTGCGCTCGTTGCGGGAACCGAAAATGCGCTGTTTATAGAAGCGGCAGACTTTTTATCAAAAGCAGCGGTACAGTTCGGACGGTATGCCCTCTATCCGGCGGTGTTTTTCGGATTTACGCTCAGCATCTTTGAATTACGCGAAAATAGAAGTTTGCTGAAAGTAGCGCTTATTACCGGTCTTATTATCTGCGCGGCCGCATTACTGCTTTCCTTTATCGGATTACTGTCAGTGCTGCTTCATACACCAGCCCGGATTCCTATTTTTGTAGAAGGTATTTCGGATATACAAGTTCTCGGCGTTAGAGAATCGCTGCTGCAATTATTTCCTTCAAGTGCGTTTGAAGCGGTTATAAACGGAACATACATCCTGCCGCTCTGTATTTTCGGCGGGTTTGCAGGAGCCGGTTGTGCAGTTGACAGAAATATTGCCAAACCGGCAATCACGCTTATCGACTCTCTTGCACGGATTTCTTATGCAGTGCTTGTCTTTTTTGTTGATATGCTAATGCTCGGCATGGTAGCCGTTTCAGCCTATTGGGTGATTAAATTCCACGAGATGCTGCTGACTGCGGTTTTTGCCGATTTTGCAATTCTACTCATTGCCGATCTATTGATTATAGCCCTTGTGATTTATCCCCTCTTATTAAAGATTTTTTGCCGCGATATCAATCCGTATCGGGTGCTCTACGCAAGTCTTGCTCCTATGCTGGCGGCATTCTTTTCGCAGGACACTCATGTTGCGCTGGCCGTATTGCTGCGCCACTCCAACGAAAGCCTCGGTGTACGCCGGCGTATTTCTTCCGTCGTGCTTCCCATCTTCTCCATTTTCGGCAGAGCAGGTTCCTCATTAGTCATCACCGTCAGCTTCATCGTGATACTAAAGTCTTATTCAAGTCTTTCGCTCAACATTCAAGATATGTTCTGGCTGGTAGGAATAGCCTCTCTATTTTCGTGTTTGCTTGGCAGGTTCCCCGCTGGCGGTACTTACATTGCACTGGCATCCGTATGTGCGCTGTACGGACGGGGTTTTGAATCAGGATATTTGATTTTACGCCCTGCCGCTTTTTTTATCGGAGCTGTCGCTGCCGCGCTTAACGCACTGACTGCAATAACGGGAACCTATATCACGGCATACCGGTTTAATATGACCGGCAGAAAAGATTTACGGTTCTTTATCTAACCGGAATCCATCCTGTATTGAAGCATTAAACTAGTAACGTATAAAATTATGGAAAAAAAATTCCCCGTTCCGGCTCTGCTCAAGGAAATCAGCGGATATTTCCGGAATGCAGGCTTTTCGGCATATCTTGTAGGCGGCGCAGTTCGTGACTTTTTCTTAAAGAAAGCGGCGAGCGATTGGGACATTGCAACCGACGCGCAGCCGCAAGAGGTGATGTGCTTATTCCGGCGGACTATTCCAACCGGCATAGAGCACGGTACCGTTACCATCATCTATAAAAGTAAGCATATCGAATGCACTACCTTCCGTACCGAGGCGAATTATACCGATGGGCGCCACCCTGCTGCGGTTTCATATACGGCAACCATAGAAGAAGACCTTTCGCGCCGCGACTTTACTATGAATGCGATTGCGGTTTCTTTACCTGACGGCATAATCGCCGATCCTTTTAACGGCTGCGCGGATATCCGTGCAGGGCGGATCCGGACAGTCGGAAATCCGCTTGACCGCTTCTTGGAGGATGGATTGCGCCCCGTCCGAGCCGTCCGGTTCGCAGCGCAGCTCGGTTTCGCTATCGACGGCAAAACGCTGGAGGCAATTCCGCAGGCGTTACATATCACCCAAAAAATTTCTATTGAACGCTTCCGCGAAGAATTTACCAAAATGCTTGCCTGCCCTGCCCCGCTTACCGGCTTACGGCTCATGGAAAGTACGGGACTGCTGAACCTCTTTATTCCGGAATTGGCGGAATGCCGCGGCGTGGAACAAGGAAGCTTTCATCATTTTGATGTACTTGACCATAGCTTTTTAGTTTGCAATGCCTGTCCTGCGGGGATGGAGCATATCCATATCCGGCTCGCAGGCCTTTTCCACGATATAGGGAAGCCCGCTACCCGTAAGCAGGCGGCGGACGGCAGCTATACCTTTTACCGCCACGAAGCCGTGTCCGAAGAGATAACGCGCAGCATTATGCGGCGCCTTAAATACTCCAATGCAGAAATAGAAAAAACCGCTCACTTAGTTGCCCAGCACATGTTTCATTACGACCCTTCATGGACAGATGCTGCCGTCCGCCGCTTTATCGTCCGCGTAGGAAAAGAAAATATCGATGATTTATTTGCGTTAAGAAAGGCTGATGTTTTCGGGCTTACCGGCTCTTATACGGAACCGAACTTCCTTGTAGAATTTACTGCGAGGATCGATAAGATTCTAAAAGAGGACGGAGCATATAGCCTTAAAGATTTGGCGGTGAACGGAAAGGATTTAATGGTGCTCGGTATTCCGGCGGGGAAATGTCTCGGCCTTGTCCTGCACGACCTTTTGGAAACGGTATTGGACGACCCCGCACAAAACACCAAGGAGACGCTCTTACCTATTGCTTCCGCGATTTACGAGCGGATACGGCGCTTTCAGTATTAGTTTTTAACCTAACCGCATTGCAAGCTTCCATATCCGATCGGGACGGCACTATGGAAATCGAATGGATGCAGGGTTTTACTTTATCAACTGAGTGGAAAGGTTTTTGGACAGCTACGGATACCGAAATCACCTTTACCGTAAGAAATAAAGAAACCGAAACGTGGACAAACGGAGCAAAAAAAGAAACCCGCGAAAGTATGAATGCATCGTGGAAACTCCAATACACCCGCACCGATGACACACTCACACTGAGCGGCAACGACTTACCTAAAGAGCTGGCAAACCTTACCTTGGCGCGCCAAGGACGCTAAACGCAAGGTTTCCTTAGATATTTTTAACTCCTGCGGCTATGCTTTATCGGATAGCCGCAGGTAAATTTTGTTATTTTATAATATCGTTTACTTTAATGCCTTGTGGCAGAACCACCAGTCAAAGCCTTCGTATTCCTTCAGTCTCTTTTGTGCATCTTTTACATTAGAAGCCGGCGGTACAATTGCATGATCTTTAATCAAACCGTTATTCGGCCAGTTAGCAGGCAATGCCACATCTTCTTTGTCGGAAATCTGCAATGCCTTTACCGCACGCAAAATTTCGTCCATGTTTCTGCCGATTTCCTGCGGATAATACAGTACCAACCGGAGTGTTCCTTCGGGATCGACAATGAATACCGCACGAACCGTGTTTGTGCCCTTACCGGGGTGCAGCAGTCCGAGTGCATTTGCAATGGAATCGTTTGCAGCGATAACCGGAAAGGTAATCTGCACATTGAGTTTGTCCTTCATCCATTCAATCCATTTGATATGACTGAATACCTGATCGACGGAAAGACCGACCAATTTTACACCGAGTTTTTCAAATTCGGGCATCAGTTCCTGAAAGCCGACAAATTCGGTTGTGCATACGGGAGTGAAATCAGCAGGATGGCTGAACACGATAAACCACGAACCTTTCAGGTCTGCCGGTAATGTCATCGGGCCTTGTGTGGTTTGAACTTTCAAAGTGGGAAATGTATCGCCTAAGAGCGGCATGTTATTTCTTTCGTCCATAAGTATCTCCTTGATATTAGTAATGATTCTTAATATACCACATCGTATAAAAAAAGGCAAGAGGTAAATCACCGATATACATCCCGCCGGAATTCTTTTTTTGTGACTAAAACCTTAGAGTAGCGGCGATTCTGAGTGTAAAGGTATTTCCCAGCCCAACAGTTCCGGTAACTTTACGCTTTTCTGCAGACGAATTTGAGCTTTTATCGCTGAGAAAAATACCGGAGACACCGAGCATATCGTGTATGCCGATTGCGATGCCGACGTGCTGTGTAAAGAGATACTGTACTCCAAGGTGTAGTGCAATCGGTGTTACGGTATAATATACATTTTCTGAAATCTGCACATTCTGCAGTGTCCAAAAGTGTCCCAGTGCAGCTCCCGGCCCGATACCGAAATGAATGCTGAACGGCTGCTTAACGCCATAGGTATACCCGAACAGTACTTGCTCATCAAGAATAAAGCCTATAACACGCTGAGTCTCGTTCCCAAAACCGCCCTTTTTAAAGAGCGTAATCGGGAACCCTATATTATTGATAACACTCAGGGTAAAACCGCTGCTTTCATGGGTAAAGTGTATGTCCAAGCCGCTTGATGGAACCGGTATGGTATACGTAACAGCTTTTTCAGACACCACCGAATGTTCCGGATCTTCTGCATTTTGTATTTCAAAAAAGCTCTGTACCGTATGGACAGTTCCTCCTATACCGGGAGAAAAAGTAATTTCTGCAGCGCAAAAAGGAATGCAAATAAACAAAAGAGACAATAGTGCTATGCCCTTTTTTACCCGTCTATTCATAGCCGCATTTACCGTAACTCCAAGAATGCCGTTTAATTTCATAAAACATCTCCTCCGTACTTATGGGAGCCCCTAAAAGCTCGGTTAGTTGTTAAAGGTTCCCTTATATGTAACAATCTGTTATTGAGGCTAGCATTGCATGTATCAAATGTCAAGCATTTATATTCACCGTAACCGCGCGTTTTTCTCTTGTAGTTTTTTTGCCGTTATGCGATGATAGTTCCCTGATGATTGATATTTATGCTGAAATCCGCAAGCGGTACGGAAATGTCCGCCGTGCCCGCGGTTATTATCTATACACGGAAAAAAACGTCCGCTTGCTTGACCTCTGGCTTGACGGCGGAACAGCAATTTTAGGGCGAAGAACGGGGCAGGCGAATTTGGTCTGCAAGCAATTCCTCGATAAGGGCTTAACCGGCTTTTTGCCGACCAAGGCCGACGCTCAATTACGGCGTGCGCTGGAAGCCCTACTGCCGGATTATCCCGTTATCCGCTGGTATGCAACCCGAGAGAAGGCGGAACAAATAGCCGGTTCCGCGCTGCAGTCCTACCCGAAAGAAGCCGCACAGCCGCTGCCGGTATGGCGTCCGTTTCTCGGCATTGACACCGGCAGCGTAAACGGTACCGTTGCGGAAACAGCCCCTATTACACTGGTAACGCCCGCCTATCCGGTTCCCTGCGGAATTATCGCTGCCTGCAGCCGGTTTGAAGCATCCTTGCCGCCTTCCGATGCGCTGTTCCCGCCGCTTGCCTATAGCCTTGCGCGGGCGTTTTTCGATCTGAAACGTAACATAGATGAAGAACACGCCGAACCGGTGCAAAACTGCGGAGCTGCAGGGCGCAGCGAAAGAATAAGCCGCACGATAGCGAAACGGCGGCAAGCGGTGCTTAACAGGAAAGCCGAAGCGGAGCGTCTGCTTCCCGGTGTATGGACACAAAAAGGCTGGTATCTTTTCCCGCATATTCCCGAAGCAGAATACCCTGCGCTTTTTATGCAGGCGCTCGACGCCCGCGTATTAATCTCTCCCGAATACGGTACGCCTTCCATTTTACCCGATTACGAAAGCTACACGGAATTGATCCTATTTTTAAAATCAAGGAACGGTTAATGAAAAAAACTCCCTTTACGCTGATTTATGCCGATGACGATATGATAGCCGTAAATAAAGCTGCCGGACTTTTAGTCGCTGCCGACCGCTGGGATGCGGAAGCTCCGCGGCTTGATTTGCTTATTCAAAAAGAACTGCCGCAGATTGCCCCTTCATGTAACAAACTCTATGCGGTGCATAGAATCGATAAAGACACCTCCGGTATTTTGCTCTATGCGCTTAATGCGGAAGCGCACCGTACGTTGAATACCGCGTTTCAGAATAGAGAAATAAAAAAAACGTACCGGCTGCTGATTCACGGACGGGTATCGGAAGAACAGTTCACCGTCGATCTGCCGCTGCGTGCCGACGGAGATGCGTTACACCGTACCGTTGTCGATAAGCGGCGGGGCAAGGAGGCGGTAACGCATTTTACGGTGCTGGAAACCTTCCGGCAGTTCTCCTTACTGGAGGCGTGCCCCGTTACCGGTAGGACGCACCAGATTAGGGCTCATCTTGCGGCAGCCGGCTATCCGATTGTCTGCGATTCGCTTTACGGCAGCGGCAAACCGGTACTCCTTTCCGAGCTTAAACAGAGATGGCGCGGCGATGTATATACGGAACAGCCCCTTATCGGGCGGCTTGCACTGCATGCCTATCGGCTTGAAGGCGTCCATCCCCGCAGCGGACAGCCGTTTGCCTTTACCGCGGAATACGCCAAGGATTTTAAGAGTACGGTGCATCAGCTTCAAAAGCTATAGGAGAGTGTTACAGTTGTTGAAAAATTTAACGGAGGTATGCCATGGCAGATGAGCGCGGTGTTCAGTCTATTGAACGGGCATTTGATATCATCGAAGCGGTAGCGACAAGTAAAAATTCTGCCGTCTTGACGGAAATTGCCGAAAAAACCGGCCTGCATAAAAGTACGGCATATCGCATTATTTCGACACTACTTAAACGAGGGTATTTAAAAAAGAACGAAGACGGTACCTATAAAATCGGATTAAAACTTATCGAAGCGGCAAGCTATTATATCGACAGTTTACAATTACAAACTGAAGTGCGCCCGTATATTGCGCAGATTACGGCAAAGTTTGGGCTTACATCTCATTTGGGAGTTTTGGAAGGTGATAAAGTAGTTTATATCGAAAAAATGGATATATTTTCAAATATCAAATTGTATTCACAAATAGGGCTGCGGATGCCTGCATACTGTTCTTCGCTCGGCAAGTGTCTTTTAGCGAATTTTTCAAATACACAGCTTCGCTCTATTATGGGGCAAACCGAATTTACCCGCTTTACCCATAATACGATTACAACGATTGAAGCGTTACAAAAAGAAATCGATACGGTTAGGCAACAAGGGTGGGCAATCGATAACGAAGAATTCGAAATCGGACACCGCTGTATTGGAGCACCGGTCTATGATTATCGGGGTGATATAATTGCGGCAATAAGCGCGAGCGGTAACACGAGTATACTCACCGATGCACGCATTCCGGAAATAGCGGAATATTTAAAGCAGACCGCTGTGGAGATTTCTCAGAATATGGGCTATGTCCTGTAGAAATACTTCGTTTTTGCTTGTAAGCATAAAAAAAGCGCTCCCGAGTATTTTTTTTCCCGAAAGCGCTTTTTAAAGCTTGTTATGCTTCAATAATATTTTTTAATACAACTGTTTTTACCTTCGTCATTTCATTGAACGTAGACATAACGCCTTCCGTGCCGATACCGCTGTGCTTCCAACCGCCAAAGGGCATTTCGAATGAGCGATAAAAACTTGCACCGTTGATAACCGCTTCGCCTGCTTCCATCGCATTCGCAACTTTAAATGCGCGTTTTTGACTGCGTGAGAATACGCAGCTCGACAAGCCGAATATGGAATTGTTGGCAATTTCGATTGCTTCGTCGTCGGTGTCAAATCCGATAATCGGTACGACAGGCCCGAATATTTCCATATCTTTTGCAACGTCAGCTGTTTTGGGAACATCTACGATGACGGTCGGCTCATAGAAAGCACCGTTGCGTTTTCCGCCCAGCACAATTTTTCCGCCCTGCTCGACTGTCTTTTGCACTTGTTTTTCAACCTGTATTGCCGCTTTTTCGCTGATAAGACAGGCAATTTTCGTATCTTCTTCGGCAGGATCACCGAATTTCAGCTGCTTGATTCTGGCAACGGTTTTTTTCGCAAACTCTTCTTTTAACGAGTTGTGAATGATAAAGCGCTTACTTGCGCAGCATACCTGTCCGGTATTGTACATGCGTCCCCATACCAGCTCCTCGACCGCTAAATCGACATCGCCGTCATCCAGCACAATAAACGCATCGTTTCCACCCAACTCCAAGGCCGTATGCGTAAGATTTGCTGCAGCTTTGATTGCCGAATCGATACCGACTTCAGTGCTTCCCGTCAGCGTAACCAAGCCGACCCGCTTGTCGGAAACAGCATAGCTTTTAACTGATCCGGGAGCCGTAACGCATTGAATGGCGCCGTCGGGCACACCTGCTTGAACAAGCAGCTCAGTCAGCCGCATCAGTGTCAGCGGGTTATCCGATGAAGGAAGTACGAGCGCGGAGTTTCCCATCATCAACGCGGGAGCTACTTTTTGATCGAATAGATCGCACGGGAAATTGAACGGGATGATACACACGACAACGCCGACCGGTTCTCTGAGTACCATCTGCATTGTTGTCTGCTGTCCTGCTTCCGTTCCCTGTGGAATAATCGTACCGTAAAAATGCTTTGCGCGTTCAATAAATCCGCTAAAGCCGATCGTAACATTCCCGATTTCAGCACGCGCTTCGGTTATGGGCTTTCCGTTTTCGCTCGATAGCAGCCGAGCCAAATCTTCATGCGCATTTTGCACGAAGCTCAGGAATTTATACAACACTTCGGCACGCTTAAACACAGGCACTTTTGCCCATTCTTTTTGCCCGCGAACGGCAGCCGTAATGGCCAAATCCAAATCTTTTTCGTTTGCTCGCGGTACGCTGTCAATCACTTTACCGGTTGCAGGCGCGATTACGCCAAAAGTTTGGCCGCTTGTGCTGTCCGTCTTTTTTCCATTGATAATCATCTTCATAATTGTACCTCTTGTCGGGCATCTCCAAAAATCTTACCGAGTTATCAGAAACGCCCCGTTAACTTACTTTTCGCCGAACGCCGTAAAGGACAGCATAAGACCGCCACACGTATTGCGTCCGTCGTCTTCGTAGCCGTATTCGCCGAATGTAAATTCAACGATAAACGGAATTGCCCCCACTTCTTTTTTAATTGCCGCTGTCAATTCGTTTATTCGGTCGCCGATACCGATCCGTCTGCCGCCGCAGTGAACCAAGTGGAAACCGGCTACCGGTACTTTCATCTTTGCCTTTAAGTCGGCAAGAGCTGTACTTACGGCTTTTATTAAACCATCGGTATCGCTTTCGAGGAGCGCAATCGCTGTTCCGATTGCCAAATTGTTTCCTACCGCGATTGAACCGTCATCATTGCCGTTCATCGGATGGCGTACCGCAATCAAATCACCTAAGGGATCTTTTACACCAAGGGGGTTTGTGATTGAACGCACCAGCAGATTACCTCCCTCCGTGTCTTTTGCGCTTGCTCCCGTCCACTCGCGGTACTGCTCAATGGCCGGCTTTCCGTTGATTTCCACAAGTGTCCGTTCTTTTGCTACTTTGGTGATGACACCGTATTTACCGGTCTCTTTGTAGCCGCCGGTATATTTGTTTGCGAAACCGGCTTTTGTATAGAAAAAGGCAACAGCCGCACCTCCGCCGGTTATCGTTTTGTCTGTAAAGAGCTTCCATTCACCTGAAAGCGTATTGTCCGCCGCGCTGCCTCCGAAAAGAGGAACTCTGCCTACGACATCGGAAACGCCTTTCAAATAGTGCTCTTCTTCGCCCGGGGGAGCGACCATGTACATATATGCAGGCGCTTCCTGTTTACCGGCGGCAGCGAGAGCCTGTTTTGCAAGGTTTCGCCCCGTTTCGCGGGCAGTTCCGCTTTTTGCCATCCCTGCCGTTCCGACCGTCAAATCGGTACCGGACAGCGCCATCATTCCGACATAGCCTTTTTCGCCGGTTACAAAACCGTCCTGCGTAACGACACCGGAAAATGATGTATTTCCGATTAACGGTACACCCGGAAGTTCTTCACCAATCGCTTTTAACAAAGCCTGCTGGTTATACGACACACCGCTGTATACAAACACAAGCTTCGGATCGTGTAGCGCATGCTTTATTTTCTGTGCGCATTCCTTGCCTGCCAGAGCCGCATCTGGAGTATTGCTGCTCGCAGTTTGTACTTTTAACATAAACGCCTCCTATTAAAGATTAAAAAGTTTTTATAAAACCTTATAATTTTATGATAGGAGCAGAATTTTCACCTGTCAATGAAAATAAAAAGAGCTGGTTCTGTATATCAAAAATCGAATTTCACGATACGAAACAATATGTCCCTAAGGAATTTTCGCACATTTTTTCGACAACAGAGCAAACGCATCAGGCAGAGAAGATAAAAAATCGCAGAAAAAATGAAGTTGTGAAACCATTTGAACCATCTTCAACTGTTGTGCATCCGTGTACAACAGTTGAAGGCGAGTTTTGTGCGTGCACAAAACATCGCTTCTGTATGGAACCACTGCCATCCTTGGCAGTTCTGGTCGAATAGCCTCAATTTTTCTGCGGGGTTATTTAAACACCGACTGATGCATTTGCCCTGACGAACCTCTTGCATAAGATACCGGTTTCTGCTATAGTAGCACCATTATCGGCGCCGTGCCCAAGTGGTAAGGGAGAGGTCTGCAAAACCTTCATTCATCAGTTCGATTCTGATCGGCGCCTTTTATTTTAGTCATACAGAAGCTTAAAAACCCCGATACTCTGCATCGGGGTTTTTAATTAAACGGATAATCCGAACGCGCAATTAAAATTCCGCACAATCATATCGCTAAATTCTTTTACAACAGTATCGGATATGTTGATTTCCGCGAGCGAAACCGTGCACGATTCATACTGTTTGATAATGCCTGTCCGCCTTACCGCATCGGAGCCGGCTGGTTGCAGCGTACCGGTTCCTGCGTACCGGAGTTTTGCACATTGCGCCGTAACCGCTATAATATCGCGGGGATGGGAGTATTCTTCGGCTTTGAGCCTCATATACGGCGCATCCGTCTCCGTTAGAATGCGGGTACTATCGAATGAGGCAGCCATTGCGCATACGGATTTCTGCCCGCGGAGTACTGCCTTGCCGAGCGAAAAATAGGCGTTGACGCCTTTTTTGAGAAATGCCGACGCCTCTTGAGGACTGCCTCCCCAGCCGTGGAAGATAACCGCCGGCAGTTTTTTTAACCGAGGTACCGAATCAAATATGAGCGGCAGCGCTTTCCGGCAATGAATCACCACCGGCAGCTGAAAGTTGTGTGCCCATCGTAATTGCATATCCCATACTGTTTGCTGCATCGGCAAGAGTTGTTTATACTCATCATTAAAAAGATCGAATCCGCATTCTCCAATTGCGTGGATTTGCCGTGTTTCCAAAAGGCGGTATAAAAACTCGGCTTCATCCATTACCGGATTTTGAGGATGGATACCGAAGGAAAAAAGTATGCGCTGTGTACTCGTATGTGAATCGGAGCTATCGCATAAACCGTGTTTAAAAAGACTGCGGTGCCGCTCATATTCGGTATGATCATGCGCCGAACAACAAAGCGACACCGGTTGAGCAAACTGTCCGTCTAAAATACCCGTGCTGCCGGAAGCGGCGCAGCAATCGAGATAATCTGCAGGGTGAAGATGGGCGTCGATGTACATAATATATACATTAAAAAGACTACACAACTTATCCGTCTATAGAGAGAATAAGGGCAATTTCGCCGAGGGGCAGGTCGACCTTTTCGGCAATAAAGTCAATCGAGAAGCCTTGGCGTGCAAGTTCGATAACCTGTTCCCGCGGGTTTAAAAGCGGAGAAGCGTGTGTCGCCGCTTCGGGCATACCGATCGGTTTTTTATAGATCATCACGGTATTTTTTTTCGTATCGGCAGACACTTCAGCTTCTTTTTGATTAGGATTTCGGTAGCGCTCCAGAAACTCTTTTTGTGCATTCCATTTTTCATGTTCCTGTTCAACGAGGGCGATATGTTTATCCGTGTCCGAAAGCAATTTTTCTATCTGTTGAATTTTATCTTCAAGTATCGTTACCGCATGATCCGATTCATGTTCAATATCGATAATCAGCCGATTAACTTCTTCCCGAATGCGATCCCGGTACGCATTTTGCGAAAAATTATGCGATGTCTTCCGATAGAAAATAATCATCAAAATAATATTAATACAGAGAAGTATCAAAGAAGCAATAAACATAGCTGTTATCCTGAAATATCGATTTTTTTTCCAAGGGAGGGGTCTTGAATATAATATGATTTTTCTTCTATAGGATGGCTGTCATTTTCTTGTTGTTGAGAAGCGTTGTCAAATGCTCCTCCTGCCGAACCGTTTGAACCGTCTTTATTTATCGCAGTTTTTTCAGCTCCCGAAGCTTCTGTCCGTTGTACCGTTTGTTGACGTCGCGCGGCGTCTTCCTTATTGGCTTGTTGACTGTTTTCAAATTCTGCCGCAAAAGTTTGCCGTGCGTCGCCTTGAAGTTTTCCGACTTTATCGAGTTGAGTATAGAGTGTCTGTAAATCAATCGGTTGAATACCCACTGGGCGTCCTTTTTACGTCTTCATCATTGGTATAGTCTTCATAAGGACCATATCGCACAAGACCGTTTTGCAAAAAGAATGTTGTTGCTTTACAATCAACCCGCACATCTTCGATAATATCTTTAATAACAATCCGGACACCGGTATAAATATTTCCGGAAACCGAAACGCGGCCATCCGTTTTAAGCGCAGCAAGGTAATCCCGTATCCGTTCTATTTCGTTCCGCAGTTCTTTAATTTCCGTTTCACTGATATACCGCAGCTCTTTTTTCTTTTTAAGCAATGCTTCTTTTTCTTCGGAAAGCTCTTTGAGAATCTTTTTTTGGCCTTCGAGCGATTTTACATCCAATTTTAAGGCAGTGAGATTTTTTTCGGCGGCAAGCAGATTTTTCTCTAATATGACCAACCGTTCTTTACTGCGCGGATCGAAGCCGACGCTGATAACCGTATCGGAACCGCCTGCAGGGCTGCCGAGGTTTCGGGCATATACACCTTCGCATGCGGTTACTTGACTGCCGATGATATCAGCGCGTTTTCCGCGGCAAATAACTTTGTGGTTTGCAATGATCTTTGAGTTCAAAATACCGTCCGATACGATAACCATATCTCCTGCTTCTACCAACTCGATATTTTGGATAAATTTAGACCATATCGACTTACCGGCTCGGATATGCCCGCCTTCTTTTCCGGCAATACCCTGACTAACGACGATATCTCCTTCCGCATCCAGCGATGCTTTCCCGACCGTGCCTTTTACCTCGATGTTGCCTGCAGCCTTAACGGCAAACCCGTCGTCAACATTGCCTTTGACGTATACCGTACCAAGGAACGTAATATTGCCGGTTTTGATCGACACATTGCCTTCAATCGTCATAATCGGTTCAACATTGATCTTATTCTTTATCAGCAGCACTTGTCCTTTTGTCTCTGCAACAACAGTCAAATTATCCTCTGCCAACCGGGTGTTTTTTCCCAATGGGATGGCAATATCTTTACCGGGCGCCGCCGGCAAGTATTTTCCGGTAACGGTTCTCCCGCTCTTTCCTTCCTCGGCAGGGACTTTTTGCGCAAGCGGCTGTCCTTCAATAACATTTTGAATAAGGTTGAGTTCTTTAAAGTTAATTTGCCCGCTCGTATTTTCTTTGAGGCGAAGCTGCGTATTATCGGTTTCAAAATTGAAGAGGATCTTAGCATCGGCGCCTTTTTGCGGTGCAGTTCCTTCCGCAATCAGATAATTCTCGCGGTATACGGGACTGTCTTGGAATTGCTTAACTCTTTTTTCGTTCACACCTGAAATAACGCGGTTATTGGATAAGAATGTGATAATCATATCCGCCGAAACGTCAGCGCCGCCCGGCATCGGGGGTGATACAAAGAGATACGCCTTCATTTCATCATCGCTGATTTCGACGGACATCAGCGCATCATTACCGGGCAGATATTCGTAATGCCCGATTCTGACGTACTCATCGGCACATTCCTTGACAATCGGCCGTAAAATTTCATCCGGCGGAATAGCAAGATTTCTGTCGCGTATTTTTTCCACAACATCGGCAAGGGCTATTTTTCTACCGCTACCGGTGGGCGGCGTAACTTTAAGGAATACACCGTCCGGAGCACAGAATACGTACGCGGCTCCGTCTTTATTGATATTCTCTTCTGCTTGCTCTTCAGCGCTTATGCCTGCTGCGGTTTCCGATTCGGCATTGGGTTTATGTATTTTGTGTACTTCGTAGGCGCGGATTTTCCACTCTTTAGGGTTTAAAACAAAAAACCCGGAAGCACCCTTTTGTAAAATTTCATAATCTATAAGTGAGCGGCGTAAGCCGAGCTCTACAGCGGCATTGTCGATAGCTTCTTCGAGGGTTTGCCCGGTAACTTCAACAAAAAAACGGGAGGAATCTTTTTCGTACTGTTCCTTCATTTGCTCCCGAATTTGTTCAAAATGTATCATAGCAACGCTCCTAACGGATACCCTTACGAATATTGCTTAATTTTGCTTTAAGTTTTAAATTCGCGCTGGTGTGGATCTGAGACACCCGTGATTCGGTTACCTCTAATACCTTTCCGATTTCCCGTAATGTCATATCTTCATAGTAATACATGATGAGCACTTTTTTTTCTCTGTCGGGGAGTTCATTAATCGCATCTACGATAATCCGTTTCATCTCTTCCCGTTCTACAATAACATCGGGATTAAGTGAGGTAGGAGCTTCAATGCTGTCGGCAACGGGTGTCTGCTCGGAATCATCCGCCCCAAAGCGCAAATCGGTAAGAGAAATAATGCTGGTGCCTGAAATTTTTAACAGAACTTGATGAAATTCTTCTACACTCATACCGAGCGCTTCGGCAATTTCAGAATCGGTTGCGGCGTGTCCCAGCCGCGCTTCCAAATCCGCTATTACTTCTTCAATTTCACGGGATTGCTGACGTACCGAGCGGGGCACCCAATCGATTGAACGCAGCTCATCGAAAATAGCTCCGCGTATACGGGTAACCGCATAGGTGTTGAATTTTACATTTTTTTCGGGATCGTATTTATCGATTGCGTCCAGAAGCCCGAACACGCCGTAGCCGACTAAATCGTCAAACTCGACATTATTGGGCATTCCGACGGCGACCTTACCGGCAACATATTTTACAAGCGGTGCGTATTTTATAATAAAAAATTCACGGAGCTGCGGGTCTTGGGTATGTTTGTATTCGAGCCAAAGCTCGTCTTCCGCTCTCGTATCTAACCTGTCATTTCCCATATTATATCAACACCCGCCCTTTTAATCCTCAGTTGCTAGAACCGTTCTGATTGCCTGAGCCATTACTTTGCTATCGGCACCGCCGGTCTGAATACCGCTCATCGTAAAACCGCTGCTATCAGCTTGTATGCCGTCATCGACAGTTTCTTCAAAATCATCATCATCATCTATAAACGAACCCATATTGGGTAAATCCGATAAGCTGCTATCACCTGTACTGCCTTCATCAAAGGAAAGAGGAGAGGACGCCGAAAAGTCAGTATTTTCGGATGTAGTGCCGGCGCCGGAGAAATCTGAGACAGGAGCGGTAGAAACAGCCTCTGTACTTTGAGTTTCTACCTGCGGCTTTGCTGCATTCGGCATGCCATCGGGTTCAGCATTATCGCCCGCCGTTATCGGCGATGCTACGAGGCCGTCGTCAAGGGTAATATTAATATTTGCCCCGGAGGAAATATCTGCCGTATCAACAACAGTTTCCGATGGAGCTGGCGGAGCAAAGAGGTCGGGAATGAATCGCTCCAAAATAATCCGCGCGCATAACACAAAGCTTCCGGCTCCTACGCCGGCAATAAGCCCCCGTCCCAAAATACTTAAAAACCGTACTCCGCTTATCAGTCCGATAAGCATAGATAAAACGCATGTTGCACCGGCGATGATTAGGGGAGCTTTTAGCTTCAACACGGACAAACCTCCACTTCACTAGCTTATGCGAATTTCTATCTCTCGTCAAGGTATTGCCGGAAATTCTCCGGGAAAACGCATCAGCGCAGCATTTTTTTAATGGAACCGAACACACCGCGGGTAATTTCCCGCCCTACCGAACGGGTGATGCTGTCAACTAAAATTCTTCCCAATCGGTCTGCAGTGCTTTGATTTTTCCGTTTTGCGGTTTCTTCCAGTCTTAATTTTGCAGCCTCAGCCCTTGCTTTGGCATTTTCGGCCCGCATGAGCGCGGCTTCTTCTTTTGCCTTTGCTGCGTTTTCTTTTGCAAGCTGTTTTTCTTCGGCTTGACGCGCCGCAGCTTCCGTTTGTTCGGTAAATTGCCGCGTAAGGATTTCGTATGCGGATTCCCGATCAATGGGATCTTTATATTTATATAAAAGGGGAGATTCTTCGACAAGGGCTTTTATTTTTGCATCATCGATTGTACCTATTTTACTATGAGGCGGCGCTATCATAATCCGCTGCGTTACCGCTGGGCTGCCGTCCTGCTGCAAAACGGAAACGAGGGCTTCGCCGGTTTTAAGCTGCGTGATAACTTGAGCGGTATCGAACGCAGGATTGATGCGGAATGTTTCGGCGGCAAGACGTATGGATTTGGCATCCTTAGGGGTAAATGCCCTCAACGCATGTTGAATCTTATTTCCCAATTGACCGAGGATGTTTTCCGGAATGTCGGACGGATTTTGAGTAACGAAAAAGACCGCGACACCCTTCGAGCGGATTAGGCGCATAATTTGTTCGATTTTCTGGAGCAGTATCTTTGAACCGTTATCAAACAGTAAGTGAGCTTCGTCAAAGAAGAACACGATTTTCGGTTTTTCGGCATCGCCTATTTCGGGGAGATTTTCGTAAAGCTCGGATAAGAACCACAGCAAAAAAGTTGCATACAGATTGGGCTTTTGGTACAGTTTGACGGCATTTAATACATTGATATATCCCCGCCCGTCAGAGGTTTGCTTGAAAAAATCGTTGATGTCTAAAGCCGGTTCGCCGAAAAAGTTATCCGCCCCTTCATTTTCGAGCGTTAAGAGATTCCGTTGGATTGCCCCAATCGAAGTGTCGGAAATATTACCGTATTTTAATTTCAAGTCCTGCTTATTTTCACCGATATAATGGAGCATTGCTTTAAGATCCTTTAAATCCAAAAGCAATAGCCCGTCCTCATCCGCGACACGAAACGCGATATTCAATACGCCGGTTTGCACTTCGTTAAGGTCTAAAAGGCGCGAAAGCAACAGCGGCCCCATTTCGGAAATTGTGGTGCGTATGGGGTGTCCCGTTTCTTGCAAGATACTCCACATCCGTACGGGATAACTTTTAAATTCAAAGTTTGAAATATGTAAGAGACTGAGCCGTTCTTGCAGTTTGACGCTCGATTCGCCTTTTTCGGCAAAACCGCATAGGTCGCCTTTCACATCCGGTAAAAACACCGGCACGCCTAAATCGCTGAATGCTTCAGCAATTACTTTGAGCGTAACGGTCTTTCCGGTACCGGTTGCCCCCGTAATAAGTCCGTGTCTATTCGCCCTCATCGGTAAAAGTTCAACCGCAGTTTCGCCGCGGCCTAAAAAAATTGTTTCGTTCATAATGCTTCCTTATTTATGTCCGCTTAACCCGTTTAAAGAGTTCTTCGCGGGTGAGTATTATCCAGATCGGGCGGCCGTGCGGGCAGATCGGTTCGGGCAGTTCAAAGGCCTGCGCGGCGATGCGCTGCTGGGTTACGGGATCGAGAATTGCGTGATCCTTGCAGGCGGAGCGACAGGCGGCCGAGGCTAAAATCTGATAGAGGATATCCCCGGCATTTTTACGGACACCGGTAATATCGCGGATAAGATCCCGTTCCGTACCTGTCCACCGTGCGGGGACGGCGGTTACCTGCCAGACGCCTGCGCCTTCATCGGAAAGAGCGAACCCCGCCTTGCACAGCAGCTCCCGATGCTTCCTGATAAACGAATCGTCTTCTTCCGATGCGGTGATAATCCGATAGGGGATTAGCAGCTCCTGTACGCCGCCGGTATTGTGCTTGAGCTGATCGAAAATAATCCGCTCGTGGGCGGCATGTTGGTCGATTAAATACAGCGCATCGTGTTTTTCTACGGCGATAAATGTTCCGGCGACTTGTCCGAGCAGCTTAAAATCCGCAGGCGGAATATCCGGCGGCGGCTGCATATACGGCGCCTCATCCGTGTATGAGCTGCCCACAGCCGCAGGCGGCGGAATGATGTGCCCGCCCGCCGTGTACGATACCGCCGCTGCCGCCACAATTTGGCGGACTGCGCTTCCGTACCCGTCCGGCAATACACCGGTATTTTCTTGCGGGATTTCGTACCTGTTCTTGACCCGGTCTGAAGGCGGCTGATAATTTCCGTTAACTGCCCTGTGTTTTTGCGCGAGGGATTCGGCGTACAGCCTGTTTTGTTCGCTCCATACGGAATACGGCGCGGCATCCTGCCCGCCGGCTTGTCCGGCATTGGGGCGGGAAGAGATATCTCCGATAGTGCCTGCCTGTCCATCTGTTCCGCTCGCCCGGCCGGTATCGGAGTGCAAAGAACCGCCGTTCCGGAAATCGAAAGGCCGTGTAAGGCCGGGATCGTATTTTTCTTTTAAGAGGCTTGCAACGGTGTGCTGCCGGTAAAATGAGCCGACGGCGCTGCTGACGGCGTGGTGAATTGCGCTGTAATCTTGAAAGCGCGCTTCTTTTTTGGCCGGATGAATGTTAAAGTCCACGCGCGACGGGGCAACCGTTAAAAATAAAAACGCAACGGGATGCCCGCCGTTCGGAAAGTACCCTTCGCTGCCGTACTCGACGGCTTGAGTCAGCCCGAACTCGGTGATACGCCTGCCGTTGACAAACACCAGTATTGCACGCTTGTCGCTGCGGACAACATCGGAACTGCCGAGCACGATGCGGAATGAAAAATGCTCTCCGCTTCCTTCAATTTCAAAAAAGAGCGCTTCCGGTTCTTTAAACGAGAAAGCCGCGAGACAGCGTTCCCGCAAAGATTTTGCCGGGGGCAGCAGGAAGCGGAGTTCGCCGTCCGCGATAAAGCGCATCTCGGTTTGATAGTGGGGGAGCGCTTTGTCGAAGAAGATAGTTCGGCACAGCGCCGTTTCTGCAGCAGCCCGCTTTAAGAACTGCTTGCGGGCGGGAAAGTTTTCAAAAAGGTTTTCTACCAGCACCACCGTACCGGCAGGTAAGCGCGCCGGCTGTATTTTTCCCAGCTGCAGCTTCCATGCGGCGGGGCCGTCCCGCGTCGAGGTGATTTCCAAATCACTGACTGCTTTAATGGAAGAAAGCGCTTCCCCTCGGAAGCCGAGACTATGCAGGGAGAGCAAGTCTTCCGCTGTAGAAATTTTGCTGGTGGTGTGAGTGTCCGTGCAGATGGCGAGGTCTTCCCTGCTCATGCCGCAGCCGTTATCCGTAACCCTGATACGTTCGATGCCGCCGCCTGCGATTTCTACCTGTATCTTTGACGCGCCGGCGTCGAGTGCATTGTCTAACAGCTCGCGGATAACGGCTGCGGGGCGGTCGACAACTTCCCCTGCCGCAATCTTCCGTGCCGTTTCCGGATCGAGCGCTTTTACCGGCTTGTAAACATCGACAGAATTGGCGGACGGAATCGCCGTGTGCTTTAGTTCACCGGTCTGAGAAACGCCACCAGGCGCGGATATGTCCGGCTGAGCCGCCGCTGCCGTGTCAATATGAGAAGATGTTTGGGATATTTCAGGTGATTGAGGTGTGCTATCCATTGCTATATGTCATCAGTGGAAAAGAGTTCCAGTTCAGGCTTATCCTGCGGCTGCACCGGCTGATTCATCAAAATCTGTACCTTGCTTTCTATTTTATCAATGTCTTTTTCCAATGTTTTGGCGAGCTTAATACCTTCTTCAAAAGCGGCAAGCGCCTCTTCCAACGGAAGATCCGCACTTTTGATCTTTTCGCTGATTTCTTCAAGACGGGCTAGCCGCTCTTCAAACTTTTTCATACGCTGTGCTCCTGATCCATGCTCCATGCGGGGATGGATGCCGAAAACGTACCCAACTTTCAAGCCCCCCTGCCGGAATATACTGCAGCAATAATAGCATAAAAAATCCATCAAAGTCGACGGCGATATTCGATTTGCCGAAAAAAGAGGATAAGGTTAATTTTGCAATCCGCTAGACACCATCGTATAAAAGGTCTATCGTATATAGTGCTGAAAAGCACAAAACTCTAAAAGTGTGGCGCCGTTGAGCAATCGAAAAAAATTATAGAGAACCTCTAAAAACGTTTGTTTTTTAGCGATGCTCGATACTTTGTTCAAAAAGGCGATACCATGCAAGAAAAGAAAAGGATTGTGTATGTGTGCATCAAAAGTAAACAAACGGTTCTCGCTCAGAAGAAAGCTCGTCCTTATTTTCGGACTTTTAATCGCTGTTGCATTAACTATCGAAGGGGTTCTCGCAATTTATACGGCGCGTAAAGCGGTTTCGGAAAAAATTGAAGCCCATCTAACCGACAAAGCAGCTGATGTCGCCGTCATCATCGATGGAAAAATAATAGCACTCTTTCAATTTATCGAAGGCGTCTCCCGTATGCCTTCTTTGAGGGACAATACGCTTTCTTTCCGGCAAAAAGCCCAAATGCTCGTCACCGAAGCAAAAAATAATGGGACGATAAAAACTTTCGCCGTATGCAGCCTACAGGGGAATAGCTACGATACCGACGGTAACGAAGTTTATCTCGGCGACAGAGATTGGTTTTTAGCGGCGGCAAAAGGCTCCAATTTCATTGCGGAACCTCGAATTGCCCGCCAACTCAACACACTCCAGATTATTTTTGCCGTGCCTATTAGAGGTGATAACCAAGAGGTTACCAGCGTATTGTGTGCAACCGTACCGGCTGAGTTTTTATCGGAACAAATCGGTGATATAGTCATCGGTCAAACGGGACACTGCTATATTATCGGAAAAACCGGTACTATAATTGCAGATAAAGATATTTCTTTAGTTCAAGAACAATTCAACGCCATCGAGGAAGCTAAACAAAACAGCGAATATGACACGGTGGCGGCATTTATGCAGCATGTTTTAGATGATGACCAAAACAAAATCGGATATTACACCTATAAGGGCGTCCGCTATATTGCCAGTGCTTCACCCATCGGCCTATCAGGTTGGTCGGTCATTATCAGAGCGCCGGTAGAAGAATTTATGGGAACATTGGATAGGCTGCAAATGATCATGGGCATTATAGCGACGCTCAGCCTTATTGGAGCGTTGATTATCGTGTATTTCATTGCACGCAATATTATAAAGCCGATCGGCAAAGTTGTGTCGGCGCTGCAAAATATTGCCCAAGGCGAAGGCGACCTAACAGTACGCTTACCGATAGACGGAAACGACGAAATTACCGATATGTCCGAATATTTTAACAAAACCATTGAAAAGATCGGCATGGCAATCAAAACCGTCGGAGAAAACAGCACGAGCATGAAAGCCACCGGCAATGAGCTTGCCGCCAATATGACCGAAACGGCAAGCGCCGTTAATCAAATCAGCGCAAACATCGACGGACTAAAACAGCAAGCGCTGACACAAGCGGCGAGTGTTACCGAAACCGCCTCCACTATTGAAGAAATTGTCCGTACCATTAAACAGCTGAATTCCAGCATTGAAACACAGGTGGCAAGCGTTGCGCAATCCTCCGCTTCTGTTGAGCAGATGGTTGCAAATATTGCTTCTATCGGACAAACACTCAGAAAGACCGATGTAGTTATAAAAGATTTAACATCGGCGACGAACGACGGCAAAACGACGTTGGTAACTTCAAATGCCGTAACCCAAAAGATTGCGGAAGAGTCGGGCTCGCTTATGGAAGCGTCGAGTGTTATTCAGCACATTGCTTCGCAAACAAACCTGTTAGCGATGAATGCCGCAATAGAAGCAGCCCATGCGGGGGAAGCAGGAAAAGGCTTTGCCGTAGTTGCCGATGAAATCCGCAAGCTTGCAGAGGATTCTGCAATGCAGGGGAAAAACATTACTACAACCTTAAAAATGCTAAGCACCGAAATCGAAACGCTTTCATCGTCCTCTAAAACAGTGGAAGGAAAATTTAACGCAATATTCAACCTTGCCGAACAGGTAAAAACAATGAGCGACACGTTAACCGCAGCGATGAAAGAGCAAGAAAACGGCAGTAAAGAAATACTTACCGCTATTAAGAACATCAATTCGGTAACGACGGAAGTACAAGCCGGTTCGGAAGAAATGCTGAAAGGCGGAGAAGGCGTCGCGGAAGAAATGTACAAGTTGGACAATCTTACCCGAGTCATTACCGACAGTATGAACGAAATGGCTTCCGGCGCAGAAGAAATCAACAATGCAATTCAAGAAGTAAACGGAATTAGTCAGCAAAATAAACAGAGCATCGAGAATTTGGCAAAAGAAGTAGGAACGTTTAAGGTATAGAGCTCTACTACAGTATCTGCGGCGGGCGGCGGCGCTTCTTACTCTTGTTCAAAGAGGCTGCCTGTCTGCGCTGCAGCCGCCGGAATTTTAAGACCGAGATGGGCGTATGCTTTTTCCGTAACCATACGCCCGCGCGGGGTACGCTGCAGCAGTCCCGTTTGAATAAGGTAGGGTTCGTAGTAGTCTTCCAGCGTATCCTGCGATTCCCCGATGGAAATCGCAAGCGTTTCCGCGCCGACCGGCCCCCCTCCGTAGTTTTCGATAATGGAACGGAGTATCTGCCGGTCATAATTTTCCAAACCGAGCCGGTCGATATGCAGCCTTTCCAGCCCCTGCGCGACGGTTACTTCGCGGACGGTATCGCTGCCTTCGATAAACGCAAAATCCCGCATCCGCCTAAGCAGCCGGTTGGCCACACGCGGCGTTCCGCGGGAGCAGCGGGCAAGCGCAATGGCCGCCTTTTTTTCAATATTGATTTTAAGAATATCGGCGGAACGCATGATAATCGACGCAAGCTCTTCGTCGCTGTAAAATTCAAAACGCTGCACAATACCGAACCGGCTGATAAGCGGACTGGACACCATTCCCGCGCGGGTAGTTGCACCGATCAGCGTAAACGGCGGCAGCGGAATACGGACAGTACGCGCTCCCGGCCCCTGCCCGATAATCCAGTCAAGCTCGTAATCTTCCATAGCGATATAGAGCATCTCTTCGATAGCGGGTTTTAACCGGTGAATTTCGTCGATAAAGAATACGCTCCGTTCGGAAAGCGTCGTCAAAATACCGGCCAAGTCCTTAGGCTTATCGAGGGCAGGGGCTCCGGTAATCTTACACTCGACACCGAGCTCTTGCGCGGTAATTTGCGCGAGGGTTGTCTTTCCCAGCCCCGGAGGCCCAATCAAAAAGAGGTGATCGAGGCTTTCTCCCCTACTCCGCGCCGCTTGGATAAAAACCGACAAGTTTTCTTTGATATTTTGCTGCCCCTGAAAATCCCGCAAGAGCTGCGGGCGAAGCGCGCGGTCTTTTTCGTCTCCCGCGTGCCTTTCCCCGCGCACAATGCCGAATTCGTCTATTTCGTTATCTTGATACATTTCGCTTTACGCGTTTTTCTTTTTATTTACTTTTTCCATAAAGCGACCGACGTCGATAATTGCTCGTTCATGGATACCGCTGCCGATCACACCGTGCTCATCGCGCGCCTCAACCGTAAATGTAAGAAATTTCCCATTCGCGTTGATTTCTACCAATTCGGTATGAATAAAAACCTTCATCCCTTCGGGGGTTGCATCCAAGTGCCGTACATCGACATGAATGCCGACCGTAGCCTTTCCTTCATCCAAATACGACATCACGCTGCGCGTTGCCGTATCTTCCATTCGGGCAATCATAGTCGGTGTTGCAAATACCTCCACCGTTCCGCTGCCTACCGCAGTTGCGAGCATCTCTTTTGTAACGACAAAAGAACAATCTCCTTTAATTCCAACTTCCATAATTATCTTCCTTATTGATGCAATTGTCTTGCATTTTACATAGTTATAGCCGAAAATCTAAATATATGCCAGACAAACCGCCCCCTTTTCGGTATAATGTCCGCTATGAATTTTCGTTATTCGGATTATGACGTGATTGTCGTAGGCGGGGGGCACGCGGGCATCGAAGCCTCGCTCGCCGCCGCACGGCTGGGGGCACACACCCTTCTTATTACACAAACGGTTGACACCATCGGCAGAATGTCCTGTAATCCCTCGATTGGGGGTGTTTCCAAGGGCAATATCGTACGGGAAATAGATGCTCTCGGCGGCGAAATGGGAAAACTCGCCGATGCCTGCATGATTCAGTACCGCCTGCTCAACAAAAGCCGCGGGCCGGCAGTGCAATCTCCCCGCATTCAAGCGGATAAATTCTTATATGCGCAGACAGCGCAGTATACCCTCGAAAAAGAAAAAAATCTCCATATTTATCAGGATACGGTTGTCGATGTGATTTCTTCGCAAACTGCGGAAAGCGGAGTTGTGGAAAACGGCAGCGTACAAGCCGTGTTGACGGCGCGCGGCAGGACGATTTCCGCACGGGCTGTGGTGCTCACCACCGGAACTTTTATGGAAGGGAAAATATACATCGGCGAATTTGAAGCTGAAGAAGGCCGCCTCGGCGAAAAAGCGGCAATAGGGCTCGGCACAGCCCTTGCACGCAAGGGCTTCACGATGGGCAGGCTCAAAACCGGCACTCCCTGTCGTGTGCTGCGGAAATCCGTCGACCTCTCCGTGCTGGAAATACAGGAGGCGGACGCGGTGATGCGCCCGTTCTCATTCGACACGGCGGAAATATTCCGCCCGTCGGCGGTGTGCTACGTCTGCTACACGAACGAGCATACCCACGAGGTTATCAGGCAAAACTTCCACCGCTCGCCGCTTTTTTCGGGAAAAATCCACGCGACGGGCGCGCGCTACTGTCCCTCCATCGAAGATAAGGTACGGAAATTCCCCGAACGCACGCGACATCAGCTGTATATCGAACCGGAGGGGTTGATGAGCGATGAGCTTTACATCAACGGCTTTTCGTCTTCGCTGCCTGAGGATGTGCAGGATCAAATGCTCCGTACCCTCACCGGTTTTGCCGACGCCGTAATTACCCGCCCCGCTTATGCAGTCGACTACGCGGTAATCTCTCCACTCCAGCTTGGGCCGGATTTACAAACCCGCCGGATAGCGGGGCTTTTTACCGCGGGGCAGATCAATGGAACGTCCGGCTATGAAGAAGCGGGCGGACAAGGGCTCATCGCCGGCATTAACGCGGCGCTGTACTCCCGTGCCTGCAGCACACAGCCGCAACCCGGCACACGGCCGGCAGCCTACGAGCCGTTCACGCTCCGTCGCGACGAAGCCTACATCGGCGTTATGATAGACGACCTTATCACGCAGGGGGTTGACGAACCGTACCGGATGTTCACCGCCCGC
Organism: Treponema vincentii F0403; assembly: GCF_000412995.1. Taxonomy (NCBI): domain Bacteria; kingdom Pseudomonadati; phylum Spirochaetota; class Spirochaetia; order Treponematales; family Treponemataceae; genus Treponema; species Treponema vincentii. The sequence goes on along the minus strand of NZ_KE332512.1, from coordinate 1,967,807 downwards.
GCCGAATACCGGCTCAAGCTCCGGCACGATACCGCCGACGAGCGGCTCACCGAGCGGGCATTCCGCATCGGCTTGCAAAAACAGAGCTCTTTTACCCGCTTGCAGGAAAAACTGGCGCAGCGCGGCGAACTTATCAAACACTGGCGGGAGCGGAAAATCACCGGCAGCCTCGCAGAAGCGGAACCGGCGCTGCAGTGTCATCTCGGTAAGTCCTTCGCCGATGCGCTGCACGATCCACTCATTTCGCTTGAGCTGATTTGCCGCTGCGATCCCGAAAGCACCCGGTATTCCGATGCCATTAAGACCGCGGCGGAACTCGAAATCCGCTATGAGCATTACATCATTGCGCAGGATAAACGAATCGATAAAATGAAGAAGATGGAAACAAGCCGCATACCGGCAAACTTTAACTACGATGCCGTTTCAGGGCTTTCGACGGAATCGCTAGCGCGATTAAAAAAGGTGATGCCCGCGACGATCGGACAAGCAAGCAGAATCCCCGGAATCCGGCCTTCCGATATAATGGTGTTGATGGTTGCAATTAAATGAAAAACACCGCCATACTTTTAACGGCAGCGGTATCCGGTACGGTGAAATCAATATTCGACATAGAGGAATACAGGAGTGTACCGTTTAGCCGCGGACAGCCATCAGCATTTCAGCGTCGGCATCCGTAATCAGCCCGCATTTCAGCATATCATAGAGCTGATCGCTGTTTGTTTTACCGAAGAACAACAGATCATCGGTGCCGAGTCCTATCGGAATTCCCGCATCGATCATCTTTTTGATAGGATGCTCTTTTAGGCTCGGAACCGCACTCAGCATAACATTGCTCATCGGGCAAACATTACAGCGTATCTTTCTGTCGGCTAAAAATTTCAGTACGGAATCATCGGAAGCCGCACCGATCCCGTGCTGCACTTCATCCAAATCAAAAAGTTCGACAAATTTACGGACGGATTGTGCATCCGAAAATTCTCCGACATGCGCTTTCTTTTTTATATTGTGCTTTTCGGCCAATTTAAAGATATAGGCAAAATCTTCAATTCCTTCAAAAACCTCAGGGCCATATAAATCGACATTATTGAAGACCTTGCTTTCAAAAAGAGGATAGACCCACGTGCGGATAAAATCGCGGTCAAGCGTTTTCGGAATACCGACTTCAGGCCGTATCTCAATCTCTTTTTTATATTTTGCTACCAATTCAGAAATATCTGACAAAAACTTATCAAGGTTGTTATCGTAATGTTTTAGAAAGTTTATATCGATTGAGGTTTCCAGCCACACAACATTATCGGCAATTGCATCCTGTATAGACATTTCAAAGAGATCTTTTACATCCTTTGCCGTTTTGCAGCGCGGGCGCGTATAAGAGCCGATTACTTCGTGCATTTCGTCGAGGCCTGTCATTTTGCGGGGAAAATTCGGAATAGCCACACCTGCCCAATGCTTGTAGCGTTCATACTTCATGCTCAAGTTAAGATGATTATGCATATCCGATTTTGGTCGAGATCTTAAATACTCAATATCTTTCATTCTAAAACCCTTTTTGTGCCTCTTTGATATACGTCAGGCATATTCCGACACCCTTATTATCGGTAAATATCGGTAAATCTTGAATGCCCCACTGTATAATGGGATTATACAATAGAAGGTGCCGTAACGTCATCCGGCAATCACCGTTGAGAAAATACAGGAGCTATATAACAACCGACGTGTTAAATAGCCCGCTTGCTTTTAATTTTCGGTGTACCTACCCCTTAATTATTTTAATACCGCTACTGGTGCCTATTCGTGAGCAACCTGCTTCAATATATTTAAGCGCATCTTCGCGGGTGCGGATACCGCCCGACGCCTTAATCTTTGTACCTTTTTTGAGGTATTTTTTAAATAATGCAATATCTTCAAGCGATGCCCCGCGAGAGCCGTAACCGGTAGACGTTTTAATAAAGTCTGCTCCGGCCTGTTCAACTGCAGCGCAGACATTTGCAATATCCTTTTCGGACAAATAACAGGTTTCTACGATGACCTTTAAGTGTGCATTATTTGCATGACAGATCGATGCGAGCCGTGCAATTTCTTTTTCAACATATTCGGTATTACCTTCCAGTAATTTTCCGATATTGATCACCATATCGATTTCATTGGCGCCGTCCTTTATGGCTTGCTCCGTTTCGGCACACTTTACCGAGGTGGTTTGTGTCCCGAACGGGAAACCGATAACACTGCATGTCATCACATCGGAATCGGCAAGTTCCTTTTTTACCAGCGCGACATTGCAAGGATTCACGCAAACCGAAGCAAAATGATATTCCTTCGCTTCTTTACATAATGCGGTAATTTCCGATTCTACAGCATTCGGTTTTAATAAGGTATGGTCGATATACTTATTCAATTCCATTTTTTTCTCCTAAAATCCCAGACGCCTATTTGGCCTCTTTTTCACTTTTATTACAGATCAGGCAGAACCGAAGACATATTTGCCATCAATTGTTCCAGTTCCTGCCTCACCCTTGTTCCCAATTCTTGATCCGGCAGGGCAATACTTAAATCGCGTAAATAACTCAGCAATTTAAACACCGCCGCATCATTATATGGGGGCTGCGCACTCACAACACTACACGCCTGTTGAATAAGATTGGCGCGTTCTTTAAGTCCCAATTCACCCGACAACCGCGCAATGATATAGTAGATTTGTATTCTTTCGCTGCTATTCAGGAAAATATCAAGCTCTTCCTGCGGCAGATAGGCGAATAAATCACGCAAGTATAAGAACAACTGTGCAAGCTGTTCAGGATCGGTTGTATTAAGATACTGTTCAAGCGAAGAAGAATCTTTAACCTGATGTTTTGCATGACACCATAAGAGGTTTTGCTGTTCCTGATCAAGAACAAAAGGCTCTTGACTATCACGGGGTTCTGCTTCGTCTTCAATTTCTACATCATCGAATGACAACTCTCCGTCATCGGTATCACCTGTTTTTCCGGTATCACTTGTTTTTCCGGTATCGCCCGTTTCCGTGTTATCGTCATCATTGGATTTGGGAGAAGCGCTTACCGTTTCAGTATCTGCAAGAGGTTTATCTTCATTTATAATCTCGACACCCAGAAAGTCATCGATTGCGGGCTCAGCTTCTTTATTTCGCCCGGCAGCAAGTATGGCATCTTCCTGTGTTTCGATAACTTGCACGCCTTCTTCGCTCGGTATTGATACGGGTTCCTCGCTTGGTATCGATTCGTCCGCTCCGCTCTGCATATCCCCGTTATCTTCATCCGGCATCTCCGGTTCATCCGTTGTCAGCACCTCATGAGGAGCTTCTTGCGGGCTGACCATTTGAAGCGGCACTTTTCGGCTTAAGTTTTCGGCAATTCTTTCGGCCAACAACTCCACGGCCTGTGCATACCAATTCTCATCAAGCTGCTTATCGATATCCGAAATAATATCCTGCAAGAACCCCATCGTTGTGCCGTAGGTATTCAATATCTTTAAGCGTTCCTGTATTGCCTCATCTTTAAGGAGATCCCGGCGTTTATGCAGCGCTTCTACATTTTTTTGGGAAATGCCGCCTATACCGATAGCAGCATTATTTGTAGCATTTTCGGGATTAAGATAAAGTTCTTCAATAGGAGAAGAAAAGGCCGGACTTCCGGCCGTACCGGATTGCATAACCGGCAAGTTGTTTCTTGTTTGGGGCGTGGAATCGGCCGTACTTCCTGCTGCCGGAGACATTCCCGCCATGCCGAAATTCCCGCCGGAACCGGTTGCAGAGGATAGAGGTGCGGAATTGTCATAGCGAGGAAATGCAGGCTGTCCGGATGTACCGGATTGAGCATTCCCGCTCAGCTGCATACCGCCGATAGAAACATCGTCGTCTTCCTCCGGAGGTAGTTCCTTAATCTCTTCCGTCCCTTCAATGAGCATTTCAAAAGGGAGTTCCCGTTCGGATTGGGATATATCCCGTAATGATGGAATACTTCTATCCGGTTCCGGATTTAGTTCAGTCGGTGAAATATAAAGATATGAATCGTCGGGTTTTAATTGTTCAAGATTTTTGGTCAGCAGCGGATCGGCAATATACCTTTCAGCAGCCTGCTCATAGAGATCGAGCGATGCTGCCATGTCTTGCTCATGTTCCCCTATTTCAAAACCGCTTTGCATATTGAGAATTTCACTTGCAGTTTTTAAAGCCTCAAGCGTGTCTCCTCTCTTTTGAAACAATCTCGAAAGAGCCGAGCGGGCTTCAATAGCATCGGGTTTTAATTCAAGTACCTTTTGATAATCTTGATATGCGGCCTGCGGATTATTCAATAATTCTTCGGTTCTTCCTAATGCCATCAATGCGGAAATATCGGTCGGCCTTTGCTTTAAAAAGAGGTTAAGCTGTTCCTTTGCTTCTTCATATTTATGTGCTAATAGATATTGCTCTGCAAGTTCTTGGCGGAACTCTATTGCTGCCGGTGCTATTTTTAATATCTGTTTAAATGTTTCTTCGGCTTGTTCCGATTCGCCGGTAAGGGCATAAAGCTGCCCACGTAGTTTCAGCGCGCTAAGGCTGTTGCTATGCTCCGCATCCAATCGTCCGAAAATCTCATACGCCTTAGCATAGTCCTTCGCATACATGCACATTTGGATAGCTTTAAGCCGCAATGCATGATTATCGGCATTTACCGGAGCGGTTTCTGCAGCGAGCAGTATCGGCAGCGCTTCATTATACTGCTGTTTATTTTCCAATAGCCGAGTCAGCGCAAGGGCGGCAGGAGCAAAGCCGAAATCTATCGCTAAAGCATCATAGTAATATTGTTCCGCTTCTTGCAGCAGCCGTTTTTTTTCAAAGAGATACCCGAGTTCGGTATATATCGGTGCATTCTCTCCGGTTACCCGCAACAGCGAACGATACGTATCCAGCGCGTCGTCAAGTTTATCCAACTGTAAATAGGCAGCGGCAATACCCGACAAAACTTCGCCCCATGCAGGGTTAATACGGAGTGCCGAATTGTAGTATACAATAGCTTCTTCATACCGTTTTTCTTGCCGTAACAATCCGGCAAGATGAAAATTCAAATAAGGATGATTTGGGTCTACCCGTAAACCTTGTTTATATACTTCAATTGCCTTATCCGTATCCCCTGTCAGAACATAAAGATTACCAAGTCGATCATAGGCGTGGGCATGGTCGGGTTTTACTTCTATTGCACGGGAAAAATAGTCGGCAGCCTCATCATAGTTGCCCATCCTTTTATAGGTCTTTGCAATATTGTACAGTATTTCATCGGTATCACCGCCTATATCTTCTGCTTTTTTTAATATCTCAAGAGCAGCGTCATAGCGCCCTAAATGCCGATAAATACGCCCAAGGCTCAACATCAAATCAACATTATCGGGTTCGCGTTCATATAAACGAAGATAGGCTGCTAATGACCGTTCAAGATCTCCCTCATCTCCATAGATGCGCGCCAATAAACTTTCAATTTTGGTCTTATCATGCGGCAATATATCAGGATGCTTTTTGAGCACATTAGTCAACAACTGTTCGGCATATTCAAAGTCCTGAGTAATTAAAGCTGAATTTGCACGCTCAAAGATAAAATCAAGTGACTCCGACATAGTTCCTCTATAAACCGCTATTCCTTCCGCGGCCTTGCCCATACTTCTTGAGAAAAGGAACCCACCCGTATACCTTCTTCATCATCATACGCTGCAACTGCAAAAAAATAAATTTTGCCGTTATCCAAATTCGGTACACGATAGGAAAGTACCTTGCCTACATTAAGCGGCGATCCTGCCGAAAAATATTCTCCCCGGCGCTCCCCATAATATACCATATAACCTTTTACATCAAAATCAATCGACGGTGTCCATGACAGTTCGATACTGCCATCCCTCGGCGCTGCAAATAAGCGGGCCGGCGGCAGCGGTTCGGAATCTTTTTCGTATTCAAAGCTGATGGAATGCACAACCGGTGTTTTTTGTCCTTCAGCATCCGGATAGAGATTTCCCGCTATTTGAAAGAATCTCCCCTGCATTCCCGTAATAGCTTGGCCGCTGCGGACAGGCTTCCACGCCGGCTCCGTATCCGTCCAAGAATAGCGGTTTTCGCCGGAGCGGACAAAAAACACCGCCTCCGTTTGGATTGGAGTATCTGCAGAAATAGTAAGCTTCTTTGCCTGCGACATCGAACCGCCTGAATCGATAATAAGGGATTCAAAGCGGCCGCCGTTAAGGTGATAGCGGTCAAATAACGCAGCTTGTTCGGCAAAGGTCGGCGGTTCAAAAAAACGCTTGGTTATCTTCATTTCGTCAAGCAGTCCCGAATAGTGCACACCGATTGAAAGATCGGCGGCATGTCCCAGCCTTGATAATAAAACGGCATCGCCTTCCCGTCCGTTTTCGGTAACATAAACGATATTTTCCGTATGTCCGTTCATGCGGTATTCCAAAAGGCCTATCTCTTCATTGTATGTAATCAAATGATGCGACCATTGAGAAGGAATTAAATTAGTACGTCCCTTCAACTGAATAGAAATACCGTTATTATATTTATCCTGCCAAATATTAAAAAAGTCCCATTGCAACTTATTTTGAAGAATTTGAGCAATGATATGTTGATCGGTTAGGCGATCTCGTTCAAAATATGCGGAATACCATTGAAGAATGACGCTGCCGCTTTCGGTAACCGACGGCGCTATCCAAAACTCTATCGTAAACGAACCGGCGGAACCTTCGCCTGCAAAAAAAGAACCTTTTTGCGGTTTTAAAATTAAACCGGCCGTTTTTACATGAGGGCTGCACATTGCCGCCCCTACGCCGAGCTTTGCCTGTTCGGCTCCTGCGAAGCGCATTGTTGACGATACAACCGTATATGAACTTGTCTCTTCTATAATAGAGGGAGAATCAAAGTTAAGATAGAGATCGGTTTCCTGCGTTATCTTGGGAGCACTGCTGCTCAGTGAAATACCGGGATTCCCGTATTTTCCCGGGCACATCTGTATATTCTCAGTATATTGCAGCATTCCCCAGCCCTGTTTTCCGCCTAATTCAAATACCGCATCACCGGTAAAAGCAGCGGCAAGGACGCACGAGAAAAAAAATAACACTGCAAAAATTTTTTTTATACACATCATCGCTTTTAATTATCGGCTGAAAGTATATATCATTTAAGAAAGTTTTAATAGGCTGGCAAGAAAACACACTTGCAGGCATTATATCATACTTGACAATATATTATATAGTGTATAATATTATACACGTTACAGGTTGATACAGCCTTGTTTGTGCGTCTTTAAAAATATGAACTCAGGAGGTAAAAGTGCTTTTTTCAATTAACTCAGGATTGCTTGAAGCCTGCGTGCTTGCCATCTTGAGTAATGAAGATTCCTACGGCTATAAGTTAACACAGGATGTAAAGGATGTAATGTCCATCTCTGAATCGACACTCTATCCGGTATTAAAACGGCTGCAAACTGCGGGCTTTTTAGAAACCTATGACATGCCCATTGATGGACGCAATAGAAAATATTATCGTATAACAACTGCCGGGAAACGGCAGCAAAGCTTATACTGCGATGAATGGAAATCATACAAGGAATTAATCGAAAAGATTTTTAAAGGAGCACAGCGTTCATGACCCGTAAAGAATTTATGGCCGAGCTGGCTGTACGGCTGCATCGGCTGCCGCAAGAAGATTTACAGGCGGCATTGCAATATTACGAAGAGTATTTTGACGAAGCAGGCAGTCAAAATGAACAAGCTGTTATAAACGAACTAAAAAGTCCCGCACATCTTGCCTCAAAGATTTTATCGGATTATGCCGTAAAAGAAGCGAAAAAAGCCCGTGCATCTACAAAAAGCGGGTGGCGCGCTTTTTGGTTTACCATACTGGCGATTTGTGCAGCACCCGTCGCAGTACCGCTGATTATCGCATCGGTAGTCATTATTATAGCGCTCGGATTTGCAGGATTTGCGGTTGTCTTTGCCTTGGTGATTGCAGCAGGAGCTGTTTTTATTAAAGGTATCGGCAGCTTGTTCTTAGGTTCCGCTTCCGCGTTATTGCTTTTCGGCAGCGCATTAATTCTCGTAGGTTTTGCATTGCTGATCTTTCACGGTATCAGCGCATTAATTGCCGGTATTGGGACTCATATTAAGAATAAGTCAGATAGATGACATCTAAAGAAAACCTCTAAAAACTCAGGCGAATTTTTAGAAGCTCTCAAAACAACATTTTGGAGGATTATTATGGAAAAAAAGCTTTATCGAAGCCAAAACGATAAAAAACTCTGCGGTGTATGCGGCGGTATTGCCGAATACTTTGACATCGACCCAACCGTCATCCGGTTGTTGTGGATTCTCGCGACCCTTTTCTTCGGCAGCGGTATTCTCTGCTATATCATCTGTGCATTAGTCATGCCGGTAAAAAAAGAGGAACCGCTCGAATATGAATATGTCCGGAAAGATGAAGGCGACACGGAACAATAAGGGGAGCGTATTAAGTGTATTATAGGAGGAACAAATGCTGACACTCATTGTTTTATGTATTTTGTTTACAATATTCGGAATAGAGGGATTAATCTTTACCGTTGCAGGCGGCTTACTGAAGCTTTCATTTAAACTGCTCACCTTCGGCATTCTGCTGCTCATCGTTATTTTATGCGGTATTCCCCTTTTAATAGCAGGCTTATTTTTCGGCGGCTTGGCATTCTTATTTTAGGAGCGCCTGATGAAAAAAAGAATAACAGCAGCTTTTTTGATTATTGGAATTGGCGGTATACTCGTCATTATCGGAATGATGATGGGCGGAAGCGTTAAAAAAGCTTTTTATAAATCAGACTATGAGGAGTGGAACATGGATGACAAGCATACAAATATGGTGCAGCCGGCAGATATACATGAAGTACAGCTCACCTCGAACGATTCCGTTTTAAAACAGCTTAAAGCGGATATTTCTTATGTTACGCTGCGGATTGAACCGCACAATAAACAATCCGTTGCCTACAGCATCACGAATAACACCAAAAGGGTCGATGCGTCCGTGCAAGTTGAGGGAAATGTTTTGACGGTTAGCACAAAAAAGAACCGCAATTGGAATTGGTTTTTGGGATGGCATCGGGATGAAATAGGGCGCTCTAAAACGGTTATCACGGTAAAGATACCTCAAAATACGCTCTTCGATACCGTTGACATCAATACGGGAGCGGCATCGCTGACGCTTGACGGATTTACCGCCACTCAACGATTTATACTGAATACCGGCGCCGGCGAGGTCAATATCAACAATATTACCGCATCAAATGTGAACATTAAAACAGGAGTAGGAGAAACCGTGTTCCGAAATTGCAGTTTTACGGATACCGAGATGCACACGGGAGTCGGTGAAACCGTTTTTGACGGAAAGATATTTCAGAATCTTGAAATTCATGCAGGAATCGGTGAAATAGATATGCGCATCAACGGAAAAAAGGACGACTATGCAATTGATATAACCTCCGGCATCGGTTCAGTTTCGGTAAACGGCGCGAGCGGAAGCGGACTAATGGGTAATATCGTTAAAGAAAACCAGCGTACTGCTTTACATACTATTGAAGTTAAAGCCGGTATAGGGGAAGTCAATATCAATTTTACCGAATAACAACAGTTTTAGATTCCTACTTGACAATAAGATGCTTTTTCGGTATAAATATATTCCGTTGTTATGCAACAGAATTGTGATGTCTCCTTCGTCTAGTGGTTAGGACATCGGGTTTTCATCCCGACAACAGGGGTTCAATTCCCCTAGGAGATGGCAAAGCCTAAAATAAACTTAACGGTTTATTTTAGGCTTTTTTATTTCTTCTGTCTTCAAAATTTTACTGGAGTCTTTCCAATTTTTCGGCGAGTTGCAAATAAGTTTTATTATAAGGGTCAAGTGCAATAACTTGCTGTAAATAATAGTATGCTTTGCGATAATCTTTATGCTCAAAATACCATCCGTATAAGGCAAACAGCGTTAGCGAACTGCGCGGATCAGCTAAAAGACTCGAGCGCAAAAGCGCGAGCTTCTCTTCATCATTAGATTCAAGCAGCGATTGATAATAAATTAAAACCGACTTCAAAGCTGAACGGGCATCGGCAAGATGGCGGTTAATAACTTGCCTAAGAATGCCGTATCTTTTCGCCCCGTAAAGAGCCTGCAAATATAATGTAATAATTTCGTCGGACGGCTTATTTTGGGCGGCGTTATATGCAGCTCGCGCCGTATCCACCGCCGCTTCCCAGTTATTCATTCCGGCACAAACACGGGCATAGAGTACGACATCTTCTTCAGAAGGATTATTATCATACAAATATTGTGCACGCTCAAAGGCGCTTTCCCATCGTTTTTCCGCTATATCATCCTTTACCAAAAGGCGGATTGCAAGAATATTACGAGGATTTTGCTTTAATAGCGCTTCAATAAAATCGTTAGTGTTTTTCCCGTTAACGGTATTTTTTGTTTCAAAGCAAAAATTCGCACAAGCCAGCATAACTTCTGAATCTCCCGGATACAAAGTTACAGCTTTTTCCAAACATTGTTTTGCTTCAGTAACATTTTTGCTCCATTCGAGTAAAACGCGTCCACGCAGTAAAAGATAATCTTTATCAACCCTATTTTGTTTAGCAAATTCATCAAGCAAGGCATTAGCAGTTAAATACTCTTTCTTCACAATATGGAGACGAACACGCAAAAAGAATGGACGCCCAAAATCATTACCCGTTTTAAGCAGTGCATAAACAATCTCTTCTGCTTTTTCTAAATCACCTTTTTCAAGATACGTTTCCGCAAGCAGCAACTGAATTGCTGCCGCATTAGGATAACGGCTATATAGTTTTTCAGCAATTTCATACGCTATATCATTATTATTGTTCCGGAGCGCCAAATAAGCCAAGCGCATACCGGCGGGATAGCAGCTTTCATCTTGTCCCCATGCCATTCGATAGGAAGCTTCCGCATCAGAAAGTCTACCCTGCTGCTCATACAAAAGCCCCAAAAGATAAGGAGGCAAGACAGATAAAGAATTAAAATTTCTCGCAGCAAATAAACGCTTTTCCAGTGCATCAGCATATTCCGTTACATTTATTCCGCGTGTTAAGATAATCGCAGGAATAACGGCATCAAAGAATGTATTAAGCCCCAGTTTTTGAGGATAAACACCTTTTTCAATCTGAGCCAATGCATCGAGAGAAGGATCACTCTGCTGATAACTCGGTACATTCCAATCGACAAGTTCAAGCGGGTATACGAGACGCATCAAGCGTGCAGCCAGTGTCAATTGAAATTGCTTCTCCACAGTAAAGCCTTGCGATGCGGAATACACACGGTTTACAGCTCTCCGGATGCTCTCAGGAGAAGCGATCTCCATATCAGCCTGTACCTGCGAATCCGTGCGGCTTAATGCAAGCTGCGCAGCAGAAGGTAACGGTAAAATAGTAGCAGTTAGAGACTGGTCAGAGGTATCGGTAGTATTAACACGGCCTTTAACCGTAGTACATGAAAAACAGGTAAACAGAAGAGAAAAAAACAACAAATATAATATGAAATACTTTGAGATAGGGCGAAGAACCATAATCATCAATACCTACCTTATACCCTCTCATAAGAGGATAAAAAAAGCCCGGCAGCTACCTACTTTCCCACTCTGAAAGAGCAGTATCATCGGCGTAATGAGAGCTTGACTTCCGTGTTCGGGATGGGAACGGGTATGACCTCTCCACTATGGCCACCGGGCAATAAAAGACGAAACAAAAGGAACGAAATTTATTAAATAAGTGGGAAGCGCTTTATTATATTAAGTACGTTAAGCGTGTGGAAAGAAAGAACAGTAAAGGAGATAAAGAAG